>CAJVXR010000145.1 GCA_913009535.1 uncultured Flavobacteriales bacterium | reverse complement strand
CATTTCACATGGTTAAAAAGTGACCGATCTACATCGGTTAAAAGTAGGTTAAAACTAACAACTAAGGAGATGTTGTATGATGCAAAGAATGCACGCAATTTTATCTCGTTTTAGCCGAAATCAAGCCAAGCAAAAACGTGAGAGAATGATAAATAATGTTCTTGTTAAGGCAGTGGACACTAATGCTAATGGAACTTCAGGTTACACTGTAAAAAATGGACCTAATAAAGGTAAAGTTTTAGGACATATTACTGTTAAGCATCCCAATAAGGCTATTAAGTAGACAAGAACTTTAAGAGACTACTATTCCAAAGACTATAGTAATATAGATTAATGGGCCAGTATAGTTGATCACATTTGTAAATGAAATTTCTCTATTGTATAGCTTGTAGAACCTATATTCCAATACAGCTATCAATGTAGGTAATGCAGCAAATAGATATGATAGTGATATTATATAATCCATTTTTGTAAAGTAAGCTAATCTTGGCAAGTCTTGATCTATTACAAAATTATATGCAACTAAAGATAGTAGGCATACTGTTGTTACGGTAAGTCTACTTTCAACTTCTTTAGCTGTTAGCCACATCACACTCCAACAAACAATTAGTATCAAAAAAATTGGTCCAATTATCTTAAATAGATAATAAGTTGCATTTCTCTGAATTTCAAAAGTATTAGTAATACCAAAGTTACTAACTCCATAATTCAAATCTGTTTCTACAAAATAGTTGTGAGAATAAGAATTTATGTTCCAGTCAAAAAGATTATTACTATCTACAAATTCAGTTAGATAGTCAGAGTCATATAGCCACATATTTGATACCCATATTTTAGAATTTAAATCATCACTTGATTTATCAATAAAATCTAAATTTAGTATTTGTTTATCAAAAGGAAAGTTTTGAAAATCATATTTATTTGAAAAAGTCGACAAACCAGTTTCGAGTTTAGATATTTCTATACCTTGAACTTTTGATGCGGGATTATGCCATGCGGAAAAATAGTAGTTAGAATCTTTAGAACTTTCTGAAGTAACAATCTCATTCTTAAACTTTATTTTTGGTTGCCAAATTTTAAAATTATAATCAATAAATTCTTGCTCAGTCAATTTGCAAGAAAATCCCAAGGCCTCATTCTCACCAGTATCAATTCCACCAGTTAAAACATTTTTGGCAACATTAAAAACAGCCTGATCTTCCCAAAAATAATTAAATTCATAGTTAATAGAATAAGTTCCTCTTTTTGCATTTATTTCAGTTATATCTAATATTTTTAGCTCAGGTATTAAAAGTAAATCAATGTTAGGTTCTTTTGCAGCTAATGAAATTTTAATAAATTCTTCTTTGGCACCATTTTTTCTTTTAACTAAAAGATCTATTTTATCGCCTTCAAAATAGTACCAACTTTCTAAGTTTGATATTTGTCTTGGGAATTCTTTTAAGTCTTCACCATTTAATTCTATAATAATGTCATTTTCTCTAAGTAGTTTTTCAGCATCTGATCCGGGAATTAAGCCTTTTATAATTGGATAGCCATCTTTAGTAATAAAAGACCAGCCTTTATCTTGAGAATATTTTCTAATTAAGTTTGTTCCAGGTGTATAGCCGATACCATCTTGAACTCGTTTACTAACAATAGTGTTATTTGTATTTATTTTTTGCAATTCTGAAAAAAAAGTCTCACAGGTATCGTTTGCACCGTAAGAAGCAGATAAAAATATAAAATTAAAGAAAACTACAAAAGAAAATAATCTTTTAACTAGAGGCATTTTTAGCTTTTTCTCTTAGCTCGTACTTAAGAATTTTCCCAGTAGAAGTTTTAGGGAGTTCACCAAAAATAACTTTTTTTGGACATTTGAAACCAGCCATTGTTTCTTTACAAAATGAAATCACTTCTGCTTCAGTAACAGTGTCATCAGGATCTTTAAGCTCTATAAATGCACAAGGTGTTTCACCCCATTTTTCATCTGGTTTTGCCACTACTGCAGCAAATAGTACTGACG
>CAJVXR010000144.1 GCA_913009535.1 uncultured Flavobacteriales bacterium | reverse complement strand
CTAAAGTAACTAGGTCTTTCAAATGTAGTTACCTCTACATCATTAAATATTACTGCTATTTCAGGATAATTAGAGATATTTTCATTTTTACTTAGTATGTTTTCGTCTGGTTGAATTGTTTTATCAAAAGACAAAATATTTTCTTTTAATTTGAACATTATAGTTCCATCTAGAAATTCTTCACTGTAAGTTTGTGAAAAGCTATAATTTATTGATAAACAAAAAAGTACTGATAATTTGATAAAATTTTTCATATAATTTTAGATTTGGGGAAATAAAAATTAAATTTATTGTTTGATCACTTTTTTTGTAATAAATAATTTCCATCCAAATAAGGCTAATTCAAATTTAGTAGCTTTACTAAGGTCCAATCTTTTTTTAGATAAACTGGGTAGTAAATACCTGTTTAGAATAGCTATAAATTTAAATAGAATTAGTTTCATTGTTTGGTTTTAATAATGGTAAATTTAGTAAATAAAAAATTTGATTAAAGTATATTTGTAAAAAATAAAGTCTTGAAAAAAATATTAACATTTTTTGTAATACTATTATGCTCGAATTCTATTTATTCTCAGTTGTTTGTAAATGAAATAGATTCAGATACCGATTCTTTTGATGAACTAGAATTTCTTGAAATCAAATCCGAATCTCCTAATTTCTCTTTAAATGGTTATATAGTTGTTTTTTTTAATGGCTCAAGTAGTGGAGCCGACAGCAGTTATCTTACACTTGATTTAAATGGTTTTCAAACAGACCTTAATGGTTTATTCTTAATTGGTAATATTAATGTCTCTCCGTCTGCTCAGCTAATAATCCCAAATAGTTCAATTCAAAATGGTGCCGATGCAGTGGCAATTTATGAGGCTTCTGTTGATGATTTCCCAGATTCTACATTAGCAACAACTGTTAATTTAATTGATGCTTTAGTTTATGACACTTCGGATAGTGATGATGATAACTTAATGGCATTACTTGGACTTAATTCTCAGATAAATGAAAATGAAAATGGTAATAAAACGACTGAGTCAATACAAAGAGCTAATGATGGGTCTTATTTTATTACTTTACCTACTCCTAGAGAAGTTAATGAAGGAAATGGGGTTTCTCTTAATGGTATAGATTTCAGTTTCAATCAGGAATCCTATTATGAAGGCGAGCAAATAGAGATTAATTTTACTACAGAAGAGGCAGTAGAGGAACCAATTACTATATTTTTCACTCTTGATTATGAGAATTTTGATTCTACAGATTATTCTGATATTGAAAGTGTGACATTTGAATCAGGTCAAAATTCTGTAATGCTTACAATTGATATTATTGATGATGACATAGATGAGGGTGATGAGGACTTTGTTTTATCTTTATCAATCAATGATGAGAATTATTTATTGTTAAATAATAATTCTATTGTTAGGGTTAATGACAATGATTTTATTGTAGCGAACTACGGTACTCCAATAGAACCAACCTATAGCGAGATTAGTAATGATTTCCCTGATAATTATTACTCTAATTTAAATGGTTTATCTGGCCAAGATCTAATAGTTGCTATTCAAGCTATAATTTCAGATAATGAATTAGTAAGAGCACACAGTTATTCTGACATAAAAGATATTTTAAAGCAAGCAGATGTGAACCCTGAAAATAGCAATCAAGTTTGGCTGGTCTATACTGAACAGGGAAGATCAAAAATTGATTTTCAAACTACTTCTAGCAGTACAGGAAAGTGGAATAGGGAGCATACATACCCTAGGTCAAGGGGTGGATTTAACAGTATTGGTGCAGACTCTTATGCAGATGGTATTGATGCTTATTGGCAAACGGATATTGACTCATTAAGACACGCTAATTCAGATGCCCACGGAATAAGAGCTTCAGACGGTCCTGAAAATAGTTCAAGAGGTAATAAACACTACGGTGATTATAATGGTCCGTCTGGTAATTTAAGCAGTTTTAAAGGGGATGTTGCTAGGAGTGTTCTTTTTTTATCTTTAAGATATAATGGATTAGAAGTAGTTGATGGTTT
>CAJVXR010000143.1 GCA_913009535.1 uncultured Flavobacteriales bacterium | reverse complement strand
TCATTTGCTTGTCTACAAACTTATATTGAGGGTAATCAATCTTCCCAGCAAACACGCTAAGATTCTTTGGACTCCATTTGGATAGCTCAAGAAATTTTTGCATATATGGATTTGTATCAGGTGTATTTTTCTCAGGTTTTCTGGCCACTACATTGACGCTAAAAAAAGCATTTTTCTTAACATCTAGGATCCCAAGATTATCTTTTATGAATTTATAAACCTCAGGTTTATGCTTTCCATATCGAATACTTGCTCCTATAACAATTGTTTCAAAATCATTTAAGTTTAAGGTTTTAGCATCAGCAATAGAGATCACTTTAGAATTTTCTAGTACTTCACCTATTCTCTCAGCTATTGAGACGGTTTGTCCGTCAGTAGTCGAATATATAATTAGATTGTGCACATTATGTCCCCATATTAATTAAAGATTGATAGCAGCTTAAAAGACTTCCAGTATGGCTATCTCTATATTTTATATTTATATTGATAATAATTCAGATAAAACAATATTAATTCATTTGTAGTATATTTAATTTAAATAATCTTAATATTAAAGACCATGGTTAGAGTTTTATTTGCATTTACTTTTGTTCTTTCGTTTCTTGCTGATGCTAATGAGACGGCTGTTATGTGCGCTTCAATTGAAAATGATAAAAATAGACTAGCCTGCTATGACCAGTTTTATAAACCTAAGGTAGCAGCGGTAAATACAGACATTAGAAATAATATCCCCCAAAGACCTGACCTAAGAAAAATGCAGTCACAAGAGAAAATTCAGAAAATAAATACTAACAAAGAGACGGTTGTAAAGAAAGAAGCGAGCGATGGCGATAAATTTTTTGGCCTTAACCAAAAACAAATCAAAGAAGCAAAAAACGTTAAAGAAGATAGCAGTATTGGCTCTTCAATAAAGAATGCAAAAATTTCTATAACTGGAAAGTTCTCAATAAAGTTAGATAATGGACAGACATGGCAATCCTTTACCTCTGTGCCCCTAACTAAAACTAGAATTTTTAAATCAGGAAACAAAATAAATATAAAGAAAGCTAGGCTAGGTGGTTTTTGGCTCAGAGACGATGAAACTGGTATTCAGATCAAGGTAAAGAGAATAAAATAATTTAATGAACTCAGTTAACCAAAATAAATCAATATCCTTGTCAGATTCAGCATTAAAAAGAATTAGAAATGTCACTGAGGCAGAAAAGGATTCAAATTTTAGAGTTTATGTAACGGGCGGAGGTTGCTCAGGCTTTAGCTACGGTTTTAAATTTGATAAAGAAGTTGCTTTTGACGATGACGTTATAGACTTTAGTGAATTCACCATCCTGGTCGATGCAATGTCATATCCATATTTATATGGCTCAACGGTAGATTATGTCGAAGATCTTTCAGGAGCAAAATTTGTAATCAATAACCCCAACGCAAAAACAACCTGTGGTTGCGGAGAGTCTTTTACTGTTTAGATCTCGCGATTGAGCCCAAAACACCCTTCGAATATTTCTTTCTACTAACTTGTATTAAAGACACTTGCCTATTTAACCTTTTAAAACCAAGCCAGGCAAAAGCCATAGACTCTATCGCTTGAGACTTAAAGCCTAAGTCTTCTGAGTCCATGAGATCATCATGATGAGCTCTAATTCTATTAATAAGATTGGTATTATTGCCACCGCCACCACAAATTATAATTTGAGCATTCGAGTGGTTATTTTTCGTAATAGCATCTGATATTGATCTTGCAGTAAATTCTGATAATGTTGCCAGTATGTCTTCGTGGGTATTACTCATAAGGCTCTTAGTCATAAGATTAGAATTAAATAATTCTTTACCAGTCGATTTTGGAAATGGCAGTTTAAAAAATTTGTTACTTAAAAGTTTCTTTAACTCTTTATTTATTACTTTCCCTTTAGAGGCTCTTGCACCATTTTTATCAAAATTAGTACCTAGCTTTAAAGAACAATATGCATCCATTAATGCATTTCCAGGGCCTGTATCAGATCCCCATGGCTGAGATTTTTTACCTAGATATGTGTAATTAG
>CAJVXR010000142.1 GCA_913009535.1 uncultured Flavobacteriales bacterium | reverse complement strand
CCCGAAAGGAATCGAACCTTTATCTAAAGTTTAGGAAACTTCTATTCTATCCATTAAACTACGGGGCTGATAAAAATATTATTAAACGCCTGTAAAAGTAATAATAATCTTATGTACTTTTATATAAATTTAATAGTAAACTTATGTTGAAGAGTAAAAAGCATTGGGAGAAAATTTATGAGAAGAAAGAGCTAAATGGAGTTAGCTGGTTCCAAGAAAAACCATCAACTTCACTTTCTTTAATCGAGAGTTCTAGTATTAAAAAAGATAATGAAATAATTGATATTGGATGTGGAAAAAGTTATTTAATTGATAACCTCTTAAAGAATCAATTTTCTGACATAAGTATCTTAGATATTTCAAGTAATGCACTAAAAGAAGTTAAAAAAAGAATAAGTAAATACACAAATAAAGGTGAATTATTTAATAGTAATATACTTGATTTTTATACTGATAAGAAATTTGATCTTTGGCACGATAGAGCCGTATTTCATTTCTTAACGATAGAAAAAGAAATAAGAAACTATATAGAAATTTCAGAAAATCAAATAAGAAAAGGAGGTACATTAATTATTGGAACCTTTTCAGAAAATGGCCCACTTAAATGTAGCGGTTTAGAGATAAGCAGATATTCAGTAGACGATTTAAAACTGCTTTTTTCAGAAAGTTTTGAGTTAGTAGAACATTTAAATACCGATCACGCTACTCCGTTTGATACAATACAAAACTTTAATTTTTGTAGATTTAAAAAACTAAAATAGTTTACTTGACTATTAGTTTTTTAACAGATTTTGGATTATTGTTTGCAATATTCACAAAGTAAACCCCACTACTAAGACTAGTTATGTCAATATTAATTTTATTGTCCCCTTCTAAAACTTTATCCCCTAAGATGTTATAAATAGCGAAAGATATAGTTTCAGCTGAAGATGATATACTGAAGGAATCTTTTGCAGGATTAGGATACACAAAGTAATTAATATCCTCATTATAATTAACCCCTAAATTATTGTTCATAACATGATCAAAGAATAACCAAGCCTCTAGAGAAGCATCAATGTCCATGTTAGATCCTTGAGATCCAGGCCAATCATGACCACCACCATAAACCTTATAAAGCCATACTTCATTATTATTTTCTGCTCCAAAGTTTTTTTCACTAACAACATGACTACCATCAGTAGTATTAATGTTGGGCAGATCTTCAGTAGAGAATTCAGTACAATTATTCAACTCAGCCCAATAATTTATTGTGGCAGGAATACTTGGATATACTCCCCAGCCACCTGAAGATGTTGGATCACCATCATAAAAAGTTACATTATCATCTGTTCCATGTATTTCAAAAAGTGATATTAAGTTACTGGGGTTACAAGTGTTTAATATGTTTTGTAACATCAATCCTGCAACTGGAACAACAGCACTAAAAGTATCTGTGGCTTCGCACGCTAACATGTAACACATATCTCCACCATTAGACATGCCTGTTGCAAATATTTTATCTACGCTTAAGTTATTTGAAGTCTGTAAAAAAGATGCAAGTTCTTTTAAAAAATCTACATCATCAATAGTTTCGTTGGGGTGAAAATCATATCCAACATTCCAGAACCTATTTCCTGAATCATCTAAAGTTCCTCTAGGATAGCAAACAGCAAATCCATACTCATCAGCTATATCATTCATGTTAGAATAATTACGAATATTTTCAGCGTCACCGCTATAGCCATGCATAACAAAAACTAATGGGGAGTTCTCTTCTAAACCTTCAGGTTCATAATAGATGTAATCTCTATCAATTCCGTGATGTGAAAAGCTATTATAAGTTGATTCTGGTGGAGTATTAGATTCAATAAGCTGAAAATCAAAACTTGAATTAGACCAAAAACTATCCCATGCAATGTAGTAAGTAACTCCAGCAGTAGCCTCAAAAGTAGCAGTAGATAAAAAGGTGTTATAAAGAATTCCTCCATCATCATTTCCTGCTACACAAACTAAATTATCACAGGGTCCTTCATACACATGAAGCCTTGTGTCATCATTTTGATTGGATTCCAAATCAGAAGTTACTGTTACAAATATGTTTTGAT
>CAJVXR010000141.1 GCA_913009535.1 uncultured Flavobacteriales bacterium | reverse complement strand
TTAATTGAAATCTTGAAAAGAATTAACAGCTGTAAATTGTGAATTAATAGCGTTATTATTTGAATCAACAATAATAGCTACAACTCCTAAGTTTTCTATTACAAAATCTGGACTTATTTCTACACTAAAATTAGTTTTATAATCAGTTAGTGGAGATATATCAACTAAGTTATCTCCAGAAATATTGGTTATGGAAACTCTTAAAACATCATGGTGAGAATAATTTTCTATAGGATTTCCTAAATTATAAAAATAGCTGTCCTCAACAAAATTGAAGTAATTAGTTTGATCATAAATTAAATTATTTTCTACCAGGTACAAAACTAGTTTATGGTTGTTTAACTCAATCTTTGAAACATACCTTAAATCAACATTTAAAGTATTATTATCGACAGTTGAATTTATTGAAATAGCAAGATTGTTTTGTAAACTAATAAGGTTTTGAACTTCAGATAATTCATAAGGATCTACCCAAGAAATAGTTCTGTTTAAACGTGCTGAAGGAAAGCCACCTATTGATAGCTCAGACCTAAGATCTGACTCTTGATCAATGGTAAGTTGATCATTATTATGAATACCAACAACAGTGATATTATCCGTTAGCTCTCTTAACTCATCAATAGCATGAGCGACAGGCGGACAATAACCACACCATGTACCTGTATAATCCTCAACCACAACTTTAGTTCTAGGCTCTACAATATCAAACACTTTTAGTTCAGTAGTAAAAATTTCGGCATCAATCACATACTCAGCATACACTTGATGTGTACCAAAGTTTTCAAAACTAATAGTATTACTATTAATTACCTGATCATCTACCACAAATTCAGTAATAGAATTTATATTATTGCCTTCTAAATCTATCATATTTAAATAAATAATTTGATTTTTAAGATATGATGACTCTACATTTAGCCCTAAAATTAAATCTGTAGATTGCGGTATTGTATTATCAAAAGACTCTTGTGAGCTACACCCAGATAATATAATAAAGGATAAAAAAGTATTAACTAATAAACACCTCATAATTTAATCAGATTTAAATTGGAATGTGAAATTAAGCATATATATTTAATTTACTTCCTTTATTAAAAAAACAAAGTATATTTACAAAAAAAACCCAATTCAATGAATAAATTAATTACTATAATAACTATTATTTTTTCTATTTCTGTAAACTCTCAATCTGTTTTACCAGATTTGAACTTAAATACTTTGAATGGTGAAGAGGTAAGTATTAGATCCATATCCAGTAATGACAAAATAGCCGTAGTCTCATTATGGGCTACATGGTGCGTACCGTGTATTAAAGAATTAGATGCTATAAGTGAGTATTATGAAGAATGGAAAGAGGAAGTTGATTTTGAACTATATGCAGTTTCTACAGATGATAGCAGGACAATCAAAAGAGTAAATGCTATGGTAAATGGAAAAGGATGGGAATACAATATACTTTTAGATACTAATAACGAATTACAAAGATCACTTGGGGCATCTACTATTCCTTTAACATTGATTGTGAAAAATAATAAGATAGTTTACAGACATTCTGGCTATAGTTCAGGAGTTGAATTTGAATTGTTTGATAAAATAAAAGAATTAAAATAATCACCATTTCTTATGAATAGATTTTTATTATTAATCGTATTCCTTTTCTCATTAATAACAACATCTCAAAATACTGAAAACATATTTGGTAGTTTTGAAAGTAATTCTCAGCTTTTACAAGATGATAATGCTCTAAATTTCACTTCACCTGAAGACAACTTTAGATCAAATAATTATTTTCAAATAAATTATGATATTGGTAAATTTTCATCTGGTATTCAATACGAAAGTTATTTACCAAACGCCATGTTGGGGTACTATCCAGAATATAATGGCAAAAATGAAATTGCTTCTTATTTCGTAAATGTAAAAAATGAAAAAGCAGATCTTACACTTGGATATTTTTATGAGCAATTTGGTAACGGCTTAATATTTAGAGCTTGGGAAAACAGACAGCTCGGTATTAACAATTCAATCAAAGGAATTAAATTAAATTATACTTTTTCAGACAGCTTTAGTCTTACTACTATTTATGGTCAACAAAGAAACGGGTTTGAATTAAATGAAGCAACCATCCAAGGGATTGACTCAAA
>CAJVXR010000140.1 GCA_913009535.1 uncultured Flavobacteriales bacterium | reverse complement strand
ATTAATAAATACCAGCATGAAGTTAATGAACATGGAAATAAAGCCAAGTCACTACAAAGAGTTATTACTAAAATAGGTAATGCTACATTAATGACAAACGTTACTACAGCGTCTGGTTTTGCTACATTTATTATTACAAATAGTAAATTACTTAAAGAATTTGGTATTGTAGCTTCACTAAGTATTTTAGCGATATTCGTTTTATGTATTTTAATTATCCCTATAATTTATAGTTTTTTGCCGATTCCAGAAGAAAAGCATTTAGAACATTTAAATAAAAGATGGATTACTTCACTCGGCGATTGGATTGAAAATACAGTGAAAAAAAGTAAAATTAATATTTATATAATATCTATTGCATTACTTGTTTTTAGTATAATTGGAATATATCAAATAAGGATTTCTGGAAGTATTATAGATGATATGCCACAAAAAGCAGACTGGTTTGACGATATCATGTTTTATGAAAAAGAATTTAATGGGATAATGCCATTAGAAATTTTGATAGACACTAAACGTAAAAAAGGAGTTACAAAACTTTCCACTATAAAGAAAATGAGTAAAATAGAGGACGTTATTTTAGAAATCCCTGAATTATCAAAACCTATTTCAATGGTTAGTTTAGTAAAGTACTCTAAACAAGCTTATTACAATGGAAATCCAAAATATTATCAAGTTCCTACTTCACAAGAAAATAGCTTTATACTGTCGTACGCAAAAAACTCAACTTCAGATTCAGATGTTGATTTAATAAAAAATTATGTTGATTCCACAGGTCAATATACTAGAATCACTGCATTTATGAAAGACATGGAGATTGAAAGAATGGAGGCTATTGAAGAGAAATTAAATTATGAAATTTCAAAAATAATGCCTTCTGATAATTTTGAAGTTTCAATTACTGGTAAGGCTTACTTATTTCAAAAAGGAACAAAGTATTTAGTTAAAAACTTAATTTTATCACTTTCATTAGCAATATTTTTAATTGCTATGTTAATGGCATACATGTTTAGATCTGTAAAAATGATATTTGTATCTCTGATACCAAACCTATTGCCGCTAATAGTTACAGCTGGATTAATGGGATATTTAGGCGTTGCGATAAAACCATCTACCATATTGATATTTAGTATTGCATTTGGAATAGCTGTAGATGATACTATTCATTTTTTAGCAAAATATAGACAAGAACTAATTGCTAATAATTGGGAAATAAATAAATCTGTTTATAATGCACTTCGTGAAACTGGGGTTAGTATGTTTTATACCTCTATTGTTTTGTTTTTTGGATTTTCAGTATTCACAGTATCCGATTTTGGAGGAACAGTAGCTCTTGGAGCATTAGTTTCGGCTACCCTTTTATTTGCAATGCTAGCAAATCTATTACTCTTACCTTCAATGTTACTATCACTTGAAGGTACTATTGCAAATGAGAAAGTCTTAAAAGAACCTTTAATAAAAATTATTGAAGATGAAGACGCAACAAATTAAATATAACTTGTTTTTAAAACTTTATATTTGATACTATAATTTTATAATCAAAATGAAAAATAATTCTGTAAAAGATCTTTTACTAAATACTGATATACAAGCTGAAGTAAAGTTAAACGGATGGGTAAGAACATTTCGTGCTAATCGATTTATCGCTTTAAATGATGGATCATGTATTGAAAGTATTCAATGTGTTATTGACTTTAAAAATTTTGATGATTCAACTTTAAAAAAAATAAATACTGGAACTAGTTTAGAAATTACAGGTTCATTAGTAGAAAGCCAAGGAAGTGGTCAAAAATTTGAAATTATAGTTTCTGAATTAGAAATATTGGGAGAATGTGATTCGGATAAATTTCCTATTCAACCAAAAAAACATTCATTTGAATTTCTCCGTGATAATGCACATTTAAGAACTAGAACAAATACTTTTAGTGCAATAATGCGTTTGAGGTCTAGTTTATCTTTTGCAGTCCACAGTTACTTCAATTCTAACGGTTTTTATTACGTTCATACACCAATAATTACATCAAGTGATGCTGAAGGCGCTGGAGAGCAATTTAGAGTAACCACACTCGACCCTAAAGATCCACCTCTAAATGAAAAAAACGAAGTCGATTACTCAAAAGATTTTTTTGGAAAAGAGACCAGTCTGACAGTATCTGGTCAATTAGAAGCAGAAACATACGCTATGTCTCTTGGTAAAGTATATACCTTTGGACCAACATTTAGAGCAGAAAA
>CAJVXR010000139.1 GCA_913009535.1 uncultured Flavobacteriales bacterium | reverse complement strand
AATATCCTTCAACATGAACAGTTAATTCATTGTTTTGAACATTTATAGTAGCTTCAACTCCTACGTTTACATAAGCACTTTGACTTAGTACTTGACTTGCAGCTGTAGTCCATCCACCTCTTCCCATTGCAGTTCCTCCGTTCATTGTAAGACTAGAAAAGAACTGTCTATTTACTGTACCTGATGGGTATCCTGTTAAATTTGATTGATTAGCTATAGCTTCTCCAAAGGGTGTTCTAAAATCAGGATCATTTATTGCAGGATTTGGTTCGGCATATCCACCAGTATGAATATTGATTATAAATACATCTTCAGGATTTTCTGCTTTGATTGCATTGGCTATTGCATGTCCATCAGGACAATACGTACAATATATACCGGTAAATTCTTCAAGAATAACTTTCTTGTTTTCAGTATCTGTTGAAACAATAGTTTGCGAAAAACTAGCTAGATAACTAATTAATGTAAATAGTAGTAAGTAATTTTTAATCATAGCTTGGGGATTAATTATTATAAAATTTTTCTAAAAGTAGTTTAATTTGTTTAGTTTTGCTGCATATAACTATAACGATTTCGAAAAAAATAAAAATGAAAATTACTACTCCATTAATTATCAGTGCTTTAATAGCAAATTTTGTTATTTTTTCTTGTTCAAAAGATGAGCCTGGACCAGTAGATCCAACTATAGAAGTATTAACTTATGAAGTAGAAGATTTAGATGGTAATATTTTTGTTAATAATCAAACAGTAGAATTTTCAGTATTAGATTATCCAGATGCTTCTTTAGGATTTTATGTTAGAAATACATCATCTGAGACAATTGCAATGCGAATTGAAGTGGAAAGCATGTCTGGAACAGATGGTTCTCTAATGGAACTTTGTTTTGGAGAGTGTTATTTTGGTGTAACAACTGGAACATCTTATCCAACAAATCCTTCATCTCCAAATGTTAATATTGAACCAGGTCAAACGCAAGCTTCTTCAGGAGATCATTTTTTTAATGCAGATGAAGGAGATGGAAACACAGCAGTAGAATATACTTTTAAATTTTATTTAGCAGATGAAACCGGGAATCAAGACGGTACAGCGTTTAGAATTAAGTATAGATATAATCGTAACTAAATATTAATTAAAAAACTAGATTCAAATTAAGATTTATTCCAGTATTTTCTGGGACATATCGGCATACACCACCAACACAAATTAAACCTCCTCTTTGTCTTCCGTAATTTAAACTCAAACGAGTGTTATTTTTAGAATAGCTTCCTCCTACATTATAATAATGAATTTTGTCACTGCTTCCATAATTCCATCCATCGGCGATAAATAAATTTAGGCTAGTTGAGAAATTATATTCATAGACCAATCCAACCCAGTTTTTTTTATCTTGTTTAGTCCAAAGGTGTTGAATAACTGCTCTTGATGATTTCCCATTATCATATCTGTATGTGCCTTCAATTACGCCAACTTTAGCCTTAATATCTCCTTGGACCCCTAATGGTCCTCCTAAGGCCACTCCTTTGTCTATTATCACATCAAGCATTGTAAGGGTAGTGTTAAATCTCTTATTCCAGCTGTTTTTTAATTCAAAATTAATATCTCTGTAGTATCTATTTCCATTTCCGATAAATTCCACATCATAGGATTCATCCAGATTAAAATTAGACTCTATAGCTGCCCAGTAAGAAAAATTTACTGCAATTTTAGTTTTGTATTTACCAAGAAAACTTTTTTTATCAAATGTGTAGTAAAAGTCTGTCTGTGAACCTACTTCACCAGATCTATTTTCTAATGCATTCACAACTAACCTAGGTTGAGAGCTGTACACGTAAATATTAGTCAACAAATAGTCTTGCTGTTTAGTTAAAGCAGGTGTATAGCTAAGAGTTTGCTGATTATAAATATTACCCTCAGCTAATCTGTCACTATAAAAATTAAAATTCTCTAACCTTCTAAATGTTGAGCTTATCCCAAGCCCTTTTTTAGAATACCCAAGATCTAACTGAAGAGCAGTTCCGTCATATAATTTATTCGATTGTATTACTCCTTCGTTTGCGATTACGTCGGCATCTTTTGTTATAGCTTCAAAATTTAAGCTAAATCTACCGTAATATAAATCAAGTCTAGCCCCTAGAGCTTTTACATTTGCTGGTATTAAATTATTGGTAGAATTATCTTGATAACGGCCTACGTAACTAGCTCCAATAGATAAGTCCAGTTCTTCAAATTTTAAAAATTTATTTAAATTTAGGTTTGAGTCAATCCCTTGGATGGTTGCTTCATTTAATTCAAACCCGTTTCTTTGTT
>CAJVXR010000138.1 GCA_913009535.1 uncultured Flavobacteriales bacterium | reverse complement strand
GATTCTGATTCTCTACCATTTTTAGAACTACCTACTCCTTTTTTATGTGCCATGATTAATAGTTTTTAATTTTTAACTTAATACTTTTATCAAATCATCTTTTTTCATTGACGAAATACCTTTAACCCCTTGATCTTTTGCCATAGCCTTCAAAGCAGTAACAGTTTGCTTAGATAAATCTATGTTATTTTTTTCAATGGTTTTAGTCTTTACTTCTTTTTTTGCTGATTTTTCAACAGTTTTTATCGGTTTTTCAACAGATTTAACTGGCTTCTCAACAGCTTTGGCTTTCTTAGCCCCAGAAGTTAAAATATTTTCAATTAAGATTTCAGTTAATGCTTGTCTGTGACCATTCTTAACTCTATAACCCTTTCTTCTTTTCTTTTTAAATACAATAACTTTATTGCCTTTAAAGTGTTTTAAGACTGTAGCTCCTACTTGAGCTCCGTCTATAGCTGGGGCGCCTACTGATATTTTTTCACCATTAGCAAGTAATAGAACGTTGTCAAATGTTACTTTGGAACCTTCCTTACCTTCTAAGCGATGAACAAATAATTTTTGGTCTTTTACAACTTTAAATTGTTGCCCTGCTATCTCTACAATTGCGTACATAGCTTAATTTTTTTATTAATTTTTTTGTTTAAAAACGAGTGCAAATATAAAGTTTATAAGTTAACATACAAAAGTTTTGACTTAAAAGTAACATAGATTATTATACTTAGCATACATATATAAAAAAAATTGTAATTTAGCATTTCTCCCAAACTAATTTTTTAATAATTATTTAACAACTCTAATAAAGTTAAAACTATATTTTACAAACAACTAAAATTTAAAAAAAATGAAAAACATTCTTTTATTATTTTCTGCAGCTGCTCTGTGCAATATTAACTTATTTGCTCAGAATGTGGATTTTACAGAATTTGACCTGGATAACGGGCTACATGTTATATTACATCAAGACAATTCAGCGCCAGTTGTAACAACTTCAGTTATGTATGATGTTGGTGGTAAAGATGGGGACAGAAATAGAACTGGATTTGCTCACTTTTTTGAACACCTTTTATTTGAAGGTTCAGAAAATATAGGTAGGGGTGAATTTATGAAAATCATTCCTGCAAATGGAGGTAGCTTTAACGCTAATACTTCTCAGGATAGAACATACTATTATGAAACTTTTCCTTCAAATAAACTAGAGTTAGGACTATGGCTAGAATCAGAAAGAATGCTACACCCGGTCATGGACCAAATAGGTGTAGATACTCAAAATGAAGTAGTTAAAGAAGAAAAAAGACAAAGATATGATGCACCATATGGTAAATTACTTAAAGCTTTGAATGATAACTTATTTAAGGTTCACCCATATAAAGACCAAGTGATTGGAGAAATGGAACATTTAGATGCTGCAACATTAGAAGAGTTTAGAAATTATCATAAAACTTATTATGGCCCTAATAATGCAGTTTTAATTGTAGCTGGAGATATCGACTCTAATAAAACAGAGGAATTAGTAAGAAAATATTTTGATGAAGTTCCTACTGGAAATGTTGTTGTAAGAAACTTTCCAAAAGAAGAACCTATAACTAAAAACACAAAAGCTGTAGCCTATGATGAAAACATACAAATTCCTATGTTATTGGCTACATTTAGAACTCCTGGCTTCGCGCAAAGAGATGCGTATGTTTTAGATATGATTTCTACTTACTTAAGTGATGGAAAGAGCTCAGTGCTTTACAAAAAACTTGTTGATGAACAAAAACAAGCTTTACAAACACAAGTGATAAACCTAGGACAGGTAGACTATAATATTTTTGCTATACTAGCCTTACCGTTAGGGGAAGTAGAACTTGATACATTACTAGAAGAGATTGAAGAAGAAATTAATAAAGTTCGAAACGAGTTGATTTCTGAAAGATCATATGGGAAACTATTAAATAAATTCGAAAATCGATTTGTTAATTCAAACTCAAGCATAGCTGGAATTGCAAATTCATTAGCCAGATACTATATGCTTTATGGAGATGTTAATCTAATTAACAAAGAAATAGATATATATAGATCAATTACTAGAGAAGAAATTCAAATGGTTGCTAAAAAATATTTAGGTAAGGATCAAAGAGTAGACATTGAATACTTACCAAAGCCTTCTAAATAATAACTAAATTAAAAATATTTTAAAATGAAAAATAGAATAATATTGTTAATTACAGTACTGCTAATATCTTTTAATGTTAGCGCACAATTAGACCGATCAATACTACCAGTTGGTGGACCAACTCCAAAAATAAAACTTGAAAAGCCTAAAGAATTTAAACTTAAAAATGGTATTAAAGTTTT
>CAJVXR010000137.1 GCA_913009535.1 uncultured Flavobacteriales bacterium | reverse complement strand
TTTTTAAATTAAAACTAAGTTTAGAATCTTTTTTTAATTGAGCAACAGAATTAATTGCTCTTTCTTCTAATTGTAAAACCCTAGGGTAACCACCAGTTGTTTGACAATCTCTCATTAAAATAATTAATGTACCATTAGGCGTCAACTGAACAGTTCCTGGAAGAACTGCTGAAGTTATAATTGAATCTAAATTATTTTCTAACAAATCTGTTAATTGTAAGGCCATTCTATTATAATTATTTGATACAGTAAAATCATGTGAAATGATAAAGTTTTTTTGATTAGAATTAAGCATAGAATATTCTGGCCCCTTAGTTACCATTAATTCATTTTCGATATTTTGAACAGACTGAACTATTAGTTTTGAATCACAAAACAAAGTTTCATTAGAAATTTCTAAAGTATCATTTTTACTTAATTTGATTGCTTTAGTTAAGTTTTTGTACATACTTCTACTATTGTATACTTTTTCAGTCTTAAAACCACCTAAAACTGCGATATAAGCTCTTAGTCCACTTTTTAAAGCTCCGAAACTTAATATATCATTACTTTTAATTGCAATGACTGTATTCATTGGAATATTAATGTTTTGAACAGACGCAGATAAATCAGCTCCAGTTATACATATAAAAGTTGGAGATTCAAATTCTAAGACTGGTCCTACCATTGTTATCTCCAATACAGCAACATTAATAGCATTACCTAATATTTTATTACCTAAATCAGATGAAAAACTATCCATAGAGCCTGATTGAGGTATTCCATAAGATTGAAAACCTTCCCTTCCTTTATCTTGTACTGTAGAAAACATTCCAGGTTTTAAGACTTTAACCATTACACACCTCCGATTCAATTTTATAGCTTTCTAAATTATTTAAAATATAGCTGTGATGATCTTGACTTATAGGTGTAAATTTAATTAAGTCACCAGGTTTTGCAAATGAAATTTTGTCATTAAAATCACTTCCTATAAAATCAATTGGAGAATTACCTATTATATTCCAACCACCGGGGCTATTTGAAGGATAAACACCTGTTTGAGAGCCACCAATACCGACCGAACCTTTAATTATATTTAAATCTGGAACAGATTTTCGAGGAAAATATAGTTCTTTGTTCAAATTACTTAAATACAAGAACCCAGGTAAAAAACCTAAAAAACAAACTGTATAGGTATTTTTATAATGAAGCTTTATTATTTCCTCCACATTTAACTTTGTTTTTTTACTAATATTTAATAAATCTTTTCCAAAATACTCATTGTAACAAACAGGTATTTTCCATATTTTTTTTTCTGATATATTATATTTTTTTTTGTGTAGATATATTGAATTTAAGCTCTTTATTTCATTATAGATATTATCTATAGTTGTATTATAAGTAACTAGTAATGAGCAATATGTATTCCTTACTTCAAGTATAGGTTTATCACTTGATTTGATGGCCTGCATAAAAGAAAGCACATCAAAAAGAATATGATTACTGATAGAATGATCCCAGTTAATTAGAATAGATTTAGAACTAAACTGAAAATAATTGATTGCTAATTTCTTATTCATTTGAAAAATAATTTTTATAAAAATTATCTAAATGCAAATGCGAATCTTCTGTATCGCTGTGCATACAAAAGGTATCCCCTATTGTATCAATAAGCTGATTGTTAATAGTTTTTATTTTTAAGTCCGTATTAACCATTTCATACCTGGAAATCATTTCATCTGGATCTATCAACATTGAGTTTGGCTTAAACCTGGAGACCAAAGTATGATCATCTTCATAATTTCTATCTAAAAAAACTTCGTAATCTATCGAAACTCCATTTTGTTTTGCTACTTCAGCTACAACAGAGCCGTAAGGAGCATAAATCTTCACACCCACAAAAGATTTAACCACTTCTACATATAAAGTAGCAATATCAAAATTTACAATACATTCGTTATACAAGGCTCCATGAGCCTTAATATGATCAAGCTTTGTTAAACCAAAGGAATTTATGACTCTTTCTAGAGAGAATATTTGAGTGAGTAGTGATTTTTTTAAATCATCTGAATTGATAGACATAGATCTTCTTCCAAAATTTAATCTGTCTGGATAAGAAGGATGAGCTCCAATAAGTACTCTATTTTTTATAGCAAATCCGACAGACTTCTTCATAGTTTCACTATCTCCAAAATGACCTCCACACGCTACCGAACAGGATCTTATATAGGACATAAGTTTTTCTTCACATAAAACACCCTCGCCTACATCTGAATTTATATTTAATTTTCGCATACCAATTAGATTAAACCAATCACTGATAAAATACTTTTCAAACCAATAAAAATGGTTACTAAAACAATAACTACTGTAATAAAATTAAACAAATAACTATT
>CAJVXR010000136.1 GCA_913009535.1 uncultured Flavobacteriales bacterium | reverse complement strand
TTGCATTAGACATCGCTAATTCAATTTCTTCAGCCAAATAATCTTTATGTTCTAAGATATTTTCACTAATTATTTCTTGATCTAATAAACGATAAGAAAATTTATCTAATATCCATTTTTCATCCTTGTCTTGAGAGACTTGAGCAACTCTAATTGCTTCTCTAGTCATATCTAAGCCTGCTATTTCTTCACCAGCAATACTTAATTTACTAACTTTAGACTGAAAGAAATTTTGAAAAAAACTCTTTTTTTTATTTATTTTATCTTCTTGATTTATATCGCCATCTGCTTCTGTTGGATTTGATGATTTATTATTCTTTGATTTAGAAAATTCAAAGTTTTTTAACTTTTCCAACATGTTAATTGTTACGCCTTTTGTTGGTACTTTCATAGCTTCTTCAGATACTTGGGGTGATGAAGGAGGGCTGGTAATTATCGTATTTTCTTGATTTGAAGCATTGGTTACGTTTTTTTCAGGAATTATATCGTTATTTTGTTCTCTAGCCGTTTCATATAGAGGAATATCGTTATTTTGTTCTCTAGCCGTTTCATATAGAGGAATATTGTCAGTTTTTTCTAATTGAAGGTCATCAAACCACTTTTCCAGGATTGATATAGCTTCCTCAAGGTTAGTTGTCCCTGAAGATGACACTTTTTGCTTACCATTTATATATGTCCTACCAACAAAATTATGAGATTTTAACTCACCTTTATATTTATCCTGACGGACATATATATGTAACCTTCCATTTTTTTTGTGGATGGTTTCCATATAAATTTTCTCCTAAATTAGCTAAACTCTAACACAATTATAATTTATCTTCAATTTTATTATGTGTTAGAGTAAATATTTTTGTGTTACAGTTTTTTATTATTCTGAAATTTTACTTAAAGTATCGTATTTAGGAAGATAAGCTATACATTATATAGGTATTTTAATATTTCCTTATAAATACCTCAAATTATTTTAATATCAATATTTTTTTGTGTTAGAGTATTATTTTCTTGTGTTAGAGTTAATCTTCTTGAGGTATATGCCATGAGATATCAAAAAAACTATATAAATTAACACTTTTATATAATATTCAAAATTTGTGTTAGAGTTATCAAATTTTGTGTTAGAGTTTTATAAATTTAATAGTTTTCTTTCCAACTCTCAAGTTGAACCGATCCTGATGATGCTTTTGCCTTAGATTTACCAGTAATTAGGTTATCTTTAGATGTAAAACCTGCAATATTCTTATTAGCCTCTCCAGCTAGGCCAATATACAGATTATCACCTTGTTTTACTACTTTTGAGAGAACTCCTTTACCCATATTAACATTTAGTAATGAATTTCCACATTTGGTATCAAATGCCATTAATATAGCACTTCCAGTGCCACATTTGTTATTTGCAGGACTTGGCTCATATATAGGGAAATATACCCTATCTTTATCAACAGTTGGTTCTGCTGTTAGTTTTTGAGACTTTTGAAGGTCTACATACCACCCAAGATCAGTTCCTCCTGGGCAAACTGGTGCTGTTTTACACATAGAAACATTTCCAGTTGGACTAACTTTAACAAAATTAGGAAAATTCTTATCTTTTATCCCATACAGTCTATTTTTAACTTGAGATGACTGAGTTTGAAGCTTCTGAGTGTTTCCAGTACCAAAATATAACCATAAATTGTTATCATTATTAATTGTTACCTCTGGTCTTGTATAAATATATCTTCCATTGGCAGAAGTAGCTTCAGCAGTAAACAATGTGGTTTGATGTACCTCTTTATCAGATGCAACTGGTCGCACAATTGAATTGTACGTAGAGCTATTTTGGTCTGTATCTATGACAAAGCTCTCTGTTAAATTAATCTTAATTACTTTTCCCTCTAAGTCCGTAGCATAAATCATTGCACCATTATAATTTGCTTTATTGGTACCATCAGCAGTAATCACACTCAAGTCTGCTGGCAAAGAATTCACTATATCGTTTTTAAATCTTCTGAATATATAGGTAGCTCGAGCAACTTGAGGATAAGATTGATTAAATGTTACATAATTAACACATGAATTACTTCCATTGTTAGAAAATGTTATTATAAAATCAACTGGAGGGTTCATTTCTAATGTTAGTGATTCACCTTTTGAAGAATCATAACAAGCATCATTTGGATTGTAAGTAAATTTAGTATTATTATTAGACATTGCTCTAGATCCTATTTTGCTAATAGTACCACTCCAAGAATAAGATTGTGCAGCTGTGTCTTCAATATCAATTACTTTTAATAATCGTCCTTCATCCTCTAAGTCCATTACAAATACTGCTGAACCTACATTGGGATTAACAGCACCATTATATCCTCCACCAAATACTGCAACCCATTTGTCTTTACCATCAACTTTAATTCTAATTATTCTTGGTGTAGACCAAGCCTCACCTAATTTTCTATAATCATATTTTGCATCAATACCTGAGCTTGCATAACCAA
>CAJVXR010000135.1 GCA_913009535.1 uncultured Flavobacteriales bacterium | reverse complement strand
TGCAGACATTGCAAATCCGACACATAAGCATACTATTGTAATTAAATTTCTCATTTTAAATTGTTTTGTTGGTTATGTATTATCTTTTGATAGTTTTCTTAAATTGACTCCAGCTCGTTACTTTGCCGTTAACAATGTGGTAATACTCATATATAATTTCTGAGTCAATTTCTGAGTCTGGACTGGAATTTTTAGACGTAAATTGAGCATTTACCCAATCCCCTGAGTCCATTGACGTAGCATCATCCCCGTCATCAGTAAGTGCCAAAGCAAAGGCATAATCGGTAGTCCATTCATAGTTGTTTCCTTCGGCTAAAGACTTAGCTACTTGGGCTTTAATTTTATCTACAAACTCTTGAGGACCTGTAGCAACAAAACCATCCGCAAAACTAAATGATGCCTCTTCGGCAATAAATGTTCTCATCGCATCATAATCTAATTTTGCCCAAGCAGCGTCTAATTGCTTAAAGACTTCCACAGCCTCAGAAGACCCCATTTTCACTTTATAATCAGCCCCTGTTAAAAAGCCGTTCGTTGAGACCTCACACGGAGGTGTTTGGTTACAAGATGTGAAAGTAATTGTGCAAAGTAATGCTAGAATTGAAGTTGCTTTTTTCATGAATATGTTAAATTGGTTAGTTCCAAAACTACATATATTAATTGTGTAATACAAGTTATTTGTATATGTTGTGTGCTAAAAAAAATAGACAGCTTTTAAAACATACAGCTTAGAAACGAAACGATTTCATAATAATTTATTTATATAGATTCCCAGATCTATTCTACAAACATAATAACCCATAAGTTGATATTTTAAATAGTGCTGAAATTAATGAATCGTTAACAACGTTTCAAGTAAAGTGTGTACGCTTTGTTTAAATAAGGATTAAGAAGTCTTATATAAAATAGACTGTACTCCACTAACTAAAAAACGCATGCTTAATTTAATGTTTTGAATGATATGGCAATTTTAACCAAACAACCGTAGTGAAGGCAAAATTGCAAAATATAAATTTTTTAGCTTATAATATCATCTAAACCTAATGTCGCAAAGCAACACCAATAGTGGGGACTTTAGTTTAGAACTTCTTTTGCCCCCTACGTAAACCTATCAGAAAATATAATTGCCAAAAGTACTAATCGAAGAGTATTAAGAGATTTTACAGTGGCCTATATATTTGTGATAACAGAAACTTTTTAAGTGTTATTTGGATAGTTTAAACGCGTTGCATTAATTTTTTCATATTTAATTCATACATTTAAAAATAATTTTAAAACTAGTCATATGGACAACGCATCAATTATAGCCCAACTTATCGTTTCAATTTCTGTTATTAGTGTTTGGGTGTTTAGATATGACAATATTGTTTTAGAATTTAAACAGTATGGTATTTCTGATCTTTTAAGAAATATTGTTGGGGCTTCTAAGATTTCCTTAGCAACTATTTTAATTTTAGGGATTTGGTATACAAAGCTTCTAGTGGTGTCGTCACTGCTAATGGCTTTTTTAATGATCTGTGCGCAGTTTTACCACATCAAAGTAAAAAACCCATTGATTAAATATGTTCCCTCTTTCTTTCTTTTGGTACTGTCCTTGTTTATCGCGGCCGTAAACTATGGTTTAGTCTAGCGAATGGATTTAAACATAGTTCTCCTAATTTTTTCAGCGGTTTCGTTTATTTTTTATGGTATCACCTCTTTTTTTTCCAAGAGAATGGTTTCCGAATATGCCCGTTGGGGATATAGCAAGCACCGAATTTTACTTGGATGTATGCAATTACTAGGCGGTATTGGTTTACTTATTGGAATTACCAATTCTACACTGCTTTCTGTAGCTTCTTTTTTATTAACGTTTATGATGATTACTGCTGTTTTTGTAAGAATTAAAATAAAGGATTCCTTAATAAACATGTTTCCGGCGCTATTTTATACTGCGCTCAACTTTATCATATTGTATAACTCACTGGTCTAACCAGAAAGTCTCTAATTGAACCCTATGCTAAAGAAAAAACCTTCGATTTCTTGAAGGTTTAAAAGGTTAAAGTAGTATAGCGGTGATACTTGTGGAGCCAAGAGGCGTAAAATCGAACTATTTTAGGTTTGATTTAGCTATTTTTAAATGAAAAATAAGTTAACTTTCTCCACAGCCATTCCAATGGTCCGAATTGGTATTTTTTTAAAACTAAAGGAGAAACTATTAAAATTAGTACCCATACAGCAATTACAACAAGGAACTGCTGCAATCTGTCAAGCGTACCGAAAAGCCCTAATCCATGGCCATTAAAAATATTGATTGTAGCCTTCTAAACCAGCACCAATTGTGGGGTTCATATACGCCATACTGATTTGAGAAAAAGATGTGATATTCATAATCAGAATTCCTAAAACAGCAAATCCACGTATCAAGTCGAGCGAATGAATTCTGTTTTTTAAGTTAATAGGCTGGGATAAACTTGACATTATTACTTGTATTTATATTTTAGTTGTTATTTTAATCAACATCAATTAATGTTATGTTACTT
>CAJVXR010000134.1 GCA_913009535.1 uncultured Flavobacteriales bacterium | reverse complement strand
TGTTTACATGCTACAAAGATTATCTTGTTCAGTGGCCTTTCTTGGAGGGGATAGGAAAAAAATTCGAAATTGGTAAGTTCAATTTTGGAAGATATCAGAAAGGGCAGCACTTCCAAAGAATGCATACGGAGAGGGATAGTTTGAAGAACCTCCATCGCGCCTTGGCATGGATGACATACCTAAATGATGTTGATGAGGGGGGCGAGACATATTTTAGTCATTACGATATCAATGTAAAGCCTAAGAAAGGCCTAACCATAATTTGGCCTGCTGAGTGGACACATGCACACAGAGGTAACATCCTCCTTGGGGAATCAAAGTATATGCTTACAGGTTGGATGTCTTTTCCAGAGTAAGTAGTATTTTACGTTAATGTTATCCATTAGTTTTTGCAGTGCATTACGGTCAAAGGGCAAATAAAACAGAGCACGATATGGAGAAGTTAACAAAGTTCTCGAAGTTGTTAATGTAGAGAAATTTTCAACGTGATTGACACTATCACAGTGTGTAACCGATGATTGTATAAAATATTCAAACTCAATAGAAACGTAGGCATAAGAAAAACGTGCAGTACTGAGACGGCTTACATATTAACATTTCTGGGTTGGAACAAAATGTTCTCTTGCTTAACTTGGGTTCTCTTTCAAAAAGTTAATGTAATCAACAACTTCTTGAAACTTTTCATCAGGAATATCTTTATATGAGTTGCCAAACTTCTCTTTGACACAAAGAGTAATAGTAAAATAACACCTGACTCTCGACACCCCCTGACAGCCTAAAACCCTTATGCTTACTTAGTTATTAAAATAGACTTGGTGTTAATACAAAGCAATTTTAATGACAAAACCATCAACAAACCATCAACATTTCCGAGTGGAATAACCATCAATAAATGTGATAGCTTTTAATTGTGAAAAAAATTCCATTTTATTTTTATTTAATTCTCTGGATCGTATCTTTAGCCTTTGCACAAAATGATTTACTAAAAATCAAGATCTTAAGTGAATTATTTACATTGATTGTTTTTATTATGCCAAGTGCATTTGCCTATCTTTGGTTTCTTAAAAATAGAATTAAGATATTTAAATATTACAAGAAAATAAGAATTAGATTTAGACATGTGTTTTATACAATTGAGAGCTTAGTCTGTTTAGCGGCTGTAGTATTAATAATAAGTATATTTAGTGTTGGTGGATTTAAAAACTTTAGTGAAAGAGCAAAATTTGAATACCTGGTTTATAATGATAAATATAATCAATGTTCGCAACCTGCAGTTTTTACGGCTGGGTATGGCGAATATTCAGAATTTTTCTGGAAAGCAAACACTCAGTTCATAGATTACTTTCAATATAAACCATATGCTGTGGTGAAAGATGTAGTTCAGTTAAAAGACAATTTTTTATATAATTTTAATCATTGTAAGGCTACACGATACTTGCTTAGAGCCGCTCATCAAGATCATAAAGTAGCTAAAGATATTTTAGCAACTTATCCTTATGATTATTCATACTTCTACGAATTTAATGATAAATATTTATTTGAAAGATATAGAAATTCAATAGATGAGAAGAAACTATATAATGCAGCATTAGTTAATGCTTTTGCAAATAAAACTGATGACACTGATAGTAAAGATTTCTTATTAAGTGTTGATAAAAGAAGGGAGCTTCACAAAGAAGCTGCTGAAGAAGGTTATCTATTAGGAATGCAAGATTATTTATCGACATTTAGTGAAGAAAAAGAAGAAAAAATTAATGAATCAGAGTGTCTTTTTATTTTAAAATATTCAAATCATTTAGTTGAACAAAATTCCTTACTGCAGAGTGCAAGCTATATGTTTTCTTTAGTAGGCATAATATCTTGGTCGGAAGCAAAGATAATCTATGAATGTTCTGATAAAAAAACAGATTTTCGAAGAGCTATAACCTTAATGGAAAATATTAATAATAAAATTGCAAATCCTAAAGATTCATCTAGTTTTGTAACTGTTTATCCTGCCTTAATCTATTTCAATGGATGGGGAAATGTTGAAAAAGATCAAGAACTTGCAATTGAATTGTTTTCTAAGAACAATGAAGCAAATAACGGATCAGAGATTTCAAAAGCATACTTATCTCTTAATGAATTAAATAATTATAAAAATGGTATGGAATTATTAAATGAAATTATAGATTCAGAAGTTACTACTTATCAAGCTTTAAGATATATTTATTGTGATAATATTAAATATAACTTTAAAATAATTACTAAAGTTTATAAAGAAACCAAACAAGAAAAACAGTCTAGAATAACAAAGTATTTAGAGCCTCTAAAATCTTGTTTAAATAATTCTTCTAGAGAAGAAGGAATTAAGTCTGTTCAATCTTATATTAAGTCATGGATTGAGAATCGGTTTAAAAATCCTGAGCTTGTGAAAACTTTAAATTTATATGGTTAAACGAAACGGTTTCACCCTAATAGAACTCCTAGTCGTAGTAGCAATCATCGGCATTCTAGCTGCAGTAGGGGTGGTTGCTTATAATGGGTAT
>CAJVXR010000133.1 GCA_913009535.1 uncultured Flavobacteriales bacterium | reverse complement strand
TAGACAGTCTTTTTCACTCAAAAACTCTTTAATATAATCAACATCCTCATTTAAGTTTTTTGATAGTGATACTCTGTCAAATCTAGTATCTCCACTGTTAATCACATTATTATGTCCAATTGATTTAAAGAGATCTTTTGATTTTTCATCTTGAGTAAAAATATAATCAAACTTTAAAACTGCTTTTTTTAATATACTATACTTCATTTGTGAGGTACTATACACGGCGCAAATAAGTAAAGATTTTATTTTTCTTTTTTCAATCTCATTTAAATAGTTTGGCCAAATTTCTGACTTAACAAATACTACTATTTCAGGGTTGATTAAATCTAAAAATCTCTTGCAATTACTCTTACTATCTACTGGAAGGTATACGACAATGTCTGCAATGCTTGACTCTTTTTTAGCTTCATAACCTGATGGTGAGAAAAAACTTAAAACCATTTTATGCTCAGAGTATTTCTTTTTTAGCTCTATAAAAAGCGGAAGCCCTTGTTCGTATTCGCCAAGGGATGCGCAATGAAACCAAATAGTTTTCTCATTTGTATTAATAGATTTATTAAGTCGATCAAAAGTTTCTTGTCTACCAATAACTCCAAGATTAATTTTAGAATTAAACAGCGATAGTAATTGTAAAATGAATTTACTTATATGTAATATTATGTTATAAATGATAAAATTATTTATAGCTAAAATACACTACTTTATATTATTTTTCTCAAAAGACAAAAAAATATGTACTTTAGTATACTATCGTAACTCAAAATCCCCAATTATGAAAAAATATTTAAGCCTATTTACATTCTTTATATGTTTCAGCATCAGTGCTCAAGACACTTACTTGCATTGTGGTAAAATTATAGATACAGAGAGCGGTAAGGTTCTAACAAAGAAAACTATTATTGTTTCTTCTGATAAAATTATAGCTATTAAAAACGGATATATTTCATCAGAAAACCCATTGGACAAAGAAATTGATTTAAAGTCAAAAACTGTAATGCCAGGTCTTATTGATTTGCATGTTCATATTGAATCTGAGTTCAATCCTCAAAAATACATGAATGCCTTTACAGCAAATGATGCTGATATAGCATTTGGTTCTTTAAAATTTGCAGAAATAACTTTAATGGCTGGTTTTACAACAGTTAGAGATTTAGGAGGTTCTGGAATAAATATTTCATTAAGGGATGCTATTGCAAAAGGGGAAGTTGTTGGGCCGAGAATATTTACTGCTGGAAAAGCAATTGGAACTACAGGTGGTCATGCTGACCCTACTAATGGTTGGAAAAATTCACTTAGAGGTGACCCGGGGCCAAAAGAAGGAGTTATTAATAGTGTTGATGAAGCTAAAAAAGCGGTTAGACAAAGATATAAGGATGGTGCAGATAATATTAAAATTACTGCAACTGGAGGGGTAATGAGTATTGCCAAGAATGGTCAAAACCCTCAGTTTACATTAGAAGAAATTAAATCAATTTGTGATACTGCAAAAGATTACGGGATGATAATCGCTGCTCACGCTCACGGAGATGAAGGTATCCAAAGAGCGATAATAGGTGGAGTTACTACCATTGAACATGGGACACTTATGAGTGCTAAATCAATGGAGCTAATGAAAGAATACGGAACCTATTATGTTCCTACTATAACTGCTGGGAAAGAAGTGGCAGCAAAAGCAAAAATAAAAGGATACTATGATGAATTAGTTGTTCCAAAAGCCTTAGCTATCGGTCCTAAAATTCAAGCAACATTTCAAAAAGCGTATAAAGCAGGAGTGAAAATTGCTTTTGGCTCAGATGCAGGTGTTTATCCTCATGGAATAAATGGTAAAGAGTTTGGATACATGAACGAGGTTGGTATGCCAGCAATGGAATGTATTCAGTCAGCAACTACTACGAATGCTTTAATTCTAAGTATGGAAAATGATTTAGGTAAAATCAAAGAAGGTTTCATTGCTGATATTGTAGCTACTGAAGATAATCCAATAGATAATATTTCAACAATGGAAAATGTAGTATTTGTTATGAAAGAAGGAATTGTTTACAAGCAATAAAACTATTCTTGTTTTTTATTTTTAAAACTAGCCCATAAAATTAATACCATTCCAGTAGTTACTGATAGGTCAGCTATATTAAATATGCCTGTTTTAAAAACACTTCCTAGATCTATGAATAAAAAATCTGTAACAGATCCATAAAGGAATCTATCGTAGATATTTCCTATCCCACCACCTATAATTAGGCTAAATCCAACTAGACTTAATTTGTCAAGAGACTTGTCTTTAAACACATATACTAGTACGGATATTAATACTAATACTGGTAATGCAAGTAATAATATATTTTTTACAATGGGAGGGAAATCACTACCAAGACCTAAAAATGCACCACTATTTTCTACATTAGTAATAATAAAATAATCACTAATTATTTGAATATCTTCTCTGTACATAACATTATTTCTAATCCAGAACTTTGAAATTTGATCTAAAATGATATTTAAAATCACTAGAGAAATAATATATAAATTTCTATTT
>CAJVXR010000132.1 GCA_913009535.1 uncultured Flavobacteriales bacterium | reverse complement strand
ATATTCATTGCAAAGAGTTAAAACATTTGTATTTTTGCTAACTAATTAAATAATTATTTTATGAACTCTTTTGATGTTGTTGTTATTGGGTCAGGCCCAGGAGGTTATGTATCTGCTATTAGATGTGCTCAGTTAGGTATGAAAACCGCTATAATCGAAAAATACAGTACCATGGGTGGTACTTGCTTAAATGTGGGCTGTATCCCTAGTAAAGCTCTTTTAGACTCTTCTCATCATTACGAAGAGGCTACAAAAAATTTTTCCAATCATGGTATAAACATTGAGGGTGAGATTTCTTTAGATTTTGGTAAAATGATATCTAGAAAAAACGATGTAGTGTCACAAACTACAAAAGGAATTGACTTTTTAATGAATAAAAATAACATCACGGTTTTTAATGGTTTCGGTTCATTTGTAGATCAGAACAAAGTAAAAATCACTTTGGCTTCTTCTGAGGAAATTATAGAATCTAAGAATATAATTATTGCTACTGGTAGTAAACCTTCTGTTTTACCGTTTGCTAAGGTTGATAAAGATAGAATCATAACCTCTACAGAGGCGTTAAAGCTAAAAGAAATCCCTAAGCACCTAATTATTATTGGTGGTGGGGTAATTGGATTAGAGCTGGGTCAGGTATATAAAAGGTTAGGATCAGAAGTTTCAATTTTAGAGTACATGGATAGAATAATTCCAACAATGGATTCTGGTTTATCTAAAGAGTTGACAAAGGTGTTTAAAAAACAAAAATTTAAAATTTACACATCACATAAAGTTACTTCTGTTGAAAGAGTTGGAGATAATATTAAAGTAGTGGCTCAGAATAAAAATGATCAATCTATAGAGTTTAACGGAGATTACTGTTTAGTAAGTATTGGAAGATCTGCGTATACACAAGGATTGAATCTTGAGCAATTAGGAATAGAAACAAATAATAGAGGTCAAATAGAAGTAAATGAACATTTACAAACAAAACATTCTAATATTTACGCCATTGGAGATGTTATAAAAGGGGCAATGTTAGCTCATAAAGCTGAAGAAGAAGGTGTTTTAGTGGCCGAAATTATTGCAGGTCAAAAGCCTCATATTGACTACAACTTAATCCCGGGTGTTGTTTATACATGGCCTGAAGTTGCTTCGGTAGGAAAAACAGAGGATTATTTGAAAGAAAATAATATCGAATATAAAGCTGGTCAATTTCCGATGCGTGCACTAGGTAGGAGCAGAGCTAGTTCTGATTTAGATGGTTTTGTTAAAATATTAGCAGATAAAAAAACTGATGAAATTTTAGGAGTTCATATGATAGGGGCTAGATGTGCAGATTTGATTTCAGAAGCGGTAACCGCGATGGAGTTTAAAGCGTCAGCTGAAGATATTGCTAGAATATCTCATGCTCATCCAACTTACTCTGAAGCAGTTAAAGAAGCTGCTCTAGCCGCAACAGAGAACAGAGCGCTACATATATAAATTTATTCTATTGATATAGATCTTTGTTATATTAGCAGTATATAATTATACTATAATGCTAGAAGATTTTAAATCTCATTTATTAAACGAATTGCCTTTTTTGTTTAGTAGTAAAATAATTATTGCTACATCTTCTGGAGTAGATAGTGTTGTTTTATGCTCTCTTTGTAAAAAATTAGATTTAGATTTTTCTATTGCTCATTGTGATTTCTCACTCAGAGGTGAGGAAAGTGACATAGATGCTAAGTTTACGGAAGATTTTGCAAAATCATTGAATGTGTTGTTTTATCAAAAAAAATTTAACACTAAGAAATATAAAACAATAAATCATTTATCTATTCAGATGGCAGCAAGAGAGCTTAGGTATAAGTGGTTTGACAAATTATTGGTAAATTATGATTATGTTTTAACAGCACATCACTTGGATGATCAGCTGGAAACATTTCTTATAAACTTGTCTCGTGGAAGTGGTTTGATAGGTTTAATGGGTATTCCTGCTATTAATGACAAAAAAATACGTCCTCTATTGAGTTTTTCAAAAGATCAAATTTTAAACTATGCTATAGCTAATAAAATTAAATGGAGAGAAGATAGTAGTAATTTGTCAGACGATTATCTGAGAAATGAAATAAGAAATAAGGTAATATCTAATTTTAAGAAATCAAGTCCTACACTCTTAAGTAATTTTAATAATTCTTTACGGTACTTAAAGGGTTCTAGGTCAGTTTTAAGTGAAAAAATAAATGAAGTATCTAAAAGTATTCTTGTTGAAGACGGGTATCAAATTAAATATAGAATTGAAGGGATTTTAAAATTGAAAAATTTAGAATTCTACTTGCACGAATTTTTCTATAAATACGGATTTAGCAAAGTAAATGATATTAAAAATATTTTAACATCTCAGTCTGGTAAATATGTTAGTTCAAAAACCCACAGAATAGTAAAGGATAGGGATTATCTGATTCTTGAGGAGATATCAACTAATAAATTTGATCCAATTAAAATATTCAATGATTTAACTAACGTTGAAACTATTTATGGAGATCTGTCATTTAACCTAATTGAAAATTTTGAGAAGAGTTTAACTCTTTCTTCTGTTTGTGTAGATGAGGGTAAACTTGTATACCCGTTAAGGGTCGAATGTTGTGTGCAGGGTATGGACTTTATCCCGCTTGGGATGAAAGGTAAGAAGACTTTAAGTAAGTTTTTTAAAGATGAAAAAATTTCCATAATTGATAAAAAAAGAACCTTAATTCTTATAAATGGGAATAATGAATT
>CAJVXR010000131.1 GCA_913009535.1 uncultured Flavobacteriales bacterium | reverse complement strand
TAGGACCAAGGATTGGAACTATGGATGGTTTTGATTACATCCAGTTTATGATTCCTGGCTTAATAATGATGTCAGTAATCACTAATTCCTATGCCAATGTAGTCTCATCTTTCTATTCAGTTAAATTTCAAAGATCGATTGAGGAGCTATTAATTTCGCCTATGCCAAATTGGACCATTCTCCTTGGATTTGTTCTAGGCGGTGTTTGCCGTGGTTGCTTAATAGGATTTATAGTTTTTGGTGTTAGCTTACTTTTTTATCCAGACTTTACTGTGGTAAACCCCTTGCTAACATTAACTGTTCTTTTTTTAACTTCTATACTCTTTTCATTAATGGGTTTTATTAATGCAGTTTTTGCAGATAGCTTTGATGACATATCTGTTATACCTACATTTGTACTAACGCCTTTGATTTATCTTGGAGGAGTTTTTTATTCAATAAACATTCTTCCAGATTTTTGGAGAGCTGTGTCTATGGCCAATCCTATGCTTTATGTTGTGAATACTTTTAGAGCAGGAATGCTTGGGGTTAGTGATGTCTCAATAGGCTTTGCTCTTGGAATGATATTAGCCTTTATTGGACTTTTAACTGGCTCATGTCTTTATCTACTAGGAAAAGGAACTGGCATTAGGCAATGACAACAAAGTTTTTAGGTAAGCTAGTAGGCAAAACTACTGCTAGTTTTAAAGTACTGGATCCAATCAAAAGAGAAAAGGCTTTACATCTTTATGGTGTAGATTACTGGAATGCCTATGAATTCAATTACTTGGATGATGAGGGATTACCTGTGCTTAAAGTTCTTCAAATATCAATACCGTCTTCATCTACTTATACGGTTGAGTCGAAGTCGCTTAAATTATATTTAAATGCTTTTTATAAGAAATCTTACTCTTCTGATATAGATGTTTTAGGTAAAATTATTAAAGATTTAAGTAAGTTAACTAAATCGTTAGTTGAGGCAAAGTTTCTTAGGAAATTTAATCCTGAGCCAGAGGCTCTTAATATAAATACAACCAAGAGAGTTAATACAAATCCTTCACAAGTAATCAAATTTACTGGATTTAGGTCTATCTGCCCAGTCACCAGCCAGCCAGATTTTGCAAATATTTATATAAATTCTGAACTTCCTATAGATATCAAATGGCTTCGTAGCTACTTAGTTTCTTATAGAGATAAGGGAGACTTTCATGAGCAGTGTATTGAAAATATTTATAAAGATATTGCTAACAAATATAAGGTTACTAGATTAGAGATTTGTGGAAGGTTTCTTAGAAGGGGCGGCATAGATATAAACCCAATTCGATCAAGCCATAAAAAATTCTTTTTTTCTAACTTTAGAGAATTTAATCAGTAGTATTTCTTAGCCTATAATAAAGTGACACACAAAAATCATGATTCGTGTAAAATGCTTTTTTAATAAGGAGAGGTGTCTGAGTGGTTTAAGGTGACAGCTTGGAAAGTTGTTGTGGGGTAACCCACCGTAGGTTCGAATCCTATCCTCTCCGCCATTTTATTTAACTTGCAAAATACCCTAATTTTATTTATATTCAAAGAAATCATTTAATGTAATTTACTTACACATAAACACGAGTAGTTAATATGTCTAAAAAATTTGTTGCAGAGCTAGCTGAGATTCTTAAACTTTTATCTAATATAGAAGAGCAATACAACCTTGTTGCTTTCAATCAAACTGAAAAGAAAATTTATTACACCATAGCTACAAATCTAGCCAGTGATTCTAAATGTAACATTACCGACCTTATCACTTCTTCTGGATTTTCAAGGTCTACTATTTACAAAACACTTAAAAAATTTGAAACGCAAGGACTCATTAAAATGGAACAATCCTTTGGTGATAAAAGAGAGTTTAATCTAGATCTTATAACTGCTTAAAATCATGAAGCACCTCGCTCTTGTTTCAATCACTGTCTACTTATTTTATATTTTTGTATATGCCGCTTGGGCTTTTATTGCTTTTGAAATTCTTGGCAATGCTGATATCGCTAGTTACATATACCTTCCACACGGTGCACGAGTTTTAATGTTTTGCTTTTTTAGGTGGAGATCTATACCTGCTCTTATTGCAGCAGAGTCAACTGGATATGGCTTAATAACTATTAGCCTTCTTGATATTGCTCAAGAACCTTCTATTTGGTGGTGGCAATTATCAATGCTTTCAAGTCTCTCAGCCGTAGTTCTATCTGTTCTTTTAGTTAAATGGGCTGTAGGTGAGACGGGTATTGCAACTGGCTTGCTTAAGAGAATTAGCTTTGCCAATTATAAATTCTTAATCTTGGTAGTATTTATTTCAGCCCTTTTAAACGCAGTACTTACAAATTATGTTATTAGTTATTTCAACCCTAATTTGCTTGTTGATAGTGTAAGAATATTTCGTTATTTCATAGGTGATATCCTTGGCTGCCTAATATTAATAACAGGATTAATGACTATCTTTACTACCCTTAAAGACTCTAAGCTTATTATTCCAGGAAAATAGTTTGCAATACTGTATATATATACAGTATAATTAGAAAATGAATATCATAAACATAAATAACTCTGATCTAATTCTTAAAAAGCTAGATGAGGCTGTTGATAAGACTTCTGCAAAGCGTATGCTAGCTTTTCAATACTTTAATAATAATATGAATGAATTATCTATTTATTTAAACAGCTGTAATTACTATCTTGATAATACTTTAAATCTAGTTGAGCCAAAAGTTCAATTAGAATTTAGATTTTAAATAAAGAATTTTTAACAAATATCTTTATTTCACAGTTAGTCTGTATATACTTTTATAAGGTGTCTTGTTTAAG
>CAJVXR010000130.1 GCA_913009535.1 uncultured Flavobacteriales bacterium | reverse complement strand
CCATCATCATTTGTTACTATATGTATTTTAACAGGGATGCTTGTTAGCGCTGTAGAGGTTTTTAATTGTTTTAGTTGGTAATATTCATTTTCATAATATCGTATTAAATCCATATTATCCTCTATAAACTGTCGGTTTTCTTCTGTTGTTTGAGTAGCACAGTATTGAGTTTCTTGAGAAAAACTATTTATTCCAGAAAGAGAAAAAATAAGTGTAATGATTAATGTGTAGAAAAGTTTCATAAATTTGAGGGTATTTGATGCAAATATACTAAATATTAAAAGTTACTTTAAATTAATAAAAATTAATTTAGTGGAAATTATTTTTTCTTTTACGATTGTTAGTTTTTTTATGGCATTATCTCCAGGGCCTGATAATATATTTATTTTATCCAATACTTTATATAATGGAAAGAAAGCAGGTGTATTTACTGTATTAGGATTGGTCACGGGATGTTTATTTCACACAACTTTAGTGGCTTTTGGAATTTCAGAAATTATAAGATTTAATGAAAATATATTTTTTGTAATTAAATTAATTGGATTTGCCTACATGTTATTTTTAGCTTTTAAAGTGTTTAAAAATTCTTATTTAGTTGAAATAAAAAAAATACAAAACACCAAAGTTTCAAATATTGATAATTTTTTTACTGGTCTTTTTATGAATATTTTGAATCCTAAGGTATATTTTTTCTTTTTTACATTTTTTCCAGCTTTTTTATTTTTAGACCCTATAGAATTAAATTACTTATCTCAATTTTATGTATTAGGACTGATTTTTATGTTAATTACTTTAATTGTTTTTACTTCAATAGTATTTTTTTCCTCCTATATTTCAAAATATCTTTTAAAGTTTAAATTTTTTCAAATATTTATGAGATGGATTCAGATCTTAATTTTCTTATCTATAGCTTGTTTAATACTTTTCTCAGTTTAAACTATTTTTAAATAAAATAGCTTTATTTTTATTTCATGCTTGATAAAGTCAAAATCATTGAATGCCCAAGAGATGCTATGCAAAGTATCAAGACTTTTATACCTACTCTTACTAAGTTAAGTTATTTGCAAACTGTTGTAGATGTTGGGTTTGATGTTGTGGATATTGGTAGTTTTGTTTCACCTAAAGCTATACCACAACTTTCGGATACTTCAATAATCATAGATAGTATTGACTTATCAAAATCTATTTCAAAATTATTAGTTATTGTTGCTAACAAAAAAGGGGCTTTGAAAGCTTCTGAGTTTGATAAAGTTAGTTACTTAGGTTACCCTTTTTCAATATCTGAAAACTTTCAGATGAGAAATACAAATAAAACTATTAACGATTCAGAAAACGAATTGAAAGAAATTATTTCAATCGCTAATGGTAGTAATAAAAAAGTTGTAGTGTATTTGTCTATGTGCTTTGGAAATCCATATGGTGACCCATGGAATTTAAATATTGTTAATCACTGGATAGATAAATTAAGTCAAATGGGAGTAGATATTATTTCCTTAAGTGATACCATTGGTACATCTAATAAGGATTCTATAAGTTCTATTTTTTCATCTGTGTTAGATAACTACAAACATATTGAGTTTGGTGCTCACCTTCATTCTGATCCAAATACTTGGTATGAAAAAATGCAAAGTGCTTATGAAGCTGGTTGTAGAAGATTTGATGGCGCTATAAAGGGATTTGGAGGCTGTCCTATGGCTAGTGATGAGTTGGTTGGCAATATGCCCACAGAAAAAATAATTTCTTTCTTAAATGCTAACAAAATATCAAATAATGTAAATCCAATACGGTTTGAAAGCTGTTACAACCAATCATTAGAAATTTTCAATAAATACCATTAAATTATTTCACAGTTATCATTTTCTCCAAACCATTTGTATCTGTTTTTAGCAACATAATCATATACTTTATCTCTAATTACTTTTGGTATAACTAGTAGTATATTAAATATTTTAAAGATAACATTAAGACGTGTTATAATAGAAATAGCTGCATCAGATTTTATTAAAAATTCCTTCTCACTTGTAAATAATATTATAGTTTTTGTAGTTATAGAATCTAAATTAAACTCAGTAATTAACTCTTTACCATAATCACTATTATTAGAAATAAATTTAAAGATATTATTCTTGTCTAATTTCATTACTTTTTTGACAGATTTAGAACATAAGTTACACTTACTATCAAACAGTATGGTATTTTGCGGTTTTAACATCAGATTACAAATATACGTAATTAACTTTTTTTTACCCTGTAATTTTTTTTTATTTAAAATTATTCTAAATAATATTGTTAGATTAATTATGTGTTGTATGTTTACACTTTTAATCAATACTAATTTTAAATTAAATAATTATGAAAAATATACTTTTACTTCTTTTTGTATTTTCTTTAACAACTTATTCACAGGACAAAATACAACAAGTCGAGGTTGTTGAAACCGATACTCAGATACAGAACTTTTCAACTGAGATTGGTCAAAATGAATTAAGATTTGATTTTCTTTCTTTATTAGCATATGAATCTTTTTCTGCAACCTATGAGAGAATGAATGATACTTCTACTGCCTATGGAGTATCAATGTTAATTAATTTTGGAGAGGATAATGAGCTAAATGATAATTTTGCTGTGACTCCATACTTTAGAATTTATTTTTTAGAATCAGAGGATTATGGTGGATATGGTTTTTTTGCTGAAGTTTTCTCGAAATTTGCTTTTGGTGAATCAGAATTTTATCGTGAACAGTCAGGTAATTATACAGAAGAAAACTATTTTGATGTAGCATTAGGAGTTGCTTTAGGTAGAAAATGGATAAATCGAAAGGGATATTCATTTGAAAT
>CAJVXR010000129.1 GCA_913009535.1 uncultured Flavobacteriales bacterium | reverse complement strand
GCTTCTTTTACAATAAATCCAGCTTATGATACTGTTGAGGTGTTGAGTGATTATGCTAATCAATATGGAATTACAAATAAGAACTGGAACCTTTTAACTGGTGATCAAGAGGAGATTTATAAACTTGCTAATAATGGATTTAATCTTTACACAGCCCAAGAGGATTCTGCTGCAGGTGGGTTTGAGCATTCTGGTAATTTTGCTTTAATTGATCAGCAAGGGTATATTAGATGTAGATCTGATGATTTTGGAAATCCACTAATATACTATAAAGGAGCTATTAATTTTAATGAAAAAACTAATAGTGATGGTGAAAAAGAGGAAATTTCAATTCTTAAAGAAGATATATTAAAGCTATTAAAGTAAAAATTATGCCAAAGCCAATTAAATACAATAAGCTGATAATTTTAGTTTCTATATTGATCCCAGTTGTTGTTGCTATATTATTTACGGTTAAATTACCTAATGTTGAACCGTTATCATTTTTACCTCCAATATATGCATCGATAAATGCTATGACTGCTTTATTACTCATTTCTGCATTAGTTGCAATTAAAAATAAAAAAAGAAAGCTACATTCACTTTTAATGAAATTTGCTATTGGTTTATCTTTAGTATTTCTTGTGATGTACGTAGCATATCATATGACAAGTGAATCTACTGCTTTTGGTGGTGAAGGAACAATTAGATATATTTATTTTACTATTCTTATTTCTCATATCCTTTTATCAATTACTGTAATTCCATTTGTATTAGTTACTTATGTTAGAGCAATTACAAATGATATAGAAGCGCATAAAAAAATTGCTAAAATTACCTTTCCTTTATGGCTTTACGTTGCTGTTACTGGAGTTGTAGTTTATATAATGATTTCACCGTATTATTAAATATGAAATTTAAATTTTTACTTTTTATTATTTTATTTTTTATTACCGACGCTATGCTGGGGCAGTGCGCTATGTGTAGAGCTGTATTAGAGAGTGAAGAAGGGCAAGCGTCTGCTAAGGGAATTAATGATGGCATAGTATACTTAATGGCAATCCCTTACATAGTTGTTTTTAGTATTGCTTTTATTATTTATAGAAAATTTAAGAAATAATTTTTTAAAAATTAATTTGGTTTATAATATAAACTAGTTTACTTTTGAATAAAATAAATTATCATGACAAAAGAGGAGCAAATAAAAATCATAAATGATGCTATAACACAAACAAAATACAGTCTAAAACCTTTAGGGTTTAATCTATTATTTTGGGGAATTTTAATCATATTGATGAGCTTATTCCATTATTTTTTTGCTGAACTTGTTCAGTTTTCTTATTATTCAGCAGCCGTGTATTGGATCTCAATACCAGTTATAGGTATGATATATACGACCTATTATAATATTAAAACGGGAACTAAGCTAGGGTATGAAACTCAATTAGGAAGAGTTATAAAAATTATTTGGGGGGTTTTTGGACTTTTCTGGTTATCGATTTTTGCAATTACGATAATTCAAGGGGCTAATAGTCCAGCTCTAGATATCTTATTTATACTTGCTATGGTTCTTGTAATGACTGGACTTATAATAAAATTTAAAAATATTACAATTGGAGGATTATTGCTATTGGTATTTGTTGTGTATAATCACGCGTCTCCTGGGTTAAACTTTCTATTAATGAATGTATATGGAATTGCGTTTGGGATGTTGATCCCTGGAGTATCTCTTTATAGATTTAGAGAAACAAAATAATTAGATGGATAAATTATTACTTAATCCAATTAGATTAAAAATTATTTCTACTCTAGTAGCTGTTTCTTCTTGTGATTTTAATCATTTGCAAAAAATAACAGAGTCTACAAAAGGTAACCTTAGTGTTCAAATAAAAAAATTAGAAGAGAATAACTATATATTAATTAGTAAAAGTTTTAAAAATAATTATCCCAATACATCTTGCTCTATAACTAAGCATGGCTCAAAAAGATTTGAAGAATTTTTTAAGTCACTTATGTCTTTAAGAAAATAAATCTACTATAATTTGTATTAACTAGTACTTTGCTTTGCATAGTACCAAAATTTATATATATTCGCTTAAATTATTAAATCATGAAAAAAACACTACTGATCTTATTGATAACTTTCACTTTTACTTCATGTCGTTTCGATGTTAGCCCTAATGTCACCGTAAAAAATGATATCAATTTAACAATAGATGGAGAAAACTTAGATGGAGCACAAGGGGAGTGGATTATTACAAGTGAGGACAAGAAGGAAAATGGGAAAGATGTGATTGTAATCACCATTAAAAAAAATGAACTAGATTAATTATTATCTAAACAGGCGATGTTGAAAAGGATATTAGAAAACGGAAACTTGTATTTTAGTGGATTTGAATTTTCCAAGATTAAATAGTTTAAAATAAATTAATAATTATAATGAAGTCAGATAATACAAAAGCACAGATGCGAAAAGGGATCCTTGAGCTATGCATTTTATCTATACTTAGTAAAGAGCCAAAATATTCTTTTGAAATTTTAATGACCTTAAAAGAGTCTAAGTTAATTGTTGTGGAAGGCACAATATATCCTTTACTCACAAGACTGAAAAATAGTAATTTGTTGGAGTATAATTGGAAAGAATCTAAAAATGGCCCACCAAGAAAATATTATAATATTACAACTGATGGAAAAGACTTTTTAAAAGATCTTAATGAATCATGGTTAGAGTTATCTAATGCAGTAACTAAAATTAGAAATAAATAAATATGAACATTACAAAAGACATACATCTTTCTCATGTTAAATTCACAATGGATGATGAGGCTTATAAAATTCTTAAATCTTATTTAGATAAGTTAACTATCGCATTTAGTTCTAATTCTAGTAAAAACGAAATATTAGAAGATATTGA
>CAJVXR010000128.1 GCA_913009535.1 uncultured Flavobacteriales bacterium | reverse complement strand
CCAATCATTATTGATTTATTTTAAATGGCTTATTTAAAAATGGTTTTTCGTATTCATTTGCTAAACTTTTTTCTATAACTAGTTTTTCCATTCTTTTTAAAGTAACCTCTCCCTTTATATACTTTTCAATCATTAGAGATGCTATTCTTCCAGCCCATCTAGATCCGTAATACCCATTCTCCACTAAAACTGATATGGCAATTGTAGGATTATCCTTCGGAGCAAATGCGATAAAAATAGAATGATCGGTTAATTGAGTTTTTGTTCCATCTATTTTGGTAAAATTTTCAGATGTTCCTGTTTTTCCACAAATCTCAATTCCAGGAACTTGCAAAAATTTAGCAGTTCCAGTTTTATATACTTCACTTAGCCCTTTTATAATAGGTTCATAATGAACACTATCTATCAGACTATATTTACGTATATTAAATTTCGATTCTATAGCAGATCCTTCAATTTTTTTTATAATATGTGGAGTATAGTAAAAACCTTTATTAGCTATTACAGCTGTCATATTTGCAAGTTGAATAGGCGTTACTAACACCTCTCCTTGTCCAATAGCGTTTGAGAGCGTTGTTGTAGCACCCCATTTGAAATCAGGATACCAGCTATCATAAAATTCAAAATCTGGAATAATTCCTTTTTTACCAACCGATAGATCATTATTTAAATACTCTCCAAGTCCAAAACTCTTCATTTGATTACTCCAATTATCAAAGGATTCTTCTGTAGATAATTTAGTGTCGATTGTTTTTCTGTACGCATTTGCAAAATAGGAGTTACAAGACAGTGATATTGCACTATTCAAATTTCGATAACCACCTCCACAATGGCACTGCATTTTTCGTTTTTCTTTCCCATATTGATAGTAATTATTACAAAATATGGTTGTTTTTTCTGTAATTGCTTTTTCTTGCAAAGCAGAAAGACCTACCAATATTTTAAAGGGAGATCCAGGAGCATGCATGTTTAGAAGACTTTTGTCAACTAGAGGTTTGTATATGCTATCATTATAAAGTTTCATGTAATTTTTCGACCTGTTTCTTCCAATTAATAAATTAGGATTATAGGATGGAGCTGAAACTAAGCTTAAAATTTCTCCATTTGTTGGATCTATAGCTACGATACCTCCTTTTTTCCCATTCATCAATAATTCTCCATATTTTTGTAAATCAGAATCAATTGTTATTGTTAAGTCCTTACCTGCAATGGGAACTATATCTAAATCTCCATTTTTAAAACTTCCTATATCTCGATTAAATCTATCTTTTTGAATAAATTTAATTCCTTTAATTCCTCTAAGTTCTTCTTCATATGATATTTCAACTCCCTGCTTCCCTATGAGATCTCCCATTGAATAATAAGCATCTTTTTCTATAATTGAATTATTCACTTCTGCTATGTAGCCAAGAACATTAGCTCCGATATTAGTATTATAGTCTCTTAGATTTCTCTTTTGAATATAAAAGCCTTCAAATTTTCTAATTTTCTCTGCTAAATATCCATAATCTTCTTTTGATAGGTGAGCTAAAAAAACTTGTGGGATTCTGGGTGAGTATTTCTTTGTTCTATTATAGCGTTTAATTAAGAAATCCTTATCTATTTTAAGTAAACTACAAAATTCTAACGTATCAAATTCCTTAACATTTCTAGGAATAATCATCACATCATAAGATGGTTGATTAGATACTAAAAGCTTTTCATTTCTGTCGTATATGTAACCTCTTTTCGGGTAAGTAAATACTTTTCTAATCGCATTATCTTCAAATATGTCATATGTATTACTTGAATATATTTGTAGATAAAATAGCCTTGATATAAAAATAATTCCAACAATAATTACTGCAAAATATAAAAGTGATTTTCTCATCTTTCATTTGTTTTGAACAAGTAGCTAAATAAGATACATGCAGTAATAGTAAATATTGATGACATGAAAGATTTTTCAATTACAAAAAGTGTTTTAGAAAAATTGAAAATTTCAAGACTGAATAAAACTAGGTGATGAACTATGGATAATAGTGATATGTAAATTAATTTATCTTTTAAATCAATGTTTTTAAATTTAATTACTTGATGAATATACGCCTGGCCAAAAGATATTTTTAAAAAAATCGGTCTTAAATAAGCTATTGTTACCGATGCCGCCGCATGTAGCCCCAAAGTATCGCTAAAAACATCAATTACAAGCCCCATTAAAAAACTTATAAATATGAAAAATATTCTATCACTTTTAATTGGGTAATAAATCACAAATACTATGTAAACAAACGGATTCAAGTATCCAAACAAGTTGATGTTATTAAATATTATCACTTGAGTGATAATAAGAAAAATTGCAGTAAATATATTCGAAGTAAGTTTATTCATTAAGCTCTTTGAGTTCTTCTAGGTGGTTGTTTTTTATAATATATACATTTTTTAAATCTGTCATATCGTTAAACAAATCCACTTCAATTTCAATATAGTTTTGTGTCTCATCTAATTTATAAGAAGATACTTCACCGATTAAAATTCCCTCGGGAAAAATAAAAGAGTTTCCCCCCGTTACTATCGTATCTCCTATCGATACCGGACTTTGTTTTGGAAGATCCTTAAGTTGAATAGAGGTGTAATTCATTCCATCCCAGTTTAAAACACCAAAATGATTAGATTTTTTAAGTTTTGCATTTAAGTTTAGCTTGGTATTAAGTATAGAAATAACTCTGCTATAACTTTTTGAAACTCGATCTGTTATTCCTACAACACCTTTGTTAGACACTACTCCCATATCATCATTTATGCTATCATTCAACCCTTTATCGATTGTCAAATAGTTATTATTGAAACTGTAGCTGTTTTTTATAATTTTCGAATCAAACACATTGTACTTTAAGCTGTCATAATTGGACTTAGAATTGAATAT
>CAJVXR010000127.1 GCA_913009535.1 uncultured Flavobacteriales bacterium | reverse complement strand
CATATCCCAAATAACATTATAATTAATTACGTTGTATTATTATAGATGATGCACCTCCACCTCCATTACAAATAGCAGCTAAACCAGTGTCTTTATTGTTTTGTATCAAAGTATTTATTAAGGTAGTTACTATTCTTGCACCTGAGCAGCCAAGTGGATGTCCCAAAGAAACAGCTCCACCATTTACATTTACTTTATTTTTATCAATATTTAATATTTTCATATTTGCTAAACCAACTACTGAAAAAGCTTCATTAAATTCAAATAGATCTATATCGTTAATATTCATTTTTGCTTTTGCTAAAGCCAGAGGAACAGCTTTAGCTGGGCTAGTTGTAAACCATTTTGGGTCTTGAGCAGCATCCGCATAACTGATTATTTTAACTAATGGCTTTAATTTTAATTCTTTACATTTCTCAAGACTCATTAACACTAAAGCAGATGCTCCATCATTTATAGTCGAAGCATTTCCTGCGGTTACCGTACCTCCTTTAGTAAATACAGGTCTTAATGATCGTAGTTTTTCTTCATTAAAATTCTTGTATTCTTCATCTTCATTGATAATCGTGATGTTACCTCTTCTGTCTTTTATTTCAACTGGAATTATTTCATTGTTAAACTTACCTGAATCCCAAGCGTCTTTAGATCGCATATAGGAGTTCACGGCAAAATCATCTTGTTCTTGCTTTGAAAAATCATGCTCTGAAGCACATAAATCCGCTAAAACACCCATAGCTTCTTTATTATAAAAATCTATAAGACCATCTATTTGAAGTCCATCAGTAAGTTCTTTTGAGCCAAATTTTGTAGCAACCCTAGCACTAAAGTAATGAGGTATTAAGCTCATGTTTTCCATACCTCCAGCAATAACGATATCATTATCGCCTAAAGCAATTGATTGAGCCGCTTGCATTATACTTTTCATGCCAGAAGAACAGACTTTATTAATCGTAGTACATGGAACATTATCAGGAATCCCAGCATTTAATGCTGCTTGTCTTGCCGGAGCTTGACCAACACCTGCTTGAACAACATGTCCCATTAATACTTCATTAACTACTGACGGGTCTAAGTTAACTTTCTCCAAAGCACCTTTAATTGCTATACCCCCCAATATTGGTGCAGGAACTTTAGATAAAGCTCCTAAAAAACTACCAATAGGTGTTCTTACAGCTGATACTATTACGACTTCTTTCATTATAAATTTAGTTATTTTACGAAAGTAATAAAATTATATAAAATATCTGTACATAAAATTTTTTGTAATTATTAATAACATTAAATTTATAATAATAATTAATATTTGTTAATGATTAAATATCTAAATAAGCTGTACAAAAACTATAATTTTATTTATAAAGTTATTCTTGTATGCGTCTCAGTATACTTAATAGTTTCTATGTTTCCTAAAAGTGGGAAGTTCAAATATAGTTTTGAGAACGGAAAACCTTGGCAATCAGAAAACTTGTATGCTCCTTTTAATTTTGCAGTTTTAAAAAACTCATTTGATTTGGAAAATGAAGTGAAAGAAATTAAAATCAAAACTCCTGCATACTTTGATTTAATAATTACTGATGATAATTTAGATTCTATAATCGATTCTAAGTTGTTTCCTTTTCTAGAAGACTTAAAAAATTATCCTAATAAAGATTCTATTATAAATTCGGTTAAGTTTATTGCTCTTGATATATATAATAAAGGATTTTCTGATGTTAATTATGACTATAATCCTAATCAAAAAATATCTATTGTATCCAACAATATAATTATTAAAAATCTAACTTTTTCTAGTCTGCTTATGCCGCAAGATTTATCGGTATATATTAATAATTTAGTTATTGAAAAAAGCTTCTCAAATAATAGTAATCAAATCAATTCAATTTTATTTGAGATATTAGAACCTAATATAACCTACAATAAAGATTTATCTGTAAATGCTAATGATGAGGCCGTATCGAAAGTTTCTATGTACAGAGGTATGATAGATAAGCAAACTTTAATTATTTCCAAAGGAGAAGTTGTAGATAAGGAAAAATTAATGATTTTAAAATCATTAGAACAGGAATATGAAAATGAGAACTGGAGTTCTGAAAACTACTATTTAATTTTAATTGCATATAGTATTTTAGTGTCTTTAGGTCTAGTAATGATATTGTTGTTTTTGAGCAAGTACAAAAGGGAACTTTACCAAAATAACAACAAGCTAACATTTATATACTTCAACATAGTCTTAATGATTGGAGTTACTACTTTAGTTGTAAACTTGAATTCATCATATGTTTATGTAATACCAATATGTATTCTTCCATTAATTCTAAAGGCCTTTTTTGATTCTAGAACTTCATTTTTCGTACATGTAGTCACAATACTACTAATTGGCTTTATAGTACCAAATAACTTTGAATATATATTTTTAAATATAATTGCAGGAATAGTAATAATACTATCAGTTTCAGATCTTTATAAAAGAGCAAACTTATTTATTGCTGTCAGTCAAATTACTGCTATTTACATAGTAGCTTATTTCTCCTTTTTTGTAATCTATGAAGGAGGTATTGAATTTATCAAACTTGAAAATTTTATTTTATTCATCTTATGTGGATTAGCTACATTGTTTGTACATCCGCTGATTTATATTTATGAAAAAGTCTTTGGTTTAGTTTCAGACGTTTCATTGTTAGAGCTTTCAGACACAAATTCTAAGCTATTAAAGATGCTTTCAGATAAAGCTCCAGGAACTTTTAATCATTCCTTAAGTGTAGCTAATTTAGCGGAAGCAGCAGCAAATGAAGTTGGTGCCAATTCATTATTAGCTAGGGTAGGAGCTTTATACCATGATATTGGTAAGATGAACAGACCTTCTTATTTTTCAGAAAACCAATTAACAGGAATAAATCCTCATGATGAATTAAATTCTAAAGAAA
>CAJVXR010000126.1 GCA_913009535.1 uncultured Flavobacteriales bacterium | reverse complement strand
CTTTTATATTGCTATTGACTACAAACTTGACTTTTTCTCAAATTAAAATGGAAGGTTTAGTAAAGGATAGTTTAAATAACCCATTAGAACTTGCTAATGTTATTCTAATTAACAAGGAAACTAGCGCGTTAGAAAGCTTTGCTATTACTGATTTGAAAGGAGAATACAAACTATCCCTAAAAAAGAATACTGCTTATAATTTACAGATAAGTTATATTGGGATGGAATCTATCTCAAGGCTAATTCAATCCAATGAGTCTAATTTAAAAAAAGATTTTACTTTATATGAAAGTAACATGTTGGATGCAGTTGAGCTGACCTATGAAATGCCTGTAACTGTTAGTGGAGATACTTTAATTTATAATGCAGATTCTTTTAAGACTGGTACAGAAAGAAAGTTGGAAGATGTTTTAAAGAATCTTCCTGGAGTAGAGGTAAACGAAGATGGTCAGATTGAGGTAGAAGGAAAAGTAGTCGGTAAAGTAATGGTAGAGGGTAAAGATTTCTTTGATGGAGATACTAAAATTGCTGTCAAAAATATACCTTCAAATGCTATTGATAAGGTTCAAATATTAAAAAATTATTCTGAAGTAGGGCAATTAAGTGGTGTTCAAAACAACCAAGACAATATTGCTATTAACATTAAATTAAAAAAAGGAAAAGATAAATTTTGGTTTGGAAACGTCACTGCTGGAGTTTCTGCAATTGAAGGATTATTAAATAATACCACTGATACAGATGTCGATAACCAGAGTTTGTATTTGTTTCAACCTAAACTATTTTATTACAGTCCCAAATACACTGTTAATGTAATAGGCGATTTAAATAATATAGGTGAGTTAGCCTTTACTAGAAGAGATTATTATAATTTTTCAGGTGGATTCAGCCAACCAAGCAGCAAAAGTGGTACGTCAATTAATCTAGGTAACAATAACTTAGGTTTTTTACAATTACAAAATAACAGAGCAAAAGATATATCCTCAAAATTTGGTGCAGCTAATTTTAGTTATTCACCTAATAAAAAACTCGATCTTTATGGATTTGTCATTTTAACAAGAAGTGATATTGATTTACAAGAAAACAATTCCACTCAATATATAAATACTGAACTTGGAATTCCTGATGAACAAACACAAAGTAATACTGCTCAGGTTAGTGATCTTGCATTGTCTAAATTTACAGTCAAATACAGGCCAAATTCAAATAATCAGTTAGATTATGAGATTTTAACTAGAAACTCAATAGAAAGTCAAGACCAAACTTTATTTTCTTCTGTATTAGGAAATACAATTCAAGATGAAAATGCTGAAGCATTTAGTATAAATCAAAATCTTAATTATTATTATACTTTGGATGAAAAAAACATTTTTGCATTTGAAGCATTACATCTAATAAGTGAAGAAGATCCATTTTATAATGCTGTTTTAGAAAATGATGCAAATTATCAAAACACAGCTATAGGATTAGGTTTTGATAACAATCAATCTAATTTTAATATAAATCAAGAAAAACTAGTAAAGACTAATCAGTTAGACGCAAAATTAGATTATTGGAACATTTTAAATTTAAAAAGTGACATCAATTTTACTTTGGGGACGATTTTAAGTGATCAAAAATTTGACTCTAACATATTTCAGTATTTAGATAATGGCGACATCTATGAGTCAATTCCATTAGCCAATAATGGTATCGATTATAACAATGTGAATTATAATTTCACTGATTATTACATTGGGATGCATTATAGGCTTAAATCTGGTATTTTCACTCTTAGCCCTGGTTTTACTGCACATGCATACAGTTCAAAAAATAGTCAGTTTTCTGTTGATTATTCAGATTCATTTTTTAAGATATTGCCTGATTTTAATGCAATAATTCAACTTAAAAAAAGTGAATCAATTAGGTTTAATTACTCAATGAGAACTCAGTTTACGGATGTTTCTAAAATTGCAGAAGGATTAGTTTTAAATAATTATAATTCTATTTTTAATGGAAACAATGAAATTCAAAATGCAGTTTCACACAGTTTAAATTTGAACTATTTTAGCTTTAATTTATTTAATTATACAAATATATTTGCAAGAATTTCTTACAATAAAAGTATTGATCAAATTAGAAATTTAACAATATTTGAGAGTGTTATTGCCTCTAGCTCTCCGTTTAATTCGGCTTTTGCAGATGAGAACTTTTCTGCTAATGGGAGGTTTCAAAGGCAATTCGGAAAATTAAGAGCTTCATTATCTAGTGGTATTAATTTCTCAAAATTTAATCAGTTTATTCAAAATAGTACAACACCAACATTGAGTGAAAATTTGTCTCAGAATTATGCCTTAACCCTTAGAACATCTTTTAGGGAAGCTCCAAATGTTGAGCTAGGATATAAGTATACAATAACAAACAATAATCTTGGAGATATAGAGAGTAAGTTTTACACAAAAGCACCCTATATTGATATAGATGCTTTAATACTAAAATCTTTTACATTTAGATCTCGATACACCAATAACTCTTTCAGTAATGAAAGAGCTCTTTTAAATGAGTATGAATTTTGGAATGCTTCGTTGGCATATAAAAAAGATCAGGATAGTAAATGGGAGTTCGAATTAAAAGCTACTAATTTGCTTAACACTAAATCTCAAAATCAATCTAATACTGGAAATATCTCAATTAGCACCACTGAATATTTTATTCAGCCAAGATTTATCACTTTTAGATTAGTTTATGATTTATAGTAAAGTTCATAGCTTAAACTTAATACGCTTATTCTAATGGTACTATTTTCATCATTAAATACATGTACATCTCATTCTATTTAATTATTCGCGAGTTTTTAAACCTCTGTTAATCAATATTTATTTATTTATTTAAATCCACTTTGTGATATCCGTAAAAATTTATGATTAATATTCCTAATATTAATTTTTAATATCCAATTAATAAATATATATTCATACTTGTTT
>CAJVXR010000125.1 GCA_913009535.1 uncultured Flavobacteriales bacterium | reverse complement strand
TAACTATCGCATTTAGTTCTAATTCTAGTAAAAACGAAATATTAGAAGATATTGAGTCTCATATTGCAGAATTATTCTCTACAAATAATTCTATTAACCGAGTAATCTCTGTATCAGAAGTAAATAATGCTATTGAGGTTTTGGGAACCCCTGAAGAATTAGCAGAAGATGAAAACGAACAGGATTCACCATCAAAAAATACAAATACTAATAAAAAGCTATTTAGAGATACAGATAACAGTTATGTTGGTGGAGTTGCTAGTGGATTAGCTCATTATTTTGGGATATCCCCTGCATGGATTAGAGTATTATTTATTTTATTTTTCTTTCTCCCTGTTCCATTTACGACTTTAGCTTATATAATTTTATGGATAGTAGTCCCTTCAGCTAAATCTATTGCTGATAAAATTAGAATGACAGGAGAGGCTGTAAGTGTAGCTTCAATAAAAAATAAAATCGAGAGTGTATTACCTGAGATTGAAAAGGAAATTTTAGATTTTGATAAAAAGCATGCAAAAGGACTATGGAAAAAAGTAAAGTATTATTTAAAAAAAACGATTAACTTTTTGCTAGCTACATCCACTAAACTATTAAAAATAATTTCAATTATTTTTGGTTATATTTTAATGTTTTACTCATTTATAGGAGGTTTTATTACATCTTTATTTCTTCTATTTTTAGGTAGTATAAGCTCTGCAATTACAAATTCTACTTCGTCTGAAATTGTAATTAATGGCACTACAATCTATGAGATAAATGATTTTTTGAGATTTGACATTTTGGATGTTGTCAGTTCAATTGGCGTGGTTTCAATCGTATTATTTGGATTATTGATTTTAATCCCTTGTATTGTATTATTTATTATTGGTTTAAAATTAGCTTTTAGAAATAGTTATAATATTAATAAAATGACTATGTATGTATTAGCATCTATATGGGTATTATCTTTTATGTATTTCTTATACAGTATTAGTTTTGAATTAATTACAGAAAATTTCCCATATAACATATGAAGCTTTTAACAATTTATTGGCATAATATTACACAAAAAAATTACAAATTTGTAAAGATTAAATAGCGTTTTATGTTAGAAATTAAAAATTTAAATAAATCTTATAAAATGGGAGATTCTAGTCTTCACGTTTTAAAAGGAATAGACCTGTTCGCTAAAAGTGGTGAAATGGTAGCTATTATGGGTTCATCTGGATCTGGAAAATCTACCTTATTAAATATTATCGGAATTTTAGATGAAGCGGATTCGGGTGATTATATTTTAGACGGAGTTGAAATTAAAAACCTTAATGAAAAAAAGGCTGCTAATTATAGAAATAGGTTTTTAGGTTTTGTTTTTCAATCCTTTAACTTAATAAACTATAAAAATGCAATGGAAAATGTTGCACTACCCTTATATTATCAAGGTTTAAAGAGAAAAGAAAGACAAGAAAAAGCCATGTTTCATCTTGAAAAAGTAGGTTTAGCGGATTGGGCTAAACATTTACCTAGTGAACTTTCAGGTGGTCAAAAACAAAGAGTTGCAATAGCTAGAGCTCTTGCTTCTGAGCCTAAATTATTATTAGCTGATGAGCCAACAGGAGCATTAGATACAACAACTTCAAGTGAAATAATGCAATTTTTACAACAATTAAATGATGAAGGCAAAACTATTTTACTAGTGACTCATGAAGAGGATATTGCACAAATGTGTAAAAGAATTGTTAGACTAAGAGATGGTGTTATAATTGAAGATACCAAAATTAAACAAGTAAGAGCATAAGATATGTTTGATTTAGACCTTTGGCGTGAAATATTTCAGAGCATAAGCAAAAATAAGCTTCGTACTCTACTCTCTGGTGGAACTGTAATTTTTGCTATAATGCTTTTTGCTATTTTATTTGGACTTGCAAATGGACTTCAAAACACATTTAATGAAGGAATGGGTGGAGATGCTGAAAATACTATTTTCATTAATTCTGGTAGAACCGCTAAAGCAGGGAAAGGAAATCAAGTAGGAAGAAGAATACAATTTGATAATGAACTTCTTTCCACTTTAAAAGATGAGTTTAAAGAGGATATAGAATTTATTACTGCTAGAGTTAATAAAAATGTTGTTGCATCCTATAAAGGAGAAAAAAACAGCTACAGTCTTAGAGCTGTAAATCCAGATCATCAATTTATAGAAAAATCGGAATTAGTTAGTGGTAGGTTTATAAATCAAAGAGATCTACAACAATCCACTAAAGTGATAGTAATTGGGAGGTTAGTTAAGGAAGATCTTTTTAAAACACAAAAAGTAATTGGTGAGTATATTGACCTGAACAACATACAGTATAAAGTGGTTGGAGTTTATCAAGATATTGGAGATGATAATGAAGAGAGAATAATTTATATGCCACTTACTACAGCACAAAGAATTTATGGAAATAACGACTATATAGATCAAATTAACTTGACATATAATCTAAATATGGGACTGGATAATGCAATCGCATTAGGAACCAATATTGAAAAAAGAATAAAAAAAATATTTAATATTGAACCCTCAGACCAAAGAGCTGTACGTCTAAGAAATAGAGCTACAGAGGCTAATCAAATTAATCAATTTAATGCTGTTTTAGCAATACTAGTGCTAATAATTGGTTTAGGAACACTAATTGCAGGTATTGTAGGTATTAGTAATATTATGATTTTTATTGTGAAAGAAAGAACGAAAGAAATTGGAATAAGAAAAGCGCTTGGAGCTCCACCGAGATCTATAGTATCTATAATAATAATAGAATCCGTGATGATTACCTCAATATCTGGTTATTTAGGATTAGTACTTGGAATTGGAATTTTGGAAGCTTATGGCCCATCATTAGACAAATATTTTATTACAGACCCGAGTGTAAGTACCTTTTTGGTAGCTATGGCTACTTTAGCTCTAATTACAGCTGGTTTTATCGCTGCTTGGGTGCCAGCTAAAAGAGCATCAAAAATTAAACCAATAATAGCCTTAAGAGACGAATAATATGTTTAAATTTTTATTTG
>CAJVXR010000124.1 GCA_913009535.1 uncultured Flavobacteriales bacterium | reverse complement strand
CAAATAAAAATTTAAACATATTATTCGTCTCTTAAGGCTATTATTGGTTTAATTTGTGATGCTCTTTTAGCTGGAAGATAAGCTGCAATAAATCCTGAAATAATTAGCGCCAAAGTAGCCATAGCTACCAAAAAGGTACTTACACTCGGATCTGTAATAAAATATTTATCTAAAGATGGCCCATATGCTTCCAATATTCCAATTCCAAGTAATAAACCTACATAGCCTGAAATTGAAGTGATCAACACAGACTCTATTAGTATAATAGATTGTATCGAACTTGGACGAGCGCCAAGAGCTTTTCTTATACCTATTTCTTTAGTTCTTTCTTTTACAATAAAAATCATAATATTACTAATACCTACAATTCCTGCTATAAGTGTTCCTATGCCAATTATAAGAACTAATATGGCCAATACGCTATTGAATTGATTTATCTGATTTGCCTCTGTTGCCCTATTTCTTAATCGAACAGCACCTTGATCAGAAGGCTCTATATTAAATATTTTTTTAATTCTCTTTTCTAATTTTGTACCTAATGCTATTGCATTATCTAACCCCATATCTAAATTATATGTAAGATTAATTTGATCTATAAAGTCATTATTTCCATAAATTCTTTGAGCAGTTGTAAGAGGCATGTAAATAATTCTTTCTTCATTATCATCTCCGATATCTTGATAAACCCCAACAACTTTATATTGAATATTGTTAAGATCTATATATTCACCAATTACTTTTTCTGTTTTAAAAAGGTCTTCTTTAACTAACCTTCCAATCACTATTACTTTAGTAGACTGCTGTAAATCTCTTTGATTAATAAATCTACCACTAACTAACTCCGACTTTTCAATAAATTGATGATCTGGGTTTACAGCTCTTAGACTGTAATTGTTTTTTTCACCTTTGTAAGATGCATTAACATTTTTATTAACCCTTGCAGTAATAAATTCTATATCATCTTTAAATTCATCATTGATTGTCGATAGAAGTGCGTTATCAAACTGTATTCTTCTACCTAACTGATTTCCACCACCAGCTTTGGTTGTTCTACCGGAACTAATGAAAATCGTGTTTTCTGCATCACCACCCATTCCTTCATTAAATGTGTTTTGTAGGCCATTTGCCAATCCAAATAAAATTGCAAAAAGCATTATTGCAAAAATTACTGTTCCACCAGAGAGTAGAGTACGAAGCTTATTTTTGCTTATACTCTGAAATATTTCTCGCCAAAGGTCTAAATCAAACATATTATGCTCTTACTTGTTTAATAATATTATCTTCAATTATAACTCCGTCACGAAGTCTAACAATTCTTTTACACATTTTAGCAATATCCTCTTCATGAGTAACTAATAATATTGTTTTTCCTTCATCGTTTAATTGCTGTAGAAATTGCATTATGTCGTGAGAAGTTGCAGTATCTAATGCTCCTGTCGGTTCATCAGCTAAAAGCAGTTTTGGCTCTGAAGCTAATGCACGAGCTATTGCCACTCTTTGCTTCTGGCCACCTGAAAGTTCACTGGGTAAATGTTTAGCCCATTCAGCTAATCCAACTTTTTCAAGGTGAAACATTGCTTTTTCTTGTCTTTCCTTTCTCTTTAAGCCTTGATAATACAAAGGTAATGCAACATTTTCCATTGCATTTTTATAATTAATAAGATTAAAAGATTGGAAAACAAAACCTAAGAACTGATTTCTATAATTGGCAGCTTTTTTTTCATTAAGATCTTTAATTTCAACCCCATCCAGAACGTAATCTCCAGAGTCCGCTTCATCTAAAATTCCAATTATATTTAATAGAGTAGATTTTCCAGATCCTGAAGAACCCATAATAGCAACCATTTCTCCACTCTTAGCAAATAAATCAATCCCTTTTAAAACGTGAAGGCTAGAATCTCCCATTTTATAAGATTTATTTAAATTCTTAATATCAAGCATAATAAAGTGTATTTAATCTGAACAAAGGTCCATAATTTGTTAATAATAATTGCCAATAATTTGTTAAAAACTTCATAAATTATAGGGGAAATTATTTGTGATTAATTCAATTCCAATTACAGAGAAAAAATACATAAAAGATAAAATCCATATAGCTAACAAAATGTACATAGCTATTTTATTTATCACATAACTATTTCTAAAAGCTAACTTTAAACCAATAATGAATAAAATAATACAAGGAATTAAAATCAATAATCCAAGTAATACTATTGAAACCACACCAAAGGAACTAACCACATCTAAAATATCAACTCTCAAAAATTCATTTATATCATAGATTGTTGAACCATTAATTTCAAGATTAATTTCATTCGAAGTAGAATTTGTAATTGCAGTGTTTATACTACCTAAAAACAAAATTATTAAAGATGTAATAAGACCTCCTATAAATGAGTAAAACATTAAGATATATCCAAAAATAATTGAAATTATTTTTAATAGTTTAGAGCTAGTAACAAGCAAGACATTAATAGTTTTTTTAAAATAATACTTTACTTTTCCCCATAATCCTTTTGCATACTTTTTATCAAAATCTAATATTTCCTTTTCAATTTCGGGCAGTACACTCTCAATTTTATTTTTTATTGAAGCAACATTTACAGCCTCACCAGTCATTCTAATTTTATCAGCGCTGGTTTTAGCCGAAGGAACAACTATCCATAAAATTATATAAGCTAAAGTTGTAAATGGAACTGGCACAAAGAAAAATAAAATAAATAAAATTCTAGTCCAAGCAGGAGATATACCAAAATAATGAGCTAATCCACTAGCTACTCCACCAACATAACTATCATCTGTATCTCTAAATAACTTTTTATTAGTATTTGTATTTTTTGGTGGTGTGTCCTGTTCATTTTCATCCTCTGCTAATTCTTCAGGTGATCCTAAAACTTCAATAGCATTATTTACATCTGATACAGAAATTACTCTATTAATAGAATTATTTGTAGAGAATAATTCTGCAATATGAGATTCAATATCTTCTAATATTTCGTTTTTACTAGAATTAGAACTAAATGCGATAGTTA
>CAJVXR010000123.1 GCA_913009535.1 uncultured Flavobacteriales bacterium | reverse complement strand
TTGATGGTAAAACAAATTATCATTTTCAAAATGATAATGCAGATATAAAATTCATTCATTTTCCATATAGTACAATTTCGGATTCACTTATCTCAGTATCAAAAGCTGAATTAAGAGGTTTTATAAAAGAAAACCCTAAAAAATATGCACTTGAAGAATCAAGAGATTTGATATATGTTAAGTTTGATGAAACACCTTCATTAGAAGACAAAAATGATATTTCTGAAAAATTATCTAGTTTGATTCTAGACAAAGAACAGTATAACCCAGATACTAACAAAACTGAAAAAGTACTAGGTTTAAAAAACACATCTGAATACGAATCTTTTTTAAACAGATACTCTGATATAAAGCTATATGACTCTTATGTTTTTGAAAATTCTTTTTCGGATGAAGTTTCACCCAATATTTTTAAACTTAAAATGGGAGGTATTTACGGTCCCTATGAAGACGGTGATTATATGAAGTTAACTAAGTTAATTGATACAAAAAAAATATCTGACTCCGTTAAAGTTAGACATATTTTAGTCCCTTATGCTGGTGCGATTAGAGCAGGAGATTTAGAAATGCGAACTTCTGATCAAGCGAAAAAAACTGCAGATAGTATTTATATTCAAGTTAAAAGAAATAGAAATAATTTTACAAAATTATTAAGTCTTTCATCTGATAAGGTTAGTAATGAAAAAGGAGGTGAAATTGAATTTGCATACACTGATGGCTTTGCACCTGAATTTAAAGACTTTTCTTTTGAAAACAAAGTAGGTAAAATATCTGTTGTAGAATCTGGGTTTGGTTTTCACATTATTGAAATTTTATCTCAAACTAAAAAAAGAAAAGCTGTAAAAGTTGCTAACTTGGGTTTAAGAGTTGAATCTTCAGAGAGAACTATTGATAGTATATTTAATATTGCATCTAAGTTTGAAGTAATGTCTTCTAAATCTAATTTTAGAGATGTAGCAAATGAAAATAATTACTCTGTTCGAACTATTAATGCTCTTAAAGATTTAGATGAAAACATTCCAGGAGTTGGTGCTCAAAGAAGTATAGTTAGATGGCTCTACGAAGAAAGCACAGATGAAGGAGACTTTAAAAGGTTTAATTTACAAAATGGTGGTTATGTAGTTGCAATGTTAACTGCAATTAATAAATCAGGGTTAATGTCCAATGAAAAGGCCTCTATAACAGCTCTACCAGCAGTTAAAAACAAAAAGAAAGCTGAATTAATTTTGAAGAGAATAAACGGTAAAACTCTTTCTGAAATATCATCAAATCAAAATCAAAGTATACAAACAGCTTTAGCTGTAAATATATCTAGTCCAACTCTTTCTGGTGTTGGTAAAGAGCCAGAAGTTATTGGAAATTCTTTTGGATTGGAAATTGGTCAAACTTCAAAAGCTATCTTAGGAAATAGTGGAGTTTTTTACATATATCTAGACAAGTTAAATCTAGCTCAAGACTTACCTAATTACTTAACTTTTTCCAACAACTTAAGTGCTTCAAAACTTAACAATCTCAATACTAAGATTTACGAGGCTCTTAAAGAAGTTTCTGATGTAGAAGATAAAAGAAGCTTATTTTATTAATTTAGAGTATTCAAAGATCGTTTTATACCCTTTATTTAAGAAATAGTTCATTGCAGTTTTCGAGCCAGTTACTAGAACAAAGTCTCCACCCCATGCTCCTAGGCTTTTAACCACTCCTTGATCATAGTCTTTAAATAGTCTATCTTTTATGGGTTCAATATCTATTAATTTAGAGATTAATAATTCATGCATAGTTAGGCATTGTTCAAACTCTTTTAATTCATCTGTTATCACTATTTTTTCGTTAATAGATTTAAACTGTTCTATAATATCTTGGGTTAATTTGTTTTTTTTAGACTTATAGTCTTTAATTCCATCTCTACTATTTTGTTTGTTTCCTAAATATATAAAGAAAATACTTTCTTTATATATTGGATCAAATTTAGAATTTGATATACTTATTTTATTATTATAATTATTGAAATGAATAGGATTTTCAGCTCCAGCACAAGCGATATCATAACCACTTCCACCAAATGTTAATTTTAATAGCTCATATGAATCTACTTTTGCCCAATTAGCCAAATTATTAATAAGTGTTGAAGATGTCCCTAAACCCCAATCTTTTGAAAAAGATAATTTTGAAACAAAATCATAGCCTATTTTATTATTAATTTTGCCACTATTTAATTTAACTAAAGCCTTAAGTATTTTTAGTAATGTTTCTGAAATATTATTTTTTTTACTGCTGTATTCTATTTTATTTTTTGAGCTTATGGTGTATTTATCTTTAAACCATATATTGTTATTATAGTCATAGCTTGTCCAATTTATACATTTTGAATTATTCTCAGTAACTGACAATGTTTGTCCTAACTTTGTTGGTAATGCGATACAATCAACACCATCTAATACAACATACTCTGAAGTTAATAATATTTTTCCATTACTTTTAAAGTCAGTCATTGGATCTTAATTTATTTATAAATTTTTCAACATTTAAGTGACTTACAGTATTTTTTTTAAAGTATTCAATTGCATTTTCTTTCTCAATATCAGAGGCTTTATGCTGGTTAAGCATATTAATTAAGTGCATTTTCATATGCCCATGTTGAATCCCTGTGGTAATTAATGATTTTATAGCTGCAAAATTTTGAGCTAGCCCAGCTACAGCAGTTATTTGCATTAGGTCTTCGGCGCTCGGGTTGTCAAGCATTTCTAAAGCAAGGTTAGCTAAAGGATGTAATTTTGTTAATCCTCCTACTGTACCTAGTGCTAAAGGAACTTCAATAGAAAAGCTAAATCTGTTATCATTAATACTAGCTTTTGTCAAACTTTTATATGTTCCACTTTTAGAGGCGTAAGCATGGGCTCCTGATTCAACTGCTCTAAAGTCATTTCCTGTAGCTATTACTACAGCGTCTATTCCATTCATAATTCCTTTATTATGAGTTACAGCTCTATATTTGTCCACTTCAGCTATCCTAACTGCTCTTACAAAGTTCTTGGCAAAAGATATTGGTTCGACTATGCTATTGTCATATAATTCTTCAATTGGACATGAAACTTCAGCTTTTACAATA
>CAJVXR010000122.1 GCA_913009535.1 uncultured Flavobacteriales bacterium | reverse complement strand
GTATAAGTTCTAACCTCTGGATCATAACCTGGGTAATCTGTCAAAACGATTAAATTTTGTCCAGAAATATAAAGTCTCATATTTCTAGCTTCAGATAGTTCAAAAGTATATCCAATATTTACATTTTTAAGTTTTATAAATGATCCATCATAAATATTTCTATCAGACGAAATTGCTCTTTTTCCAGTATCTAACATTGCACCCGGATTATTTACATTATTTAAACTACCAGCTGAAGAATCATATAAATAATTACCGTTTTCATAAGTAAGTGGTGCTATCCAGGAATCTTCAAAAGAGGAAGTTAACACATTAGTTGTTTTTTGTAAACCAGTCAGTTGCCACGAATCAACCCAAAATATATCTCCTCCTTTTTGACCAGTGAAAAGAATACTTACATCCCAGTTTTTAAAGGTAAAATTATTTGTAACTGAATAAGTGAAATCTGGATTAGGATCTCCTATTTTCACATAATCATCAAAATTAATTTCTTGTATTGCTAATGGTTGACCAGACTCATCAACATCAATAAAGTTATTTACATATTTAATTTCACCAGGTGCAGCTCCAGAAATTCCGCTACTAATCGCTTCATCCCAATCAGAATATACTCCATCTGTTTGCGCACCCCAATAAACCCCTAAGGGTTGGCCAACTTTAAAAAGGATAGGATATGCTTGTGAAAAACCAACTGAAGGTCCTAACTGAAAATCTAAATTTGAGTTTAATTTATTAAGATTATTCTTGTTTAAACCTAAGTTAGCATTTACATTCCACTTAAAACTATCATTCTCTGAGATTATTGAATTTATGCTAAAGTCGATACCCTTATTTTCAACTTCTCCAAAGTTGTCAACTCTACTTGTATATCCGTTTGATGGAGGTAGTTGAACGTTTTGTAATAAATCGCTAGTTACTTTATGGTATAAATCTACTGTAAAGTTTAGTTTTGAATCTAATAAACCTAAATCAATACCAAAATTAAATTGATCAGTAGTTTCCCAAGTTAGATCATCATTTGCCAGATTAGATTCAAAAAATCCAGTAATTATTTCATCATTAAAATTATAACGAATAGGGGTCATAAGAGCCAATGACTGGTATGGCGATATTGGATTACTTCCAATTTTACCATATGATATTCTAAATTTAAGCTCATTTAAATTATCATATTTTTTTAAAAAATCTTCTTTTGAAGCAAACCAAGAGAAAGCAACTGATGGAAATAACGCGCTTTTATTATTTATTGAAAATTTTGAGGATGCATCAATTCTTGCATTTACATCTATAAAATATTTTCTTTTATAATTGTATCCAACTCTGAATAAAGCAGATAACAAACCAACTTCTCTAAATTGTGAAATTGGAGTAAGAATTTCTTCAGCCGAAGCAAAGTTATAAAAGGCTGTAGCATCTGTTCCAAAACCTCTTGCCTTATTTAACATAGATCTAATTTCATTTTTCTCATATGTTGCAACAACAGTAGCATCTAAACGATGATTTTGAAACTTATTTCTATATCTGAAATTAACCTCAGCATATGTTTTGCTATTTTCTAAAAAAGCTTGTGATGCTTGACCATTTGTATTTCTTCCTCTTGTGGTATTTAGAGGATAATAGTTATCTCTGTTACTTTTTTGAAAGTTATATGATCCTTTTAAAGTAGCAGTTAATTTTGGTGTAATTCTAGCTACAATTTGCAATGTTTGTCGAAAAGAAAAAGATTTTTTAATATCCATCACGTATCGAGCTAAATTATAAGGGTTGGATACAACATTACCTTCGTTCAGAGTAGAATAAATATCATCATCTTGACCAGGTTCTAGTAACGAAAAAATAGGTTGAAATTGTAACGCTTGAGAAACAACACCTCTTTGCTGAAATATTTCACCATTACCAACTGATGCAGCATTTCCTTTTTTATGAGTAAAATATGTTTTGGAATAAATATCAATTTTATCATTAAATGCTTTTCTCTTAGCATTCATGTTAAAATTTATAGTTTTATTATTTGAATTAATAATTACACCTTCCTGATTATTAATTCCAAGTCCAATTGAAATATTCTTTTTAAAATCTCCTCCCCTATAATTTAAGTTGTATTTGTTACTTAGAGATAGCCTATAAGTTTCATCTTGCCAATTTGTATTTTTACCTGTAGATTGAGGATATGGAAAATTGTACCCTGTTATTTCAGGGAAATTCTCAGCATTTATTAACTGGGAACCATCATATGCGCCTCCATTTCTGGTCGGATCGGTAATATCTTGAAAGACTTGATTTAAAACTCTTTGATTCATATAGCTTTCAAAACCAGAACCATCTAAAACATCAATATTTTTTCTTACAGAGGTTACATAACTTTCATATCTTAAAGATATTTTATCTTTTCCATTTTCATTATTAGCTGTTTTGGAGGTAATTAAAATAACCCCATTTGCGCCTCTTGCTCCATAAATTGAGGTAGCAGCAGCATCTTTTAAAACTTCAATTTTCTCTATGTCATTTGGATTTATAAAACTAAGAGAACTTTGTTGTCCACCACTTCCTCCCATTCCTTGAGCATCAGATAACGGAGAAACAGGTATACCATCTAGAACATATAAGGGTTGAGTTCCTCCTAAAATAGAATTAGTTCCTCTTATTGATACTCCTGAGCCGCCGCCAGGTTCGGAACTTTCTGTAACAACTAATCCAGATACTTGTCCTTGTAAAACACTCTCTAAAGATCCATTTCTGTTTTTTTCAAGCTGATCGGATGTAATTTGAATTATAGATCCAGATAAATCTTTTTTACTGATATCAAAATAACCAACACTTACAGTTACTTCATCTAATTGGTTAGTATCAGATTCCATATAAATAGAAACCGGAGAGGATATAATAGTTAACTCAGTTGTTTCCATTCCAATATATGAAACTTTAATTTTATCACCAATAGATAAAATAATTTCAAAATTTCCATCAAAATCTGTAACTACTCCAGTATCATTACCGATTACTTGAATTGCTGCTCCAGGAAGTGTAATATCAGAATCTTTTTCAAAGACAGTGCCTTTTAATAAAAGATCTTGTGAAAAAATTGATGTTGAAAAAAATATTAAGAAAATTAATGAAATATTTTTCATAATTACTTTTTGATTTGTGTTCTTAACCACCAATCTCTATCAGGATTATAATTATATTGTTTTTG
>CAJVXR010000121.1 GCA_913009535.1 uncultured Flavobacteriales bacterium | reverse complement strand
TTTTTTAGTCAGTTAAATATTTCTTAAATAATATTTTGCGATAAATTAAATTCAAAAAAATAACGTGGGGGGAAGATATTGTTATTTAAATTTTGCTTTTCTTTTTTCAATAAATGCGTTAGTGCCTTCAATAAAATCTTCAGACTGAAAACAGTCACTAAACTCATTTATTTCTGTAAGGTAACCATTTTGACCGTCTTTAAAATTAGAATTTATACACTTTATAGAAGCTTTAATGGCGGTAGAAGAATTTGCGCTTATTTTTTTTGCTAAATCATTACTAAAATCCATCAGATCCTCCTTGCTAGTAATATGATTTATTAATCCTACTTTTTCGCCTCTCTCAGCATTAATCATATTTGCACTTAAAATTAATTCCATAGCTCTTCCCTTTCCAATTAACTGTGCTAATCTTTGAGTCCCTCCATATCCTGGAATTACACCGAGTGAAACCTCAGGGAGACCCATTAAGGTATTTTCACTTGCTATTCTGATATGGCAAGCCATGGCCAACTCTAATCCTCCACCCAAAGCATATCCATTTACAGCGGCAATAACAGGCTTAGAGTAATTTTCAATAAAATCAAAAAGCTTTGTTTGACCATCAAGTGATAGTCTATATCCCTTTTCTTTAGAAAATTTATAAAACTCACTTATATCAGCTCCAGCAACAAAAGCTTTTTCTCCTGAACCAGTTATAATTATAACCTTACAATCATCGTTGTTAGATAAAAGCTTTAGAGCTTGATGCAATTCATTAATGGTAAGTATGTTAAGAGCGTTTAATTTGTTAGGTCTATTAATTGTAATTACAGACACCTTATCATTAGTATCTATTAAAATATTTTCAAATTTCATATTTAATTTTTTGGGAAAGTTAACGAAAAGGTAGTTCCTATATTTTTTTTAGTTTCAAAATCAATTGTACCATTGAAAGATTTAACAATACTACTAACCATAGAAAGTCCCAGTCCCATACCACTAGATTTAGTGGTGAATTTAGGCTCAAATATTCGTGTTTTATAAATTTCCTCTACTCCAGAACCGTTATCACTAATTTTTATATTTATACTGTTTTTTAGATTCGATAAATAAACATCGATAATTGGAGATCGATCTTCAGGTACAGATTGTATTGCGTTTTTAACTAAATTGGTTAAGACCCTTATCAACTGGGATTTGTCTAAACTAATTAAGGTTTCATTATGCTCAGAGGAGAAATTAATAGATTTATTATCAAAAATATCAAGAGCAGATACAATAACCTCATTAAGATTTAATAATTCTTTTTTCTGTTCTGGCATTTTGGCAAAATCTGAAAATGCAACAGCAATAGAGCTCATTACGTCAATTTGCTGAATTAAAGTATTTGAAAACTCATCAACTTTTAAATGAATGTCTTTTTTATCAATATTGAAGTTTTTTTGAAAAGACTGAATAGTTAATCGCATGGGAGTAAGTGGGTTTTTTATCTCATGGGCAACTTGTTTTGCCATTTCTCGCCAAGCATTTTCTCTTTCGCTTTTTGCTAATTTCATAGCACTTTCTTCTAGTTCATCAATCATAAGATTATATGAGTCTACTAATTCAGCTAATTCTCTTGGCGGATTTGTAAGCGTAATTTTATTATCACCTTGAGATAATTTCGTCAACTTTAGCCTATTACTAATTTGAAAAAGTGGTTTTGTTATATAGCGAGATAAAAAATAAGCAAATAAAGTAGAAATAATAATTATGTTAAATAAAACAACACCAAGTCCGTAAAGTATTGAGTTTAGTTTATCGTAATTAAAAAAATCAAACTCATAATAAGGTATGTATAAAATACCAATTGGATTATTTTTTGTGTCTTTTAGTATATCGTATGCTACTTTATAATTTTTGTTGTTAATATTATTTTCTACATATCTATTAATTGATTGTTTTTCAAACTTTTCAACTATATTCTCGGGGATCTTTAACTCTAAATCCTCGATGTTGGATTCTAAATCAGAGTTTTTTATTAAGTTTCCTTGTAAGTCATAAAGCTTAAATTCAATATTTTGAATTGTGGATATTTCATCAATTTTAATATCACTAATGTTTTTAATAATACTAGCATTTTCAAAACTGGAGTTTTGAATAACATAATTAAGACTTAGTATTAATTGATTTTCTTTTCTTTCTAGCCTTTCGTTGTGATAATATTCAGACTGATTGTTGTACTCAATTAATGTAAGTATTGCTACCAATATTGAGGAAATAACAACCATCAAAATCATAAAAATAAATATTCTAAACCTTAAAGAAATTCCTTTTAATTTCGACTTACTCATTTCTGATTTTTTTGTAAAATTTAATTCCTAAAGCTAAGATTACTGATAAAAATATTATTCCTAAAACTCCGAAAATCCAACTTGTAGCACTTTTTAAAGTTATTAGAAAAATCACTGCAAATAATATTATAGTCGCCCCTTCGTTCCAGTAACGCATAAAGTTAGAAGAATAATTTATTATATCATTTTGAAGTTCTTTGTAAATTAGATGAGTTTTTATATGGTACAGAATTAATATAAAAACAAAAATTAATTTCACTTTCATCCAGTCAAAATTAATAAGTCCTGGGTTTAACACAAATAATGAAATCGCAAAACCTGTTGCTAAAATAGCAGAGGGCCAAGTGATTATCAACCATAGTCTTTTTGTCATAATTTTAAACTGTGGAATCAGTATTTCTTTTTCATTTTTAGCTTTAGAATTTGCTTCAATATGATAAATAAATAATCTAGGTATATAAAAAAGCCCCGCAAACCATGTTATAACAAAGATTAAATGTAATGACTTTAAATACTGATAATACTCCATATTAATTAATAGTTATTATGTAATTTAAGTTGTTCGAATTGAAAAGGGTATTAAAGCTTATAATTTCATTTTCCATCAATACATCAAAGCTTTCAAGACTCTTATTTATTTCTTGGACTAGAAATTCTTTTACTTGAATATCTTGTAAGGTTGGTTGAAAATCTCCCATACTTACAAGCGAGTTTAAGTGAGCTAACTTATTTGTGAGTCTAATAGGAAAGTTTAATGGATCTTGTCCACTTCTGTTTTGAGTTTGATATAATTCTTTTTCTATAGCAGAGAGTTTGCCTTCTAAAACAGATGCTTTGTCAATTAAATCTTTAACATCATTTTCAGAATATTCTGTAATAAACTTTGAAAGCTGATTTTTAATATTTCTGATTTTTTTAATAGACTT
>CAJVXR010000120.1 GCA_913009535.1 uncultured Flavobacteriales bacterium | reverse complement strand
TTTTCAGAACTTTTCTGAGCCATTCTTTCTAGCCCTATAACATCTTCAATTTTTAATCTATATAAATCTGAATAATTCTTTATCAAATTATTCTCTACTAATAAGTTGACAGTTTCCGCTCCTAGTCCATCTATATCCATTGCTTTTCTAGAAATAAAATGCTGTATCCTGCCTGAAACTTGAGGTTGACAGAAATTGAAATTTAAACAGTAATGATTCGCTTCGTCTTCATTTCTTTTTAATTCTGAATTACACTCAGGACAATGATTTATATATATTGTTTTTTCTGAACTAACTGATCGTTTAGATAAATCAACTTTTACGATTTTAGGAATAATATCTCCTCCCTTTTCAACGAACACAGTGTCATTTATTCTAATGTCCATTTTATTAATAAAATCCGAATTATGTAATGATGCTCTTTTAACAATTGTTCCTGCTAAATCAATTGGTTCAAAATTAGCAACAGGAGTTATTGAACCAGTTCTCCCAACTTGATAAGAAATATTTTTTAGTATTGTTGAAGATTGCTCAGGTTTAAATTTATAAGAGATTGCCCATCTTGGAAATTTGGAAGTAAAACCTAATTCATTTTGCTGATTAGTATCATTCACTTTAATTACAACTCCATCAATTTCAAATGGTAGGTTATTTCTATTGAACTCCCAGTATTTAATAAATTCAAAAACTTCTTCAATTGATTTGGCTAGTTTAATTTCATTTGAAACATTAAAACCCCATTTTTTAGCAATCTCAAGAGATTCAAATTGAGATTTAATAGTACCACTAGATTCTACAACAGAATATAAGAGACATTCCAAAGGTCTTTTAGAAACTTCTTTACTGTCTTGTAGTTTTAAGCTACCAGAAGCAGTATTTCTAGGGTTTTTAAATGGCTCTTCGCCGTTTGATAATCTTTTAGAATTGAGTTTCTTAAAACCTTCTATAGGCATTACTATTTCACCTCTTATATCAAAATTTTTAATAAAATTTCCTTGAAGAACTAACGGGACAGTTGGAATTGTCTTGATATTCGCAGTTACATCATCGCCTTGTATACCATCTCCTCTTGTAATTGCTTTTACAAATTTACCATCAACATAAGAAAGGCTAATAGATGCACCATCATATTTTAACTCACAGGTATATTCAATATTATTTTCAATTATTTTTTTTATTCTCTTTTCCCAATCATATAAATCTTCAATTGAATAAGAATTATCTAAAGAATACATTGGAAAATTATGTACAATTGTTGAAAAATTTTTTGTGATATCACCTCCAACTCTCACGGTTGGAGAATTTGAATCGTAGAACTCAGGATGTAAGTCTTCTAATTTTTTGAGCTCTTTTAATCTTAAATCAAAATCATAATCCGATACACTAGAATCATCAAGAACGTAATAATTATAATTAAGTTTATGTAATTCAGATCTTAGAGAATTTATTTGTTCTTTTACATTCATAAATTACGGTTGGAGAATAACCTATTTTTATTATCTTTAAACATCTAATATACTAAAATGACACACAAGAGAATAATAGTTTTTAGTCTTTTTTTAATTATTAATTCATGTAATTTTTTTGCATTTTCAAATGAAATAATTCCAAATCCAGACTCACAAGTTTTAAAAGGCGGTGACTTTATATTATCTAATAATACAAGTATAAATTACCCGGATGATTTTAAAATATCTGCGGAATTTTTGAAGGATTTTATTCAAATTGGAGAAAATCATAATAATTCATTTACTAAACTATTTAAATTCTTTAATTCAGGTAATGAAATTAATTTCATAAAAAACAACATTGAAAATGATGAAGGTTACAAAATAGAAATACTATCTGATGAAATTAATATATACAGTAGTTCTAATAAAGGAGCTTTTTACGCTGTACAAACTCTAAGACAACTATTACCTGTTGAATTTGAAAATAACAAAACAAGCTTAGATGAAATAAAAATCCCATGTCAAGTAATTAAAGATTCACCTAAATTTAAATACAGAGGAATGCATCTAGATGTTAGTAGACATATGTACTCAGTGGATTTTATTAAAAAATATATTGATGCTTTAGCTATGCTAAAATTTAATACATTTCATTGGCATTTAACAGAAGATCAAGGTTGGAGAATTGAAATTAAAAAATATCCAAAACTTAATTCAATTGGATCATATAGAGATTCTACTTTAGCTGGACATTATACTGATAAACCTATTAAGTATGACAAAACTAGATACGGAGGCTATTACACACAAAAAGAAATTAAAGAAATTGTTGCCTTTGCTAACTCGAGAGAAGTACTAATTATCCCTGAGATTGAAATGCCTGGGCATGCACAAGCAGCAATAGCATCCTATCCATATTTAAGCTGTAATCAAGAACAAATAGGAGTAGCAACTAGCTGGGGTGTTTTTGAAGATATTTTTTGCACAAGAGAAACTACCTTTAGTTTTTTGGAAGATATAATTGACGAAGTAATTACTTTATTCCCTGGTGAGTATATTCATATTGGCGGAGATGAAGCTCCTAAGAAAAGATGGGAAGAGTGTAGTCATTGTCAGAGTTTAATTAAAAAAGAAGGATTAAAAGACGAGCATGAACTTCAAAGTTATTTTATAACTAGAATGGAGAAATATATTAATTCAAAAGGTAAAAAAATAATTGGCTGGGATGAAATTTTAGATGGTGGACTTGCTCCTAATGCTACAGTTATGTCTTGGAGAGGGGAAAGTGGAGGAATCAAAGCTGCGCAAATGGGGCATGAAGTTATTATGAGCCCTAATGCAAATTTATATTTCGATCACTATCAATCAAAAAAAGATGGGGAACCAGTAGCGATTGGAGGCTTCACTCCTATCGAAGAAGTGTATAATTACAATCCAATACCTAAAGAACTAAATGAAAAATATAATAAATATATTATTGGTGCACAAGCTAATGTTTGGACAGAGTATATGAAAACTAGTGAACATGTAGAATACATGGTGTTCCCAAGGATTTTAGCACTTTCTGAAGTACTTTGGAGCAGCAATAGGACTAATTTCACAGAATTTAAATTAAGGGCTAAAAACTACTTTAAAAGATTAGATAAACTAGATATTAATTATTCTAAACATCTAGAAAAAGAAGAAATAAAATGATATTAGAGGTTTGTGCTAACTCATATGAGTCTGCAATAAATGCTGAGAATGGTGGCGCACACAGAATTGAACTTTGTGAAAATTTATCTGTTGGCGGTTTAACCC
>CAJVXR010000119.1 GCA_913009535.1 uncultured Flavobacteriales bacterium | reverse complement strand
AGAAGTCTCAGTTTAAGTATGTCGATTACAACTTCGTAAACACAATTATAAATCGAATATTTAAACAAAAATCATGAGTGAATTCAAAAAAATTGGATTAGAAGAGAATTTAGTCCTTGCAGTTGAAAAAATGGGATTTGAAACTCCTTCCGAAGTTCAAAGTAAAACCGTACCTATATTATTAGAAAAAGACACCGATTTAGTAGCTCTAGCTCAAACTGGAACTGGAAAAACAGCTGCATTTGGCCTTCCTATGATCCAAAAGATTGATATTAGCAGTAAGACAACTCAAGGTCTTATACTTTCTCCCACAAGAGAATTATGTTTACAGATAACTAACGAAATAAAGCAATACGGCCAATTTTACAAGGGTTTAAATGTCACAGCTATATATGGAGGTGCAAGCATTACAGATCAAGCTAGATCTGTAAAAAGAGGCGCGCAGATAATTGTTGCTACACCTGGTAGAATGAAAGATATGATTAAGAGAAAACTAGTAGATATCTCTCAAATCAAGTATAGTGTTTTAGATGAAGCAGATGAAATGTTAAATATGGGTTTTTATGAAGATATAACTGATATATTATCATTCACACCAGACGAAAAAAACACTTGGTTATTTTCTGCTACTATGCCTAGAGAAGTTTCTTCTATAGCTAAAAAATTCATGAACAATCCTATTGAAATTACTGTAGGAACTAAAAATGTAGGTAGTGATCAGGTTTCACATGAATATTACCTAGTTAAATCTAGTGATAGATATGTAGCACTTAAAAGGCTTGTAGACGCAAATCCACATATTTTTTCAGTTATTTTCTGTAGAACTAAAAGAGACACACAAAAAGTTGCTGAAAAACTTATTGAAGATGGATATAATGCTGGTGCCTTACATGGTGATTTAAGTCAAGGGCAAAGGGACTTAGTTATGAAATCGTTCAGAAACAAGCAAATTCAATTCTTAGTAGCTACTGATGTAGCTGCAAGGGGTATTGACGTAGATAATATAACCCATGTTATAAATTACCAATTGCCAGACGAAATTGAAACATACACACATAGAAGTGGAAGAACGGGTAGAGCAGGTAAAACAGGTATCTCATTGGTAATTATTTCCAAGAGTGAACTAAGAAAAATTGGTCATATTCAAAAGAAAATAAAAAAAGAATTTATAAAAAAAGATATACCAAGCAGTGAGGAAATATGCAAAGTTCAACTATTTACATTAGCAAATAAGGTTAATGAAACTGAAGTAAACAATAATATAGATGAGTATATAGAGGATATCAATAACTTGTTTAAAAAGACAAAAAAAGCAGATTTAATCAAAAAATTCTTTTCAGTTGAGTTTAATAGATATTTTGATTATTATAAAAAATCTAAAAATTTAAATATTGAAGGCGGAAATCAGCATAGCTATTCTGACTTTTCTGACTCAGATGATTCAAACTCTGCTAGGTTTTTTATAAATGTTGGTCAAAAAGATGGTTATGATTGGATGAGCCTAAAAGACTTTTTAAAGGATGTTCTTGAGCTTGGAAAAGATGATGTATTTAAAGTTGATGTAAAAGAAAGCTTCTCATTTTTTAATACTGAAGAAGAACATAAAGAAAAGATTTTAGCATTTTTTACAGATTTTAAACAAAACGGAAGATTCGTAAATGTTGAAGTATCTAAAGATATTAAAAGAAATAGTGGCAAGGGAAGATCTAACAGAGGAGGAGATAGACGTGGTGGTGGCGGCTTTAAAAAGTCAAGCTCAAATAGAGGGTTTAATAGATCTAACTCAAGAAGTTCCGACAGTAACTCAAGCTCTAGAAGATCAAGTTCAAGAGATTCTGATGGAAACTCAAGCTCTAGAAGATCAAGTTCAAGAGAATCTGATGGAAACTCAAGTTCTAGAAGATCAAAATCTTTTAATCCTGATAGCTTCTCAAGACCAAGAAGAAATAGAAGAGATTAACATTTGTTAAAAATGAGTTAAGTATCTGATATTAAATATAAATAAGTGCTTAAGTTTATTATATTTGTTTTTTAATAATAATAATGGCCAAAACACATTTTTTTAATTTCATATTCTTTATATCTAGTTTTTGTTTTTCTCAAGAGATAACAACTGTTAAAGGGGCTATTATAAATGCAAATAACAATACTCCGTTAGAAAACGTTAATATTGTTAATCTATCCCAAGTTATTGGTACTTCTACAAATAAAAAAGGAGAATTTACAATTGATGTAAAAGCAAATGATACGCTCCATTTTTCATATTTAGGCTTCAAATCATTAAAAATAAAAGTAACTAATGATTGGATTAAATTTGGCTCAGCTACTACTATAGAATTAACTGAGTTAGCATTTGCTTTAGAAGAAGTTTTAGTTAGCCGAATAAAACTTACTGGATACCTAGAGGTAGATATAAAACAAGTCCCCATAAATAATAATTTTAGATATAGTATTTCTGGATTACCAAATGTTAGTTATGAATCAGCAGTTAGGCCAGCTAGCGCAGTAACTCAGGCTCTAAATGCAATATTTAATCCATTGGACTTTTTACACAGAGTTTTTGGTAAAGAACCTAACCAGTTAAGAAAACTGAGAAAAATGAAAAGAGATGATCAAATCAGAGATATATTATCGAATAGATTTGATAGAGAAATGCTAATGGTCTTACTACAATTAGAAAAAGCAGACTTAGAATTGTTAATCAGTGAATGTAATTATTCAGACGAGTTTATTAACAAAGCAAATGATTTACAGTTACTAGATGCCATTAGCGAATGTTATGAAGAATATAAAATCTTAAACAGAACAGTTAAATATTAATTATACGGCTTTAAGTTGTTCATAAAACTTAGCATAAACGACATACTGATATGGTAATAACCATAGGAATCCTATACCTAAGGTTAGTAAACATAGTAACCCAAGCCCAAATAATCTTAATCCAATTTTAAAGTATTGCCACTTATAGCCTTTCATCATATTCTTACTTTTGATGATAGCTTCATAAGAATCCATTGATGGGTTTTCTGCTAAAATAAACCAAGTTTGAGAAAGGGCCAATGCAACAATTATACCTGGAATAATAAGTAAAATAAAGCCTATAAAAGCAAAAACAAAAACTAATAGATATGCAAGTATTGAATTACCTAAGTTGTTATTAAAGCCAAAAAATAAGTCATCAGTCTTAGCTGCTTGCTCTCTAACTATATTCAATGCAAAAAAGGCACCACCTACAGCTAAAGGACCTGCAATCAAAAACCCAATTACTTGACCAGCAA
>CAJVXR010000118.1 GCA_913009535.1 uncultured Flavobacteriales bacterium | reverse complement strand
TTACGGGATTAGAGGTTCAACCTAATCCACATTAACCTACACTAAACTACAGTAGTTATGCGAGTAATTAAAAACTAACTTAAAATAAATTAGATAATGACTCATTAATTTCATCTCTTAAACTCGAACTATACTCGAATTAAAATAGATAAATCAAGTAATCATTTTTAAAGCAAATAGACTCATGGTTCAGGATTTGTTAGTCTCGAGTTATAAAACGTTTACTAGCATATCTGTTCATCGTTCTGGGTTTATTATGACAAAATTAAATCAAAAAAAATTAGACCTATTTGCAAATAAAATTTTAGAAGATTATGATGCCAAAAATCCTGGGACAATTTTTAAAACAAAAATAAAATTGAGCAACGATGATGCACTACTTCTACAATCAAAAGTCACTAAATTAAGAATTGATAGAGGTGAAAAGGTCATTGGTTATAAAATTGGTTGCGTTTCTAAAGAAACTCAAAAAAAAATGGGTTTTAATCAACCTGCGTGGGGAACTCTCTGGAGGGATGAGTTATTTGATAGTGGGGTTGAGTTGAATAAAAAAGATTATTCAAATCCTGCTATGGAAGCAGAATTTGGAGTTAAGTTAAATCGTGACATTGATCCTAAACTTGTTTCTTTTGATTATATATTAGAGTCAATAGAATCAATTTATCCTTTGATAGAAATTCATAATTTAGTTTTTAATGGAGAGGAACCTTATGGTGCAGAATTACTTGCAAATAACGCTTTACATGCTGGAGTTATTTTGGGACCAGGAACAAAACTTTCTAATAACAAAATAACAGATCTTAAACTTATTTATGATAACGAAACAGTTGATACCTGGAAGGATAAAAAATGGCCATACGATATGTTGTCAGAAGTTGAATGGTTAGTTAAAGAACAAAATAAGATAAATAATATATTAAAAAAAAATGATTTAATTTTAACAGGTGCATATGGATTTCCAGTTCCTATTAATGATAAGACATTAATTCAAGTTTCTTCATCTGAATTTGGTGATGTGGAGGCAAAATTTAATTAATATGAAAAAAAATTTAAATCTTGGTGTAATAGGTATCGATCATGGTCATATCTTTGACATGCTTGATGAGATGTTGAAAGAAGGTTGTAGTTGCAATTATTTTTGGTCCGAAGGTTCACCATTAACCTTAAAAGAATTTAATACAAAATATCCAAACATAAAAAGAAAGACAAATAAAAAAGAGATTTTAGATGATGACACCATTGATATGATCTTAATTTCATCAATTCCAAAAGATAGAGCAAATCTTTCAATTGAGGCTTTAAAAGCTGGAAAGGATGTGATGGTTGATAAGCCAGGTTGCACAACATTAGATCAACTTAATGATTTAAAAAAAATAGTTAAAGAAACAGGTAAAATTTGGTCAGTGAATTTTTCTGAAAGATTTCATGTTGCGGCAGTTACAAAAGCAGAGGAATTAGTGAAAGATGGTATAATTGGAAAAGTAAAACAAACTATGGGAATAGGTCCACATAGGCAGGGAAATTATGAAAGACCTGATTGGTTTTATGAACGGGAAAGTTATGGAGGAATAATTACCGATATTGGTTCTCATCAAATTCATCAATTTCTTGTATTCACAAATTCAAATAACGCAAAGATAACACGTGCTCTAGCTGAAAATACTACTAGAAAAGAAAAGCCTGGCTTTCAAGACTTTGGTGAAATTAATCTCACTGGTAATGGTGGTCATGGATATATTAGATTAGATTGGTTTACACCTGATGCACTATCAACCTGGGGAGATGGAAGATTATTTATTTTAGGTGACAAGGGTTTTATTGAAATAAGAAAATATACTGATTTAGCAAAATCTAATAATGGCAATCATTTAATTTATGCAAATAACGATGAGGTAAAATATATAGATTGTTCAGATGTTAAACTTCCATATTTTAGAAACCTAATTAATGATGTTTTAAATAGAACTGAAACAGCTTGTTCTCAAAATTTAACCTATTTATCTATGGAGCTTGCAATTAAAGCACAAGAAATTGCAGAAAAGAAATGAATAAATATCAAGTAGCAATTATTGGTACAAATATTGGAGCTAAACACTATGAGGATTTTCAAAAAGTTTCTGATAAATTTAATGTTCATACTATTTGTGGACTAACTAGAGAAGCTATAGATAATATTTTAATATCAAATAATGAGACACAAATTTCACTTAACTTCGATGAAGTTTTAGAAATAAAAGAAATTGATATTATAGATATCTGTCTTCCACCTCACTTACATTTTTCTGCTTGTAAAAAATCTCTTGAAGCTGGTAAACATGTTATCTGTGAAAAACCATTGGTATCAAATCTCAAAGAAATTGATGAACTTGAAAAAATAAGCAAAGAAACAGGTAAAATAATCTTCCCAGTTTTCCAATACAGATATGGTTTGGGATTTTCAAAAATCAAAGCTCTTATACAATCTGGTCTTGCTGGAAAACCTCTTGTTGCTTCGTTAGAAACCCACTGGAATAGAGGGAAAGATTATTACTCAAAACCCTGGAGAGGAACTTGGAAAGGTGAACAAGGTGGAGCAATTTTAAGCCATTCAATTCATATTCATGATTTAATAAGTATGATTTTCGGTTCAGTTTCAAATGTATTTGCAAAATTAACTACAAGAGTAAATAATATTGAGGTTGAGGATTGCGCTGCTCTTACAATTGAGATGAAAAATGGTTCATTGGTTACAAGTTCCATTACTCTTGGTGCTGCAAATGACACTAGCAGACTAAGATTTTGTTTTGATGGGCTGACAATTGAGTCTGGTGCATCACCAGATAAGCCTTATAATCCAGCAGAAGATGAATGGAAATTTTTAGCAAGAGAGCCTGTAACGCAAAATCAAGTCGATGAAATCATATCAAAAGTTAATAAACCAAAGTCATGGTATGCTGGAATGTTTAATGAAATAGCTAATAAACTTGATGGTAAATATAGTGATGAAGTAAAATTACTAGATGCACGTAAATCAGTTGAGTTTGTAACTGCTGTTTACAGCTCATCAAGACAAGGAAAAAATATTAGCCTTCCAATAGATAAAAATAATCCACTCTATACCTCTTGGTTACCAAAAGATTAATATGAACAAAGAAAATGCAAGTAAACTATGGAAAATGATCCAGGAAGCTGGTGATTATTTACTTGGTCAGTTACCAAGCCATCCTAACCACCCTAAAGGAAGAAACCCCTACGCCCATGTTGCTCTTTGTGTCAAAGAGAAGTTTGGCAACTCATATAAAGATATTCCTGATGAAAA
>CAJVXR010000117.1 GCA_913009535.1 uncultured Flavobacteriales bacterium | reverse complement strand
ATTTTAATTGTTGAAAGAGGTTTTGAAACAATTAAATTGGCAAGATCCATTGTTTTATTTTCAAGTTTTTCAAAAGAAACACAATGATTAATTAAGCCGAAATCTACAGCTTCGATAGCACTGATTTTTTCACCAGTTAAAAGCATTTCCATTGTTTTCTTTCTACTCATATTTCTTGAGACTGCAACCATAGGTGTCGAACAAAACAATCCTATATTAACTCCAGGCGTCATAAAACTTGCCTGCTCTGAAGCAACAGCTAAATCACAACTAGCCACTAATTGACAACCAGCAGCTGCTGCAATACCACAAACTTCAGCAATTACTGGTTGGGAAAGGTTCATAATTGTCTGCATCAAATTAGAACATTCATTAAATAAGCTTTTAAAAAAATCTTTATCATTTTTATTTTGCCTTAATTCTCCTAAATCATGTCCAGCTGAAAAACCAGGTCCTTCTGAAGAAATAATTAAAACTCTAACATTTGGTCTGGCAGATATTTCTTTTAAAGAGCTTGTCAAATCCTTCATTAAACCTAAGGATAAAGGATTGTGTTTCTTACCATTACATAACTCTATTTTGACAATATGCTTGGTAACATTAGAAACTTTGAATAAATTTTGCATTTTTATGATTCCAACTTTCTATCATATTTACTAATTTCATTTGAACTAATTTTTCTTAACCGGTCAATTGATAATGTTTTTAAGCTTTGCAATTATTTAATGCTATAATCAAGCGTATAGTATATTTTTAGTTGAAAAAACCCCAGAAAGATAATTTTGTTAGAAAAATATAAATCAAATGTAATAGTTTTAATTTTGACAGGAGCTGCAGCTTTAGCAATTGCTATCGGAATTGGAAGGTTTAGTTACACACCTATTTTACCATATATGTTAGAAGAGTTAAGCTTAAGCAAAACAAATGGTGGTTTAATAGCTTCGTGGAATTTTTTTGGTTACTTATTTGGATCATTAATTTCGATCTTATCAATATTTAAAAAAAAAATTAAATTTGTTTTTTTTATTTCTATAATTATATCATTACTAACGACGATATTTATGGCATTTTGTGAAGACATATTCCTTTTTATTATAATTAGATTTTTTGCAGGTTTATCTAGTGCTTTTGTATTAATTTTTGGAACATCTTTAATTCTTCCTTCTATTCAGGCTTTAGGTAAAAGTTCTCTAAGCACGGCACATTTTATGGGTGTGGGATTTGGAATTTTATTATCTTCAATATTAGTGTCTCTTTTAGGAAGTTTAGGGTTTATATGGAGTGATTTATGGTTAGGGGTTACTATTTTAGCATTATTGCTTGCTATTCCTGTCTTTATATTCACACCAAATCCTGTTGTTACAAATGAAACTACTAAAAAATTCAATACATCAACTAGATTAGGATTTAATCTAATTACTTTTTCTTATGGCCTTTACGGTTTTGGCTATGTTGTACTTGGAACATTTATTTCAACAATGGCAAGAGATACTTCAGGGTTAGAATCTACCGAAACTTACGTTTGGTTGTTGGTAGGTCTTGCAGGTATTCCAATGGTAATTTTTTGGCCTTGGTTTGGCAAAAAAATTGGAAATGATTTAGCTTTGTTCTTAGCCTGTTTAATTATGGGAATTGGTATTTTAATGCCTGTTATTGTAGATCATAAATTAGGAATTATCTTTGCAGCAATATTATTAGGTGGAACTTTTATTCCTATTACAGCACTAGCCTTCTTAGAGGGCCAATCAAGATATGAAGGTTCAATCATAATTTCAACTGCAATTCTTACTTCATCATTTAGTATAGGTCAAATGGTGGGGCCTTATTTTGGAGGAATAATAATAGATTCATTTTCTTCTTATGACGTTGCTCTTACTATTTCATCTATATCACTTTTATTTGCCGCCATTTTGATGATACACCCTAATAGATTTAGCTCTACTAAATTCATAAATACTCCTTAAGCAATTCAGCTCCTAGTTTAGCTACTGGCTCTGCTTGTTCTCCTACTTGATAAGCATTATCTGCAGCGTTATTTCCATCAATTAACCTTTTAGCTATGCCCTGAAGTATCCCTGCAAACCTAAAACTATTAAAAGCTAATAAATATTTCCAATATTTAGGTTTTTCTAAGCCAGTTTTATTTAAATATTTTTCTAAAATCATCTCTTCTGAGGGAATACCTGAATTTTGTATTAAATTTCCATTATTACCTAATCCTCCAATTGGCCATTCCTTTTTAAATCTAAGCATTACTGCCCAATAGGATAAATCAATAAATGGAGGAGCTAATGTTGATAGTTCCCAATCTAATAATCCAGCTACTTCGTTTAATGTTTTGTCTTTTTTTAAAATCATATTATCTAAACGAAAATCACCATGAAGCAAACTAGGAGGGAGAATGTCTATTTCTTTTGGAATAAATTTTGGAATGTTTTCTATTAAAAACTCCATACTTTCTATCTCTTTTGTTTGTGAAGCTCTATATTGTGAAATCCATAAATTAGTTTGTCTCTCTAAATAACCTAGTGGCCTGCCAAATTCTTCTAGTCCTAACTCTTTAATATCTAACGAGGCTAGTTCAGTTAATATATCAATTTTATGATCATATATTTTCTCTTTTTCCAAATTATTATAATGTTTCAAAAATGGATCAACTTCATGATTACCCTCTAAAAATTCCATTATATAAAATTCACTTCCAATAACCTCAACATCCTTACAATAACAATACATTTTAGGCACAGGTATTTGAGAATTTTTTAATGAATCCATAACTTTATATTCTCTATCAATACGGTGAGCTCCTTTCAAAAGAGTTCCCTTTGGCTTTGATCTTAGAACATAATTCTTTTTATCTGATTTTATTATAAAAGTTGGATTGGATTGACCTGTTTCAAATTTAACTAATGAAATAATTTCAATTTGTAAAAGTGTGTTTTGTTTTAACCATAAACCTAAATTTTTTATATTTTGTTTTTCTATCATATTTTATAAATTACTCTTTTGCTTATTTCATATTTAACTTTATACATAATAATTGTTAAATATATATTACATTTCGATCTGGATATATAAAATGAAAAATATTGATATTAAATCTGTATTAATTACTGGTGCATCGAAAGGTCTTGGATCAAACTTTGCAAAAGTTTTAGCAAATGATGGCTTTAGGATTATTGGGGTTGGAAGAAATAAGGATGATTTAAAAAAAGTTATTTCTGAATTACCTAATTCTAAATTACATCATGATTATTTGGTTTTAGATATTACGGATGAAAATCAGGTCCAGGAAAAGCTAAAAAATATTGAAATATATGGGTTAGTTAATAATGCTGGAATTGCAAATACTAAATTATTACATGAAGAAACATATGAAGATATTAATCG
>CAJVXR010000116.1 GCA_913009535.1 uncultured Flavobacteriales bacterium | reverse complement strand
ATATTTTATTTTTTTGATTGTGGTTTGGTAAAATAACCAATTATTTGAATAAAAAACAAGTGATTATAATTTTAAATCTTTCTTTTCTTTAAGCTGAAATATATGTGAGGTATTAGTATTCCCGTTAAATTAGAAACAACGTCTAACAATTCAGCATTTCTTGTTAGAGTTAAAAACTTTTGTCCAAGCTCGATAAAAACTCCAAATGTAAAAGCAAAAACAAATAAATAAATTAATGGTTTGCTTTTAAATAAATAACAAAAAGGATTATACCATAAATAATAAAATAATAAATAAGAGATAAAGTGAGCTAACTTATCATTTATATCTAAACTTACAACGGAGCTAGATATAGACTCTGACAAGCCTAAAAAAATAATTAAAGCACTATAAAGTAGTGCAAGAATTAAATTAAATTTATTCACCAATCATTTTTTTATAATCTTCTGCGGACATTAAATTGTCAATCTCAGAAGAATCACTAATCTGAATTTTTATCATCCAACCCTCTCCGTAAGGATCATCATTTACTTTTTCTGGCTCACTTTCTAGCAATTCATTGAACTCAATAATTTCTCCTGCAAGAGGTAAAAAAAGATCAGATACGGTCTTAACAGCCTCTACAGATCCAAACACCTCTTCGGCATCAAATTTCTCTCCCAAAGTATCAACTTCTACATAGACTATATCCCCCAACTCTCCCTGAGCAAAGTCTGTAATACCAATTGTAGCAATATCATTTTCTACTAACACCCATTCGTGGTCTTTAGTATATTTTAAATTTAAAGGTGTACTCATTTATTATTTATATTAAATTAATTACCAAAATTATATCTCATAGTAAATCCAGATCGAATAGTTGTTTGTGGAAAAGCGGTTGATATTGCATATTCTGAGAATGAATAATCAAAATAAAATATTCCCGTTAAATTTCTGCTAAAATCATAATCAGCAGAATATTTAAAATTCCATATTGTTTGACCTGACGTTACTTGATTATTGTCTAAGTCCAAATATCTAATAATTGTTTTATTATTCCTAATAGAAAGATCTAATTTCATGTTCAAATCACTTTTAATAATTTGGCTAGCACCAGCCAAACTAGATCTAATTTTTAGGTCTTTAACTCTGTATCCAAAACCAAAAATATACTCATTACCTTGTATTTCTGTCAAAAGGTTATTATCAAAACTTAGAGATAGTAATCGGTCTTTTTTAACTTCCGCTAAGATCTTTATCGAATTTTTCATTTCAAAATCTAACTTAAACAAAGGACTAAATTGTTCCATTAGATTTATATTACTGTATAAAAATTCATTTTTATAATTATCCGACTGGTCTAAAACATTAGGATTTTGATAACTAAAATTTAAAGCAGGATTACCCTCATTATAATCTAAGTTAGATCTAAACTGATTAATAGTGTACATCGCATTATAGCCGTGAGAAATAGATAATCTTTTAAAATTCTTTTTAAACCATTTTAACTTCATTAACCCAGTGTATTTTAATGTCCAATTAGGAATAGGAATGTTTCTAAATGCGCCTAGGCTAGATGTAGATGGGTCATCACCTGTATAAGCAGACAGGAACGCTGGAAGTAATACCGATTGATTAGTTTTTCCATAGCCCAACGGAAAACTATTCAAGTCTGCATTTTCAAAATTATTAGCATTAGTAAAATCAATTCCTGCATCTAAAGCTAATCTTCTTGCAATAACTAAACGATTTTCTCTAAATGCATCAAATGTATCAGAACTGTTCTCGTCACTTTTAGAAAATGCTGTTTTAATAAGAACAGTCGATATGTTAAAATTCCCTAAAGTATTTTGAATTAATGGATTGTAGTCATCACTAAGACCATCACCATTTTCATCTATAGTATTAAAATTCTCAGTTAAATTTTCTGAATATGTCCTTCCGGCCGTTAAATCAATTTTCAGGTCTCTAATTGGAGTTAGATTCGCAGAAAAAGTTAAATTTTTATTTGTGACCTGTGTATATTGCTGATTAAAATCTGGGAACACAGTTAGCCAGCCATTTTTTGCAGCTAAATACCTAATATCTCTTTGGCTACCAAAAACATAACCAAGCGAAGGTTTAAAAGAACCTATAAAGTCTGGTGTCTGTAAATAACCAGGTAAAAAAGATCCATTATTTTCAGAATAATTTAACTGTACTCTTTTAACACTAGTTAAAAGGTCAATCACAGTATTTTTAAAATTAAACTTTTTATTTGCTGACGAAGTTCTCTGGCTTTGGGGCGAATTTACACCACTATCTTTATCGCTAGATTTTCTATTATTTTTTTTAACCAAACCTATATATTTATAGAGTTTTGACATGTCTAATGAGCTATTTACATTATGGGTATTAGCATTAGATATCGTATTTCCTAAGTCATAAGTCTCTCCGTTTAAAGTTAAATTTCCGAACAAATCAGATCCTTTTTGCCACTGAAAATCACCAGTATATGAGTAAGAAGCCGTTATAAAACTAAATGTTGGGATTTTATTTAAAGGCAGCTCATAATTAATTGCAAATTGTTGAGACTGCATATTAGGATCTCCAATATCAAAAAATCTATCAAAAACATCAAGAGAGGAATCTTGCTCGCCATTTATGTTATCGTCAATAAAGTAATTCTTAACTATATTATTATTTGAGGCATTATAACTAAAGTTTAGAGCATCACTAACGGCATAATTGAAGTTATATTGAAGATCAAAATTATAATTTCTTCTAAAGAGTTCATTAACAGAAATATTGTCTCCCGTCAATTCAGAATCCCTAAATTTTTGTTTATTAAACTGTCTGATAAAATCAGTGTTAATTGAAATATTTGTAGGTAATAGATTGAAGTTTAAGTCTTTTAGAATTTTAAAATATTTTCCAGTAAATAAAGAGTCATTTTTTTTAAATGGCTCTAATTTAATCGAGTTAAAATTAAAATTATATGCAGCACCAGCTCTTAAATTTTGATCTAATAAATCTTCTATTTCGTAATCCCTGTGTTCAACTTGATTGTAAGAATAATTTAAAGTTAAATTTTCAAGATCATAAAATCTTTCCTTTTTCTCACCACTTCTTTGCTTGTTTACTCCAATAAAATTAATGCTCTTTCTTTTAGTGTAGTCTTCAGACCTCTCTAGGATACTATTTTTTTCACTGACATCTTCTGCTGAATTTAATCTATTTTGGAGTTTAATGTCTTTGTACTGTTGATCATATTCCGGAGTTATAAGCTCTTCACTTAATCCAAAATTAAAAGGTATAGAGACCTCCCATTTTTTTGGCAGTAATTGACCTATGTTGATATTTGAAACTAAATCATACTGTCTCTTATCCTCTATCTCTCTTTCGTTAGGCCCTTGTTCAATACTTCCAAATCCACTTGTACTTTGTCTTCCAGTGGCACTTAAACTCATAAAGTCTGCAATATTAGCATCCATGGTTAGTATAGCTGCCCAACCACCTTCATTATCCATATCTGACAATCTTAGTTCATTAAACCAAACTGAACCGCAAACATCCATGTTATCTTGTCTTGGGTTTTT
>CAJVXR010000115.1 GCA_913009535.1 uncultured Flavobacteriales bacterium | reverse complement strand
AAAATTCAAAAAGATATTGATAAAGTGATCTATGACTGGACCGAAGATAAAATTAAGGTTGAAAAAGCAAGATGGGGTAGATTTAATATAATTTCAGGTAAGGTGAAAATAGAGTTACCTAAAACTTTTGATATTGAAAAATTAACTCTTGAAGATGCTAAAGACAAAATAGCCAAACTTTCTAAGAAAAAATCTAAAAGTAAAAAGTAACTGATGATAGATTATAGCTATTTAAGTCCCGTAGACGATTTGATTTTGTCACACATGAACTTAAATTCGTCTCTAATCTTAGGTAAAAGGATTAACATTTATTCTGATGTTTCTGCTCCTTTGGAATTAGATGATGTTGATATCGCTATAATCGGGGTTAGTGAATATAGAAATACACACAATTCTGTTGGAGAAGATTTTTCTTTAAATGAAGTTAGAAAAACTCTCTATAACTTATTTCCTGGAAATTGGTCATTAAATATTTCAGATCTAGGTGATTTACGTCTGGGAGATACTGTTTCCGACACTTATTTAGCTTTGCAGAGTATAGTTTCAGAACTATTAAAAAACAATATAATTCCAATTATTATTGGTGGAAGTCAAGATATAACATATGCGAACTACAGATCTTATGATTACTTAGAGAAGACTGTAAATATTGTAAATATTGATCCTAATTTTGATTTAGGAGATTCTTCAAAGCCAATTAAAAATAATAGTTATTTGGGTAAGATTATTCTTGATAAACCACATAATTTATTTAATTATTCCACTTTAGGTTACCAGACATATTTTAATTCTCAAGAAGAAATTGACCTTATGCAAAAGTTATATTTTGAGGCATATAGACTGGGAGAGTTAAGTAATAATATTCAAAATGTTGAGCCAGTCCTAAGAGATGCTAACATAGTTACATTGGACTTAAAAAGCGTAAGATCTTCTGAAGTTAGCACTAAACAGAAATTTTCCCCAAATGGCTTTAGTGGAAAAGAAATATGTGCAATTTCAAGATATGCAGGTATAAGTAATAAAGTTTCATCGTTTGGAGTTTACGAATATATTCCATCTAATGAAGATGAGGCTACAGAGATGCTAATAGCCCAAGTAATTTGGTATTTCATTGAAGGTGTTAATTGCCGAGTAATGGATAGTAATTTTTATAATGAGGATGACTTTCAAAAATACACTGTACTTATTGATAATCAAGAATTGGTGTTTTTAAAAAGTATAAAATCTTCAAGATGGTGGGTGGAAATTCCATTCTTGCAAAATTCAAATAATAAATTAGAAGAACACTCGTTATTACCATGTATGCATCAAGATTATATTGATGCTTCCAATGGAATTATACCTGAAAGATGGTTTAAAGCCCAGAAAAAAAATATAATATAAAGTACACTTTGTATTATGATTATGCTGACATTTTTAAAAATGTATATTAAGTATAATTTAACAAAAAAAGAGATTACTTATATTTGTATATTAGAAATTATATAGATAAGTTTACGTGCTTTAATAAATTACAAGCAAAAAATATGAAGAATATTATCTTAAAAACCGCTTTATTATTCATTTTGATGAGTTGTGGCTCTACAGATAAAGGTGAGTTAGTTGGGGTTAAAGGAAAAAAATATTTCTCTGAAAAACCCTATGGAATGGCTCTGATCCCTGGAGGTTCATTTATCATGGGTAAGTCTGATGATGATATTGCTGGAATTAATGATGCTCCTACAAAAACAGTTACTGTCAGATCATTTTATATGGATGAAACGGAAATTACTAATTCAGAATACAGACAATTTGTTTATTGGGTTAGAGATTCCATTTTAAGAACAAAATTAGCTGAGGAAGCTGAATACTCTGATGCAGATCTAGAAGGAGAGGGAATTGCTCAGTATGCTTACAAAGATGCAGATACATCTGATTTAGGGGTTTACCAAAAATGGAAAAAAGAAAATACATTTGATAATAGACCATTAAATTGGGATGTTGATTTAATCTTGGATAGAAATGATTATCCAGATGACACTTATTTAGAGGTGGTTGAAGGTATGTTTATGGACGAAGATGAGGTGTTTAACGACGTAAGGACTTGGGATGTTAAACAGTTTAAGTTTAAATATAAAGATAGTAGGGTAGCTGAATACCTTGAAGTTAAAGAAGACTTAGTTAATCAGCTCGCAAATGATAACCCTCCTATTCTAAATCCAACAGATGAAGAATTAGAGTTGTTGTTTGACGGATTTAAAAGATCAAATTTCATAACAGATGAAGTGTTAGAGGTATATCCTGACACTACGGTCTGGATAACGGATTTTAAATATTCTTATAACGAACCAATGCATAACGATTATTTCTGGCATGATGCATATAATGATTATCCTGTAGTTGGAATTTCATGGAAGCAAGCTAAGGCTTTTTGTGAATGGAGAACTATGAAAAAAAATGCATTTCAAAAAACTAAGAATAAAGACCTAGTTCCTGAGTTTAGACTTCCTACCGAAGCTGAATGGGAGTATGCAGCTAGAGGTGGACTACAAGGAGCTTCGTTTCCTTGGGGAGGACCTTACACTAAAAATGATAGAGGATGTTTTATGGCTAACTTCAAACCCATGCGTGGAGATTATGCAGTTGACCAAGCATTATATACAGTAGAAGGAGACGCATATGATGCTAATGATTATGGCCTTTTCAATATGTCAGGAAATGTAGCTGAATGGGTTGATTCTTCTTATGAATCAGAAGCATACGATTTCTCATCTACAATGAATCCGAATGTTAATAAAAGATTTAACAAGAAAAAAATCACTCGTGGTGGTTCTTGGAAGGATGTTAAGTACTTTTTACAAGTTAGTTCTAGAGATTATGAATACGAGGATGTACCTAGAAGTTTTATTGGTTTTAGAACAGTTCATGATTATTTAGGTACTGATTTAACTGCTAATGCACAAACAAATAGTTCAAGAATAAAAAGATAAATAATTAATAATAAATAAAATTTTAAGATTATGGCAATACCAAAAAAATTCATGAATATGGCATATGGCCTTGGAGCTGCAGTTGTAATTATTGGAGCTCTAATGAAAATTATTCACAAAGATTTAGGTCCATTAACTGGTAATGATTTACTTACAATTGGTCTAGTTACGGAGGCTCTTATCTTTGCGCTTTCCGCATTTGATACTCCGGAAGAAGATCCAGATTGGGCCTTAGTTTATCCAGAACTAGAGGGTGGAGCAAGTTCAGGATCATCGAATGAATCCCCACAAGGTTTATTGTCTAAAAAATTAGATGGAATTTTAAAGGAAGCTAAAATTGATGCTTCTTTAGTTGGTAGCCTAAGCAATAGTATTAAAGATATGGAGGCGTCTGCAAAATCAGGAGCAGATAGTGCTGATAGTTTAGCTAAAGTTAATAAAGAATTTGCTGGTAATGCTGATAAGCTTCAAAAGCAAATGGCTTCACTAGCTGCTAACCTTGAATCTTTAAATAATGTTTATGGTGGTGTTTTAAACGCTATGAATAAAAAATAATAGTTTTATTTTATTTCAAAACCTATTAACAAATAATTAAAAAACACCAATATGGCTAGCGGAAAGGAAACTCCAAGACAAAAAATGATCAATTTGATGTATCTAGTATTTATTGCAATGCTAGCT
>CAJVXR010000114.1 GCA_913009535.1 uncultured Flavobacteriales bacterium | reverse complement strand
TTTGCTTTTTATTCTTGTAATCCAAATGCAGAAGCGATGAAAACTTTTGAAAAAAACTCTAAAACTATTGATGCACTTTTTGCTGGTTTTGCAAACGAATCCGTTGATTACTCTCACTTTTCAGATGACGTAGTTTTCAAAGGAACCCTTGTCGGTTCTGTAGATTCTCTACGTTTAGATGACATCAAATTATCACATAAAGAATTTTTTGCCAATTATGATGCTAAGTATGTAACTCCTTTAAATCATTTAACAGGGGTTAATGCAGACACGGGTGTGACTGATGGATCTGTTAGATTGTACTATGACCAGGAAGTAACTCTTAGCGCTACGGATTCAACAGAAGCAAAGTCTGTTGTTATATCTATTTATGAATCATTTGATTTTAACGAAGAGGGAAAAGTCAACTATGTACAATGGTATTGTGACTGGACTGGCTCTTTAGCTTCATTAGAAGAGTAGTCATAAAAAATTAATTAAATAAAAAGTCCAAACATTTTGTTTGGACTTTTTTTATTTGTGTTAATACTGCAGCCTTATTTAGGATTATATACTTTCACTCCTTTTTTATAAACTTCAACTTTATCTAAAGTCATTTTTTTAGTTTTAAATTTAGAATATAAATCCATCTGATCGTTATAGTGCTTTGAATTTGGGTTATCACTAGAACCATATGAGACAATAGTCTCTATTTCTACCTTTTCATCTTTAAATTTAACTAGTGAAATATACGATTCCCCGTGCGTAATCTTAATTTTTCCATCCTTATATTTAGTACCTTTCATTGCAGTTATTACATCTGGTAATCCAAATATTCCAATTTCTTTATCCCCTCTAACAAGTTTTTGAAAACTCCCTAATTCTACATTAGTTGAGTCAAAATATTTTAGTAAATACTTTTTAGTGCTTGTGATTAGCTCTATCATTTCAATTTCGTCAAATACTTTTTTATACTTTATATTTTTAAATTTATTTATTAGTAGATAATATAAAACGGCATAATTAGCCGCTCCTACGGAGTTTGATTTTGTTGCCATATCCCATTTTTGGATATTTAATATTACGTCCGATATTTCGGGGTATTTATCGGCATTTATTTCCCAGATTGAGTTAATATCTAAAAAATTATAATTTAATGGTCGAGGCAGTTTGTTATCGTATTTTATTTCTTTAAACTTTTCATAATTGATTGATTCGTTTGAGTTTATTAAATCTATAATCCTAGTACTTCTGTTATTATCATAGGTCTCATAATTCATTGTCTTAGAATAATCTTCTTGTTTTGGATTTTCAGACCACCCAGTAGATTTAAAGGGAGAGTGGTTTGCATTATATATAAACCCAGATTTTGGATTAATAACTTGAGGAAGATCCTTTATGTCGTAGTATTCTTCCCATAAGTTTTCACTTTTACTTCCATCAACAATTTTTGTCCAATCATTTTTTTCATTACGAATAGGAATTATTCCATTTGAAATATAAAAAATAGTATCTTTTTTATCAGCATAACCAATATTGTAGCCAGGTATTGACTTCATGTTTAAAATACCATAAAACTCATTAAAAGACGTAGCCTTATTCATTCTCCACCATTGTTCTAGCGCCTTAATGTTGTATAAGCTTGGTGTTCTAACCGAATAGTATCCAGATTTGTTTTTTAAAGTCGGGCCAAAAATACTCTTGTAATAAGTTTTATAAATACCAATATTAATTCCGAGTACTCTATATTTTAATTTTGCTTTGTGTTTTTCTAGTTTATGCTCTTTGTTGTCTACTAAATATATATTCTTTTTTGAGTCATGCATTTTTAACTTAAACAAATCTGCCTTATCTGGATAATTTACTGTGTGTGTCCATGCTAAATGTTTGTTAACTCCAGTTAATACACAAGGAGCTCCGGCAAATGTAGCCCCGAGGATATTTGTACCTTCTTCGCTGTTTAAATGAACTTCATACCAAGAGTTTGGACCATCTAGTGGTTGATGTGTATTTATAGCAAGATATGTTTCTCCATTTTTTGTCTTACTGTTATTAAAAGCAAAAGTATTAGAGCCTTGAATATCTTCATTTATTACAAGGTTTGATAAGTCAATTGTATTATTTGAAATTATACTACTAACTAATTTATCGGCACCATTAGATATAAATAATTGTAGAAATGAGTAATTCAACATCTTTCTGGGAGTAACCGGAAATAGATCTTTAACTAGCACCTTTTCAGGATTTAATTCTGCATACCGATTAATACCCTGACTATATGCTTCTAGTATTTTTATAAAATCTATAGACAGAGTGTCAAATAACTCATTTACTGTTTTTTCAGACTCTATGAACTGAGATAAAAAATCAACTATTACTCCGTCATTACGTAGATAACTACTTAGTAATTGATTTCCAGCTAAATACGCTTTTTGAATAGTCATAAAATCATCTTCACTATGAACCCATGCTAGTCCATAAGCGGTATCTGCATCAGTTTTCCCGTATATATGAGGAACCCCATAAAAATCTCTAACTATCTCAATATCTAGAGGGTTTATTTGTCCATAAGACACAGTTATGCTACAACAAAACAATAATATAATTTTATACATAATTTTTTTTGGGTAATTTTTTTTCAATAAAACTCATATTAGGGTTAATGATTTCCATTAAAATATTTTCTAGGACTAATTTATAGTTATTTAACACATCTTCACTTATATCTGAATCATTATCAAATCTTGTGCCGTAGTTAAATTTCAACAATCCAGACTTTAAGTTTTTAAATGATATAATACCTGCTTCAATTGGGATACTTAGATTATTTGTTTTATTAAATGCATATACATAAAAGAGTAATTGAAACCAATTTTTCATTTTATCGTAATCCATTTCTATATCATCCCAGCTAGATAAGTTTAATTCTCTTTTTTCTGTTTTTTTACCAGTCTTATAGTCAATTATGCGTAGAGTTCCATTTAAAATATCAATTCTGTCAATTTGGCCTTTTAAATTAATTTTACCTTTAATTTTGTCACTATCAAATACTACATTAAAATCTTTTTCTATTCCAACTATTTGTATAACATCCCCATTTTTAATTGATTCGATTTCGGTTTTCATGAATTCTGAAACATACTTTATAGCAACCTCAAGTATTATTAAATTCTTGCCAGTCTTGAAATGCCCATTTTTATATATTATTTTAAATTGTGATTTTACAACTTCATCAACAATCTTAATTTGCTTTTTTAAATAGTTTATAGAAAGTAATTTATTTTCTAACGGCTTATATATAAACTTTAATGACTCATGAATTACTGTCCCCAAGGTGTTTGATTCGATAGTCTCCTCAACTTTTAGTTCGTCAGGTATTTTTAATATTTTTTTATAATAAAACGTTATTGGATCTCTAACGTAAGAAAGAACAGAAGAAGCGGAAAACCCCTTTTTAGACAAGAGGATTAATTGATCTAGTATATCATTTGTTTTAGTTACCTCAATTAATTTCTCTTCATTTTTAGGAGTATGAGAGTTTATTATTTTATGATTAATCTTATGAATTCCTTCAAATTCTATTTGTCTAATAAACCTACTCTTTTCTCCTCCATTTAAAGTATCTGGTTCAGTATTATAAAGCAAATACACATTCTTAGCTCTTTGAATTAATCTGTAAAAGTGATAAGAATAGATAGCATCTTGTTCTTTATAAGTAGGGATGTTGTTGTCTATTTTTACATCAAAAGGAATAAAAGAATTTTC
>CAJVXR010000113.1 GCA_913009535.1 uncultured Flavobacteriales bacterium | reverse complement strand
GCCGTGAATATTTCTTTATCAGGATGGAATTCAATAACTGTACCTGTAATGTCAGTAGTACCTACTTCCTTCACGGAATATTTAGGTATCCCTTTGTTGTATTCTTGCTGATAAATGATTCCATCCCTATGGACGGTAGCTATCAATTTGCTTGAAAGGGCATTTACACAAGAGACACCCACCCCATGAAGACCACCTGACACTTTGTATGTGTCTTTATCAAACTTACCTCCCGCGTGAAGTACGGTCATAACCACTTCAAGTGCAGACCTTTTTTCTTTCTCGTGCAGATCTGTTGGGATACCTCTACCGTTATCGGTGACGGTAATAGAATGATCGGTATTAATTTCAACATTAATATCCGAACAGTGTCCAGCTAAAGCCTCATCGATGGAGTTATCGACCACTTCCCAGATAAGATGGTGAAGTCCTTTAACTCCAATGTCACCTATGTACATTGCCGGCCGTTTTCTAACGGCTTCAAGTCCTTCTAGAACCTGAATATTACTGGCTGAGTATTCTGATTTATTGGGTGCTTTATTTTCTGACATAAATATATATTCTGTATACAAAAGTAATTAAAAATAGTCTTATAATTGTATGCCATAACCAAAATTACATCTGTAATATTAAAATAGCCCTTTTTCTCCTAAAATCTAAAATAGAGTACCAAGGGAGTACCAATCAGTTATTTAGGGTCCTCCACAAATCCCTTCTTTCTCCTCAATTCCCAAGCCCTCTTTGGTGAACAAATCCAGTCCTCAAAGCGTGGTAAAAAATATAATTATGCCTTTCATTAAATTAGGTAAGTGTTTATTTCAAAGTATGAAAAGATTGAAAAATATTTAATCTATTTCATCATCAAAATAAACATATCATGACATTAGATTAGCTGAATCATTGTAGAATCGAACAGGCATGAGCACAATTCAAAATTAATATTAGGATCCTATTATGGGTAACACTTTATCTCATAATTATTACTTTGTTGCTCAGAGGGTAGTAGAGGCTTTTTTTTAGGAATAGAGTACAAAAATAGTATCTGAAAGTCCATTTGATAGGTGTTTTGCTAGGGTACTCGGTTGCCACTTTGCGTTCCGCAGTCCCAGCTCACGGACCACTTGCCACATAACCCCATAGTCTTAACGCTACAGATTTTTTAATCAATTAGAATGATTACTTTAGCCTCATGGCAAAGATTGAAGAGTACCTAAGTATTTATAAGAAAGCACTCCGTTATCACAAGATCAAGGCTGAAAGTAGAAGATCATCTAATAGAGCTGCTTTGGTAATAATTGTAGTATTGATTGTAATTACTATTGTATTTAAATTAAAGACTTACTCTCTTAGAGCGGAGCGTCTAGGGCATGATCTATGGGATGTAATCATTCAGGATATTGGGTATTGGGAGTATTTTTGGGCAATATTCGCTTTCCTTATTCCTGCTGGTTTGTTCATCAATGAGATAGTCGTTTATCGTAAAAAGCAAAAGGTGAGGAAGATGGATTAATCATCATTCTCAGCAAGGAGCTCTCCTTAAAACAAATCGAATTACTGATAGGTTGGTTATATCCATTATGAGAAAGATATTCTAGTTATATATAAATATGATAGGGTATGAGTTAATTAATTATTCCCACATACTATCAAACTGGCCGACTTTTTTCTCTAATTAAAAAACAGCACTTTAAAAAAACGGTTGGCAAATGGTTGGCAAAATCTGGTTTTTAAAATCAAAAAACCCTTGAAAATCAGATGATTAACAAGGGTTCTCGTACTCGAGATGGGACTTGAACCCATACGACCATTACTGATCATTGGATTTTAAGTCCAACGTGTCTACCAATTCCACCACTCGAGCAGTTTCTTTTTCTGAGCGAAAGACGGGATTTGAACCCGCGACCTCCACCTTGGCAAGGTGATGCTCTACCCCTGAGCTACTTTCGCAAATTGGATTGCAAATGTAAAACAAAAAATCAAAAAAAAGTAAATAATATTCTCATAAATAAAACTGAAAAATTAAGTGTTTAGAATTCTTTTAATTTCATTTAATTTTATCAAAGCTTCTACAGGCGTTAATTCATCTATATTTAAAGATAATATATCTTCTTTCAACTCTTCTAATTTTGGATTATCTAAATTAAAAAAACTTAGTTGTAAGTCAGAATCTTCGTTCTTTTTTTTCGATTTATTAAACTGATGAGATTTTTCTAATTTGTGTAATATTTTTTTAGCAGAGGAAATAAGCTGTTTTGGCATTCCTGCCATACTTGCCACGTGAATTCCAAAGCTATGCGCACTACCTCCAGGCACTAATTTTCTTAAAAAAATTACATTATCCTCTGTTTCCTTAACTGAAACATTATAATTATTAATTCTTTCAAAAGTATCTGCCATCATATTAATTTCGTGATAATGAGTAGCAAACAATGTTTTAGGTTTAAAAGGGTGGTCATGTAAGAATTCAGCCATTGCCCATGCTATAGAAATACCATCATAAGTACTTGTTCCTCTTCCGATTTCATCCAATAAAATCAAGCTTTTATTAGAAATATTATTTATAATTGCAGCGGCTTCGTTCATTTCAACCATAAAAGTAGATTCTCCAATAGAAATATTATCACTAGCTCCAACCCTTGTAAAAATCTTATCTACAATACCCATTTCAACTCTTTTTGCGGGAACAAAACTTCCAATTTGAGCCAGTAATACTATTAAAGCAGTTTGTCTTAAAATTGCGGATTTTCCAGACATATTAGGGCCGGTAATCATTAAAATTTGGTTTGACTCGTTAGAAATAGAAATATCATTAGGAATATATGGACTTTCGTAGGGTAATTTTGATTCTATTACAGGATGTCTGCCTTCAATAATTTTTATTTCATTAGAATTATTTATTATTGGATAAGAATAATTCATTTTTTCAGCTAATACCCCAAATCCACACAAACAATCTAAAACAGCTAGCCAATGAGAATTGGTTTTAATGACGGTTATAAATGGTCTTAATTTTAATATTAAATCATTAAATATTTGTGTTTCTAATGACAATATTTTTTCTTCAGCTCCTAATATTTTTGATTCATAGTCTTTAAGTTCTTGTGTTATATATCTTTCTGCATTAACCAGAGTTTGTTTTCTAATCCAATCTTCAGGTACCTTGTCCTTATGTAGATTTCTAACTTCTAAATAATAACCAAAAACATTATTAAAGCTAATTTTTAAAGAGTTAATCCCTGTATTTTCTATTTCTCTATTTTGAATTTCGTTTAAATAATTTTTTCCTGATTTAGATAAGTCTTTTAGTTGATCAAGCTCAACATTAAATCCTTTCTTAATCACATTCCCTTTAGAAACACTTACAGGCGCTTCTTCATCAAGTGTAATTTCTAAAACATTTATTAACTTTTCACATAAATCTAGTGAGTTCGAAATCTTTTGGACAAATTCATTTGAACTAGAATCTAAAGATTCTTTTAATGGCTTAACTGAATTTAAATTATTTTTTAACTGAACTAACTCCCTTGGGCTTATTTTAGAAGTTGCTACTTTTGCCATAATTCTTTCTAAATCACTGAACGATTTTAGTATGGTATTGATTTGATCTAAATCGTGATTATTTTTAACAAAGTAATCCACACATTGATGTCTAAATTCTAATTCTTTTAAGTCTATTATAGGGTGAATTATCCATCTTTTAAGCATTCTGCCACCCATTGGAGTTGAGGTACAGTCAATTACACTAATCAGTGAAATACCATCCTTAGAATTTGATCTTAATAGCTCTAAGTTTATCATTGTAAATCTATCCATCCAAACAAACTCTTTATCAATAATCTGATTAATATTAGTAATATGTGATA
>CAJVXR010000112.1 GCA_913009535.1 uncultured Flavobacteriales bacterium | reverse complement strand
GTTTTAGACCTTTCTCAAAGGCTTTTTGGGTAACAAATCTAGTTTGTGGCATTGGCCCATCAACTGCATCAACTAATAATAAAACACTATCAACCATAGATAAAACTCTTTCGACCTCTCCACCAAAGTCAGCGTGTCCAGGAGTATCAACGATATTAATCCTATAATCGCCCCACTTAATTGCAGTATTTTTAGAACTTATCGTGATCCCTCTTTCCTTTTCTAAGTCATTAGAGTCCATCATTCGCTCAGTAGCCTTAAAACGGTCATCAAAAGTTTGAGATTGAGAAAGCAACTTATCTACAAGTGTCGTTTTTCCATGATCTACGTGGGCTATTATTGCTATGTTTCTTAAATTATTGCTCATCGAATATAGTTGCTATTAAATTTGATGGCATATTATCCCGTAAAAACTAACTAAAGCTTAATCTAATTCAAAATCAATTTAACTGAACTAGAAGCTTTAGTCTTATAAAATAAATGCAATTTCTTTTTAATAAATTATGATTGTGGCAAAAAAAGGCAGTTCACGTCGTTGGATGCATGAGCATTTAAATGATGAGTATGTTAAAAAAGCGCAAAAAGAAGGTTATAGATGTAGGGCTGTCTATAAATTACTTGAAATAATAGAAAAAAAACATATTATTAATAAAGGTGATACAGTAATTGATCTTGGAGCTGCTCCTGGTGGTTGGTCTCAAGTTGCAGTAAAAACTACTGGTAAATCTGGACAAGTTATTGCTAGTGATATTCTTCCAATTGAGGAAATCAATGGGGTCAATTTCATCCAGGGAGACTTTACTGAGCAATCTGTTTATGACGAACTAATGAATCTAATAAAAGGAAGCTCTATTGATATAGTGTTATCAGATATGGCGCCAAATATGAGTGGACAGTTATCTGTTGATCAACCTAAGTCAATGTATCTAGCAGATCTTGCTATAGATTTTGCACTTAAAATATTATCCAGAAATGGGCATTTTATTGTTAAAGTCTTTCAAGGTGATGGTTTTGATGAATATGTTAAAAAATCACGCAGCAGTTTTAGAAAAGTTTCGATCATAAAACCAAAGGCATCTCGCCCAAGATCTAAAGAAGTATATCTACTTGCAAGTCAGTTAAAATAAATCCTTATGCAAAATTTCTCTGAAATTCAGACTCTTATGAAGAGCGATCTTGAGATGATGGATAGTATCCTAACCAGTCGCTTAGACTCCAATGTTGACTTAATTAATCAAATGAGTCAGTACATTATTAATTCTGGTGGAAAGCGTATTAGACCACTTCTACTTTTATTATGTGCAAGAGCAACAAACTATAATGGTAGTGATCATTATTCTATGGCTGTGGTAATAGAATTGATTCATACTGCAACATTACTTCACGATGATGTTGTTGATATGTCTCATATTAGACACAATATAGATACAGCTCATACTATCTGGGGCAACAAAGGAGCAGTCTTGGTTGGTGATTTTTTATACTCAAGAGCATTTGAGATAATTGTTGAAATAAATAGCCCTCTTGTTTATGAGACTCTGGCTCAAACGACAAATATTATTGCCCAGGGTGAGGTCATGCAATTAATGAATATTGGAAATATTGATATCAGCGAAAACCTTTATATGGATATTATTTTTAGGAAAACCTCGATACTTTTCCAAGCTTCAATGAAAATAGGAGCAATCCTTAATAAGGGAACTGATAAAGAGATTCAGTCATTAGCTGCATTTGGGCTTCATTTTGGTAATGCTTATCAAATGAGAAATGATTATTTAGATTATTTTGGAAATTCAGAATCTACTGGTAAAAATATAATTGAAGATTTAATTGAGGGGAAGGCAACTCTCCCTATAATCCATGCCATGCAAAATGCAAGCGAAGCTGATAAGAAGATTCTTAAAAGTTCATTTAATCAAGCTGATCAAAGTATTGCAGATATAATTATCAACATACTCAGAAAATATAAAGCTGATATTTTTATGGATAATAAGATAGAAGAGCAAACTCAGAATGCAATTGATTCTTTGGATCAAATACGGAGTAGTGAATATAAAGATAAACTGATAGAGTTAGCGTCTTACTGCATGACAAGAACTAATTAGCAAAGATACTCTTCTTTCCCATTATTTCTGACAATGTCTTACCTTCAGAATAACCATCCATAAATTTTTTACCGAGCCCAAATCTCATCATCCAATAACTTATTCTTGGAAAACCATAGAGTATTTTTGCTCCTTTTCTATAAAGTTTTAATTCATTAGTTAGGTGTAATAAGAATTTATTATAAGTTAATTCTGCTGAAACATTATTATTATAGGAATCCACGATTGATGAGCCAGCAAATTTACCTGATAATACAGCATTATATATACCTTCACCAAGTAGTGACTCAGCAAGCCCAGCAGCATCGCCAACTAAAAATATATTATTTTTCGCTCTATAATCATCACCTTCTGTACCAATAGGAAAGGCTGTAATATCTTCTAATTTGCTTGATTTAAATCTATCTGATACAAAATTATGTAAGTCTTTTTTTGTAAGATTTTTAGACTTAGACGAAGCAATTAGATTTCCAATTCCTACATTATAATGATCACCCTTAGGAAAAATCCAGGCATACCCATACTTATTAAAAATAAATTCTGTAGGATAATCTGTACCTTCTTTTTCAACTAAACCCTCGTATGCAAATACAGGATTTTTATAATTAAAACTGGATGTCAGTTTTCTCACTACACTGTTGGCACCATCAGCACCAATAAGATAATCACATAGATATGTTTTATCATCAAAAGTTATAGAAATTCTTTTTTCTATAAGCTTAATTTGATTTATTTTATTTATTTTAGTAAATGTAGCACCTGCTTTCACTGTCTCATTGAAAAAAAATTCATCAAATTTATCTCTAATTACCATCACGCAAGAACCCTTAGTATGGTTTAACTTAATTTTTCTTTTTTTACTAAAACTAAATACCATATCCTGAGCTTTATGTTGAACTAGATGATCTATATTGACAGGAAGATGTTTTAGGGTCTTCATTGTTATGCCGCCAGCACAAGGTTTATGCCTAGGAAATTGAGCTTTATCTAGAATCAATACTTTTTTATTATTTTTTAGAAGCTCATGAGCACAGCTACAACCAGCTGGTCCTGCTCCAACAATAATAACATCATACTGATTATCTGTGTGTTCCATATTAGTGCATACCTTGTTTATTATTAGGGCAAGAAATATAAGATTTTATTTATAAAAAAGTCTTGCCAATCAATGATTTCATTTTTTTAGATATATATCAAAGACTTTTCCATTAATAACTTATGTGATCTATTTTGGCACACTTTATGCATGTATATTGTTGAGGAGATAAATATGAATATATCTACCCAAGTTATAATATAAAAAAAAATCTATACACGGGTTTAATAACATCAGGAAACTTAAATCTAAATTCAGGTGGTTACATAAAAAATTATAATACAAATGTTTTTGAGAAAGTTATGATTAATGATTTTTATTTTAAATCAACTGAATACCTAAAAATTATCACCAATAAGATTAAACGTAATAATGGTGGAATTTTAATAATAGATTATGCGTATATTGATAAAAAAATGAAAAATACCCTACAAGCTGTATCGAAACATAAATATTGTGATGTGCTAGAGGGGTTTGGTGATTCTGATATTACTTATAATTTAAGTTTCAATTTGATAAATAGTATAGTTAAAGAATTAAGCTCACTTACCACAATGAATACTACCCAAGGTGAGTTTTTAACAAAACTTGGTATTCTTGAAAGAGCAGAAATACTGTCCAAGAAAATGTTATTTAGTGAAAAAGCTGATATTTATTTTAGAATAAAAAG
>CAJVXR010000111.1 GCA_913009535.1 uncultured Flavobacteriales bacterium | reverse complement strand
TTGAATTTAATTTATCGCAAAATATTATTTAAGAAATATTTAACTGACTAAAAAAGCATAGTTATTATGTTTGTAAAAAATTTAAAACCATGATTAAAAATCTATTTATATTCTTGTTTTTTTGTTCCAATTTTGTTTTTTCTCAATATGATATAAAAATAGAAGCTTTGATTCTAGATTACAAAACTAGTAAGCCTATAAGCTTAGCAAAAGTTAACTTTAAGTACACTAGTGTTGGTACTTTTACAAATAACAAAGGGATGTTTAGTTTAAAATATGATGAAAAATTAATTGGTGAAGACGATGTTTTTATAATAAGCGCAAAAGGTTTTAGATCCCAAGAGGTAAGCGCATCTAAATTATATAAATTTTTACGAAATACAGATAAATTTTATTTACAGCGCGAAGAAAGCGCTGATAGCTGGGTTAAAAACTTATCACTATCCACAATTGAAGATAATAACACGAGTTTATTTGGGAAAATATTTAGTATTTCAGGACCGATCCAAGGAGCTACAGTTCGTATTAAAAATTCTCTAATAGAAGCTCAATCTGATTTTGATGGTTATTTTAATATTGATGCTCAAAAAGGTGACTTATTAATTGTCAACTACTTAGGAATGATTGAAAAACAAACTACTGTTGAGGATTTTAATGATTTGTATATTCTACTAAAAACAGAAACTCAAATTTTAGATGAAGTAGTTTTGTCTTCTACAAATAAAAATGGAGAGAATGAAGTTGATACTGGTTATGGCAAGAGAAATGCAGATGCTGTAGGGAATTCTATTTCTACAATTACTAAAGAAGACATTTCACCTGGAGCTAGTACTTTTGCGGATGTAATTAGAGGTCAATTCTCAGGAGTTAGAATAGAGGGGTTTTCAACACCAAGAGTTATTATAAGGGGCGGTACCGGATCACTGAACACACCAGCATATGCAATCTATGATATTGATGGACTAATCTTTGAAGACTTCCCAACCTTTATTAATCCTCAGCAAATTGAAAGTGTAACAGTATTAAAATCTTACGGGGCTACCAATAGATATGGGAGCGTTGGAAGAGGTGGGGTCTTTGTAATTAAGATGAATAACCTTTATAAAGGATCCTCTCAAACCCTTGACTCTGCCCTAATAAAAGGGAATGATTATACAGAAGAACTAAGTATGATAGGTCTTGAAGAGAATTCTAAATATCTTGATGAACTTGAACTGTCTTTTTCTTTTGAAAATGCTAAAGATATATACGAAAGTCAAACATCAATTTTGGAGTTTAAATCTGTACCTTATTATTTAGACTGTTTCGATTATTTTAAAAGGTGGGATGACGATTTTGCATTTTCCATTTTGACTAGTGCTGTTATCTCAGCCAAAACTAATCCAAAGGCTTTAAAAGCATTGGCATATAAAATGGAAACAATTGATAGGAACTTAGAAGCAGAGTTGGTATATGAACATCTATTTAAAATCAGGCCTTTTCACGAACAATCTTATAGAGATTTGGCTTTAATATATTCTAAAAACAAGAAATATGTTTTAGCTGCAGATATTTATAAAAAAATTCTACTTAACTCTATTGAAGACGTTAAGGTTTTAGGTCTTCAAAAGACAATCGCAAATGAAGCTTATCATTTGTATACTACTAATCGAGATGCATTTGATTTTAAAAATTTTCCTGTAGACGTATTAAAAAGATTATTACCCAATATAGATCTTAATAAAAAGATAAAACAAAACGATTTTATAAAACCAAAAGAATTTGGTTATGACTACAGAGTTGTTTTTGACTGGAGTGATTCTAATATTGAGTTCAACATTCAGTTTGTTAGCCCTTCGAAGAAATTCTTTAATTGGTCTCATACTAAATTTGAAAATAAAGAGCAATTAATGGACGAAATCAAATTTGGATATAATACTGAAGAGTTTATAATTGACGACTCTCAAAAAGGAGAATGGCTTATCAACATAGACAATTTTAGTATAGAGTCAGACATTAACCCAACGTTTTTAAAATATACAGTTTATAAGAACTATGGTAGAGATAATGAAATTAGAAAAACTAGTGTGATTAACTTAAATAGATTAACTCAAAAATTAACTTTAGATAAGCTTTTTTATAACTAACAGTGCTCGTTAAAAGCGTCTTGTAAATTTTCAGAAATTAATTCTGCAGGTCTACCTTCAATATGGTGCCTTTCTAACATGTGTACTAATTCACCATCTTTAAATAATGCAACACATGGGGAACTAGGAGGAAATGGAGCCATATGATATCTAGCTTTATCGGTAGCCTCTCTATCAACACCAGCGAATACTGTAGCTAAATTAGTTGGAGTCTTAGAATTTGATAAACTAGCAATAACTCCAGGCCTTGCGTTGGCTGCTGCACAACCACAGACGGAATTAACTATAATCAAAGTCGTACCCTTTTTTTCTATTAAATCATCAACATCTTTTTCTGAAAACAATTCATTAAAACCATTAGCGGTCAATTGTTCTCTCATTGGTTTAATTAATTCAGCAGGATACATATTTATTTTTTATAAGTTTGTCAAACAAAGATACAAAGCAAAACTATTTAATTATTTATATTTGCAAAAAAAATGATGGAACATATTCTAGAATTCTTCAAATCTGAAACTAGCCCTGTAATGCAAGCTTTTTATGCTGGCTTATTTACATGGATTTTGACAGCTGCTGGCGCAGCTCTTGTATTTTTTTTTAAGTCTTCAAACAGAAAATTTTTAGATGCTGCATTAGGCTTTACTGGGGGAGTTATGATTGCCGCTAGTTTTTGGTCATTATTGTCCCCTGCTATTAATTTTGTTGAAATACAAAATGATTTAGGACAAACTACTATGCCATCTTTTTTACCCCCAGCAATTGGGTTTTTTCTTGGTGCTGGGTTTATGTTTATCCTAGATAAAATGGTTCCTCATTTACACATTTTTGGAAAAATTGAAGAAGCTGAAGGGCCTAAAACTGACCTTAAAAAGACCTCTTTACTTGTTTTGGCTATTGCCCTTCATAATATTCCTGAGGGCTTAGCTGTTGGAGTTGCATTTGGCGCATTAGCTTCTCCAGAACTAGGAGCATCAGTTTTTACACTAGGCTCTGCAGTTGCCTTGGCAATTGGTATAGGGATTCAAAACTTTCCTGAAGGTTTTGCTGTTTCAATGCCTTTGAGAAGAGCAGGATTTAGTAAACGTAAATCTTGGAAATGGGGTCAACTATCTGCAATAGTTGAGCCTATATTTGCTGTAATTGGAGCTGCTCTTGTCTTGATCGTTTGGCCAATACTACCTTATGCTCTTTCTTTTGCTGCTGGAGCCATGATTTTTATAGTTGTTGAGGAGGTAATCCCTGAAAGTCAAAGGGGTGGAAATACTGATATAGCAACGATGGGTCTTATTGGAGGATTTATAGTTATGATGTGTTTAGATGTTGCTTTAGGCTAGTAGTGTGAAATCTAATTTCTGTTGGCTTTAGCTACTTCAGAAAAATTTATGTTCTTGTAAAAAAAGGTTTTATTTTTTAATAGTTTATTCCCATAAGTTTTTAACCAATCCATGTGTAAAGCTAAATCAGTTCCACTCGGAGCAATGATATTAAACTTTACAGAGTAATTATCTTCAACTGAGCCAGGTAATGATATATTTCTAGCGTAATGAAAATTATCGATTAGATTAATATGAGGTAATAAATCTATAAATGTACTTAACCCAGTTTCTTGATTTATAACTTGTGCAGAAATATATAAATAGGGGATAAATCCACCTGAAGGAGTACCGTCAGGAGTATTAACAGAGTCCCAATTAACCCTTGCTTCAATATGAATATTTGTCTCGTTTTCTGACAAATGCATTGATGCTGGAGATATAT
>CAJVXR010000110.1 GCA_913009535.1 uncultured Flavobacteriales bacterium | reverse complement strand
GAGCAGGGGTTAATTCCGTAACTCCATCCGAATCATAGACAATAAATTCATCCCATCCATTTTCTACATTACCAGAGTTGATAGTTAAGTTAACGGGAACACCGTCAGAGCTAGTATAGCTAAAATCTGTAGTATTATTATTATCGTAACAATAGTCTAATGTTATTGGTCCTGAATTACAATCTACTAGAGTAGTAGTACAGAACTCTTGAGTAATAGAACTACTACTTATAGAGCAGTTAGTGTCATCATCATTAGAAACAGATATAACAACACCTGTATTGTTATCATAGGGTCCAAAAGTAAAGACACCTGTTGTAGTCGCAGTTTGTGTTTCTCCACCTTGGTTATCAGATAATGTAACTGAAGAAGCTGATCCAACATCTGTTAAGTCCACATCGATAAAGAACTGAGGTCCATTAAGACAGTCAGTAACCATTGTATAACTAGCAATAGGATTCACACAAGTAGCACAAGCCACAGTAAAGTCTATCGGACTATAACCACTACTTACACAACTTATAGATCCGTCTTCGTCAACAATAAGAGTTATATTATCACCAGAAGATTGGAAAGTTAATCCAGAAACATCACCTCCAGCACCATATCCATTATATAGTTCTGTTCCGTCAGAATCAAGAATTATTAATTCATCCCATCCATTTTCTACTTGACCGGAGTTAATAGTAAGGTTCATAGGACTTCCGTCTAGACTAGTAAATGAATAAGAGTTGTCTAAACCAGTATCATAACAGAAACTAGTTGTTACAGGTCCAGCAGTACAATCTAAATATGTATTTGGATCAGTAACAGTACTAAAACTATACGAACTACATCCTGTAGCGGATCCAGAAACATTATATGCTAATAGAGTTACATAATAAGTTGTACTAAAAGATAATCCAGAAAGAACATAGCTATTTACATCTCCTGTATCTACATTATCTAAAATATCGACACCTCCGTCAGTAGTTCCAACAGAAATATAATAGCCAGTAGGAAACCCACCAGCAGTAGACCATGTTATAGTTGGATTTTGACCCACACCTGTTTCACCATCAGCTGGAGAAGTAACAACGGAATCACAATCTGGAACTGCAGATCCATCAGAAGATGTGATCGATACATTTTTCACACACCACCCCCATAGCCATCCATCGGCATCATCAAAAGAAATTCTGTATTTAAAGTTCGCAAGTTGAGTTGCTGTAAATGTTGTTATATCTAAACCTGCCTCAAAATTAATCTGATTTTCACAATTTTGATAATCAGAGGCACTACTTGTAGTATTTTCTAATTCTAAAACTGGAGTCCAAACTCCTGCGTCATAATCCCAATAATCTAAAGATAAACTTCCACCTATATCTCGATGCGAGTAATCTCCTGTTATTAATACCAGAGTTTCGCCAGCATCAAAAGCAGCAGTTAAATCAATAACTGGAGACTCAGAAGCAACATCATCATCGGATGTAGATCCAGCAGCATCATCATCAAAGGTGAAGGAATCTGCTAATGTAGGGTCAGCAAGTAAACCAGCTTCAGTATATGTACCTGAGGTTACCCAATCGGTATTTGGCCAGTTAGACGGCTCATTAAGAACTTGAGAATTTCCTAATTGAAAGGAAAATAAAACCAGTATAGATAGTATAATTTTTTTCATAGCTGTATAAGTAATTCCTAAATTTACTAAATAAAACAAATCTAGTACTGATATTGTAAAAGTTTTTTTAATTCATATTTATATATATAGGAAATTAGTATTTGTACATTTGTAACTAATAATATCATCATATTGGAAAATACTATTTTAATAGGAGTTATAACTCAAGATCAAGACAAAAATAAATCAATAGAATATCTAGACGAGTTAGAATTTCTTACCACTACTGCTGGAGGTACTGTTGTAAAGCGTTTTACCCAAAATCTTGATACTCCCAATCCTAAAACTTTCTTAGGTAGTGGAAAAATCAAAGAGGTCTTAGATTTTATTGAATCTGAAAAAATTCAAACTGTTATATTTGATGATGAATTATCACCAGCTCAAGAAAGAAATATTAGTAAAATTTTTAATTGTAAAATCTTAGATAGAACAAATTTGATTTTAGATATATTCGCCCAGCGTGCTACAACTAGTTACGCTAGAACTCAGGTTGAGCTGGCTCAATGTCAGTATTTGTTACCCAGACTAAAAGGAATGTGGACTCATCTTGAAAGGCAAAAAGGTGGTATTGGAATGAGAGGACCTGGAGAAACAGAAATTGAAACAGATAGAAGAATTGTTAGAGACAAAGTTTCCTTATTAAAAAAGAAAATTAAAACTATCGACAAGCAAATGCATGTGCAAAGAGGTAACCGAGGTAAAATGATCAGAGTTGCTTTGGTAGGTTACACTAATGTTGGGAAGTCAACATTGATGAATGTTTTAAGCAAGTCAAAAGTATTTGCAGAAGACAAACTTTTCGCTACACTAGATACTACAGTCAGAAAAGTTGTTGTTAAAAACCTGCCATTTTTAATGAGTGACACAGTAGGCTTTATAAGAAAATTACCAACTCAATTAATAGAGTCCTTTAAAAGCACACTTGATGAAGTCAGGGAAGCAGATTTATTAATTCATGTGATTGATATTTCACATTCCAACTTTGAAGAACACATTGAATCCGTAAATAAAATTTTGGAAGAAATTAAGAGTTCTGATAAAAAAACAATTATGGTATTTAATAAAATCGATAAATATACATATGATAAGTTTGATGAAGAAGATTTAATTGCTGTTAGAGACAAGTCTAATTATACACTACATGATTGGAAGAAAACTTGGATGAGTAAAAATGAAGATGAAGTTAGGTTTATTTCAGCCTTAAACAATCAAAATATAGAAGATTTAAAAGAATGTTTATACTCAGAAGTAAGGAAAATTCACATTACAAGATTTCCATATAACAAATTTTTATATCCAGACTGTTAGTTACCTTTTTTTAAATATAGGTACTGAAGAACAAGCCTCTCCAAACATGATACTTTTAGCAATAGGTTTAAGCCTGTTAATAACTTGAGAGTATGCGTCTAAAGGGATATTTTTTTTTGAACATCCCTTAACTATAATTGATTTTTCATGGTATTCAGAAATATCTATTGAATTGATTAAATCTAGAAAAATAAATTTCTCCAAGTAATCTAAATTTCCAACAACATTTTTAATGCAATTACCTTTTAGCTTACTTGCAATTAATAAATAAGCCCAAGTAGGGATTATAGCGTCATTACTACAAAAAATAGCTACATAGCCATTATTAAATTTAGTCCAATCAAAATTATTAATATTTGTTCTGAAGTCTTTTTCTTTTAAAAATAAGCCTTGGTATAGCCAGTTTTTAATATCCAACAGATGTCTTTTACCTTCAGGATAATATTCCTCTAGATCAAAAGTGATTAATTTACTATTTGCAACCTTGTTTATTATTTCTTTTGACATGGCTTAATTAAGTTCAAAACTTTAATTTAATTTTTCTAAATAGGGTATAAAAAAACTATAAAATCCCTATTTCTAATTTTGCTTCATCACTCATTAAATCCTGAGACCAAGGAGGATCAAATGTGAGTTCTAATTCAACATCGTTTACTTCTTTCATAGATTTAACTTTATCTTTAACATCTGCAGGTAGTGATTCCGCAACAGGACAGTTTGGTGTTGTAAGCGTCATTATTATCTTAACATCTCTATCTTCATTAATCATTACATCATATATTAATCCAAGTTCATATATGTCGACTGGAATTTCAGGATCATAAATTGTTTTTATAACCTTAACAATATCTTCACCGATTTTAGTTGGATCAAAATCTTCTTTATTCATCATTTATTTTTGTTTTATAAGCTATAGCATATAATTTTAATTGTTTTATCATGCTTGAAAGACCATTAGCTCTATTAGGC
>CAJVXR010000109.1 GCA_913009535.1 uncultured Flavobacteriales bacterium | reverse complement strand
AAATCATTTCTCTATTATTTAAAAATGTATTTTTTTGACCAAAATATATGTTAACACTTTTACTTGGGTGATATCCAAGCCAAGCCTCTAATAATGGATCATTTAGACTGTAATCCATTATAATGCTAAAGCTTACTTTTTCTTTTTTTGCATTTCCAGATATTTCTAAGACAGAGTTCTTTGACTTAAATTGTCTATTTATTTCATTTATCGTACCACCATCAACAATACTAGTCATTTCATTATAAACATATGTAGGTTTTATAAAACCATTGATGTTGAAATTATAATCTCCTTCAAAGGATAATGAAACTCCATTACCAAAGTCAAAATCTGATTGATTTTGATTTGCTTGCTGAGCTCTGATAAATGTCGTAATAAATATTATTATTAAAAATGCTATCTTTTTCATGACTATGTTTTTTTAATTTATTAATCTGTATATAGGTAATATTTGGTTTATTTCTGTTTTTAAAATTCCAAAACTGACAAAACTATTTGGAGCTTCTGGCTCCAATAATTCTGTCAAAATGTTGGAAGTTCTTTGATTTGTCAAAATTAAATAAGTCCCTTGTTTTATCGTAATTTCATCTTCAACAAGCAAAGCTTTTACGGACTGTAAATTCATTTTTTCGTATTTATCAAAATTATCGTTGTAATCTGTAATTTTAAATTTCTCGACTTTCATAATAGTATCGTTTTCAACGATATTAACTTCAAGTCCTAAAACTCTTAATTTCTCGATTAATTCAATATTCTCTTCTAGTATTAAATAACCCAAAGGTCTATCTCTAACTAATGTTGGATTGGATCTTAGTGCATCTCTTATTGTAACCTCGTAATCAATAATTTTATTTGAATTCAAATCAATAGTTTGAATTATTTCCTTTTCTACAGTTCTGGAACTGGTAACTACAATATCGCTTGAATTATAGTTTAATGATTTTTTTAATTCTGATTTAATAAAATCACTATTTTCAACAGTTGTTTTTAAATATGAAAGTGCAATAGAAAAAGCTGAATTCACTCTTCTTTTAAAAGAAGTTTTTCCAATTCCTACCCCTCTAATTTCAATCAGTGTAGATATCGTGTTATTTAAGGCATATGAAGTAGCGCTAGATCTAGCGTTTGTTGACCCTTGATTAAATTGAATCTCTCCAAGATATTTAGTAGTCGAGATATAGTCGTGATGTCTAAGTTTAAAATTATCCAAGACAGATCTAGCATTCTCAACAAATAAAGTATCCGTGATTGCTCTAATATTTCCTGATACATTTAAATTACCAGAATATAAAAACATCACATCATAAACAGAGGTAATCCCAAAATCACTCATTCTTGCAAAATCTTTTCTGTATGGTCTATATTCGTGAAAATCTACAGCAATGTCAGGATTAAAATTTGTAAATGCTTGTTTAATATTAATAGATTCTAAGGCCATTAATTTAGTCTGATCTCTATTTAAATCCAGTCCATTTGATGCGTATCTGTTTTGCTTTATATAGCCATCAATATTTGCCATTGGTAAAATAGCAATATTTGTATTATCCAAAAGTTGTTTTAAGCTACCATCGTTAAGTAATCTATCTAAAAGATACAATAAACCCTCTGTTCCAGCAGGCTCATTGCCATGAAGCCCTCCTTTAAACCAAACTTTTAAATTATTTTTGTTTTCTGAATTAAGAAAAACAATTGGTATTTCATATCCTTTTTGTGACTCCCCTATAAATTTTATTTCTATTTTATCTGGAAATTTATTTTTCAAACTATTAAGAAAAGTCATTAATTCCTCATAATTAGTAAACCCTTTTTTCTTTTTTAAAGCTGGAGTTATTTCCAATAATTCTTGATAGTCTGGAAAAAAATCATTTGTTATTTTTTTACTTTGTGGGTTAGGCTGACTGACAGCGATTATAGTCCCCAATAAAAAAAACGATATGTAAAAATATTTAATCATATGTGTTTAAAAAGATATAGTTGTAATTAATCTAAAAAGTAACTCATCTTTAAAAACAGGATCAGTAGCAGTATCATTATCATGGTTTACACCCAAACTACCATCCACAAGAGTTAGTGACCCTTGAATCTTAGCACCATAATTTCTTCCAAGTAGTTTACCAATGCCTATAGTATAGTAATTGGGCCTATTATAAAAAGTAGCATTGTTTAAAAAAGAGTTTTCATCTGCCCTTAAATGGGTGTATCTAGAGTCAATAGTAATACCAGATTTAAACAAGTATCCCATTTGAATATTATAAGCCTCTCCAAGCATCATTCTTCCATTAACATAACTTTCAACATCTTGAACACCATTAACTAAAAAAGAGGATGAGGTAGACCCATCATTTCTTACTCTTTCAATAATATTTGCAGGAACAGTTGAACTTGATTTGACATACTCCCCAAGTGCAGAAAAGCCATTATATTTAAATAAGAAATCAATTCCATACTTAGTGTAGTCGGGTAAACTTTGTTGACCAAATTCATCCAAATAAAGTATCGATCCGCTATCTCTTCCTCGTCTACTAGTCATACCAGAATTGTGACTGTAATTAACTCCAATTACAAATTTTGGAGTTAACTCCCTCATGACATCAATTTGCCTAAACTGTCCTTTGTTAGTGAATAAACCAAAAGGTAAAAAATCAATTCTTCCTCCTATTTTCAGTCCTCCTAAATCTTTATCAAAATTATTTATTCCGTCTCCATTTGTTAAAACAAAATAAGGGCGTAAGTAAGCGCCTTTTCCGTTTAATCTAAAATTTCCACTTAAAAATAAACCAAATTCTCTAATGGATGAGAATGCAGAGGTAAGCCTACTTCTTTCTACTAGTTGCAAAGAGCTAGAATTCATAAATAACTCTCTGTTATCTGTATAAGTTGACCTTTGACCAAATATAACTTTTATTCTATTTGTAATATCATAACTTACATATGCATCTAATAAAAAATCACCAGTAGCTTCTCCTGTTTCTGAAGATCCACTTAAATCAACCTGAAATCTATATGCGAATTTTGGATTGGAAGCCTGACCATCAAATCTTAATCTTAATCTTCTTAATCTAAATCTAGTAGAAGAAGAATTTTCTTCTAAATCATTGTAATTCTTTATTTCAACATGCGGTTGAGCATAACCGCTTAATTTAATCTTACTTCCATTATCCGCTGTGAAGCTAATTCCTTCTCCAAAAGAATAACTATCTAATGTAGATTGAGAATTAATATTAAGGGATATTAACAGAAGAAATAAAGAAGTAATTTTTATAATTTTCATATTAATTTTTTAAAATTTAAAAATCTGTACCATCTAATTTATGACCTGGTGAAAACAAAGCTCCGTTTGCTGTAGCAATGCTAGAGTGTTGTTCAAAAGTTTCTCCAGTTATATCTGGACTGCGGGTATAAGATTCGTCTGGGTTGGCAGACAATGGTTCTATATCAAAAGTTAAAAATGTATTACCTGAGGGATCACTAATAGTCATTAGATCTCCTGCATTATTCATGTTTAAGGTCCCTTCAGAAGCAGTTTGTATTATGGAAGTTCCAAAATCACCTGATGGATTACCTCCACCAAATAAAACAAGAACTCTATTAGAAGGAATTATAGATCCAGAAGGAAAAGTGTGTCTTAATTGACTTGCATCAGAAACAGTGTAGCCAGACATGTCAATTTCTAAACCAGAATTGTAAAATTCAATAAACCCATCTTCATGTGGATGTCTTGTTCCATCTCCATTAGCATCACCAGCAATTCCAGATGGTGGATCATATAAAACTTCATTTATAATAAAGCCTAGCCAAGGACAGCCATTGTTTTCTACAACACCAGTAACAAGGGGGCAGTTATCCTCTGAATCTGGAGTACCATCACCATCAGTATCTGTATCATCATCAAGTATGGTTAATACTAACTGAGAATTAGTTGACAAAAGATAATCACTATTTGCTATTAAA
>CAJVXR010000108.1 GCA_913009535.1 uncultured Flavobacteriales bacterium | reverse complement strand
ATGTCCACATCCAATACTCTTTTCGTCTTGCTCTTCCATTAAAATCTGAATATTTGTCGGTAAGTACGTCTAAGTAATATTTTTTCATAATGCGTGTAAGATACGAAATTTTAATAAACATTCATATCTGAAGGTTAGTTGTCTCTGTCCTCAAATTTTTCTTGCTTAGATTTATTGTATCTGTTGACTATGGCAAATACTATTAGAATAGCACATGTTCCATAAAATAATGTGATAAGCATTTTATTTAATTTTTACACTTGTTCCATATGCAAGTACTTCTGCAGCACCTTGAGAAATAACTGATGTCATAAATCTAACATTAACAACAGCATCTGCTCCTACCCTTTTGGCATCTTCTATCATTCTTGAAAGAGCTTGTTCTCTTGATTGTGCTTGAAGCTTAGTATATTCTTCAATTTCACCACCAATTAGATTTTTAATTCCTGCAAATAAATCTCTAGCTACATTTCTTGCTCTTACCGTTGAACCTCTAGCAATTCCTAGTGCTTCTGTTATTTCTTTATTTGGTATTGTTTCAGTGGTAGTAATTATCATAAATTTATTTTTATTAAAGTTAATAATTATAATTTAATGTCACCATTTAATTGGTGAAAAACCTTGACTAATTAAGAAGGAATTACATTTACTAAAATGTTGATTTCCAAACCAATATCCTCTGTTAGCACTTAATGGAGATGGATGTCCTGTTTTTAAAATTAAATGTTTATTTAGATTTATTAGTTTTTCTTTCTTTTTAGCGTATCCTCCCCATAACATAAATACAATTTTTGATTTATTATTTGAAATTAGTTGTATTATATTATCTGTGAATATTTCCCAACCTATTTTTGAATGACTACCAGGTTTTCCTTTTTCAACTGAAAGAACAGAGTTTAATAACAAAACTCCTTGATTAGCCCAGTCTGTAAGATCACCATTAGTTCTAATAGGTGTATTTATATCATTATTAATTTCAATAAAAATATTTTTTAATGAAGGTGGTGACTTCTCATTAGAATTCACTGAAAAAGACAGTCCATTTGCTTGATTAACACCATGATAAGGATCTTGTCCTAATATTACAACTTTTAGATTTTCAAATGGACAATGATTTAGCGCAGAGAAAATCTTATTCTTCTCTGGAAAACATGTTTTTATACTGTAATTATAATCGGTAGTTTTTAATAATGAAATGAAATAATCTTTTTTTAATTCTTTTTCTAAAATTTTATTCCAAGATTTATTGATATTTGTCTTCAATTAAATTCATTAATTTTACATTTTTAATATACAATTACTTTGGCAATTCCCAAGAAAACTTTAGAGGACTTAGAATTTGATGTTGTTGTAGAAAACATACTCTCTTATTGTGTTACTAGTCATGGAAAAGAAAAATTAAAGTCCTTAAACCCCTCTATAGACTTTGATCAAATTAATTTCTCTTTAGACTTGGTTTCTGAGTATTTATCGTCTTTAGAGAACGATAATAATTTTCCAAATCATTTTTATGAATCTATTTCTAAGGAAATTAAAATAATACAAATACTCAATAGTCAACTTGATATTGACTCATTTAGAAAGATTAAAACAGTTGTCGAGCTAACTATATTACATATTAAATTTCTTAAAAAATTTAAAACTTATTATGTAAACATATATGAGCTAACTAAAGATTTAGAAATTGTAAAAGAAATAATTACTGAAATAAATTCAATTATTGATAAATATGGTTTTATTAAAGATAATGCTACAAATGATTTGTTAAATATTAGAACTAGCATTAATTCAACAAAATCAAAAATTAGACAATCATTTTCCAGTGCCTTAAATTCAAATAATTCACTAGGCTACCTCGATGAAATAAAAGAATCTTTAATTGATAACAGAAGAGTCCTGGCGGTTAAAGCAATGTATAGAAGAAAGGTTAAAGGACAAATGATGGGGAGTTCTAAAACAGGTATTATTGTTTATATAGAACCTCAAGAAACTTTAATCCAAAGTAGAAAGCTTCAAGACTTTTTATATGATGAAAATGAAGAAATAAAAAAAATTCTTAAAAACTTAACCTCTTTCTTACAACCCTATTCCGCAGTTCTAACTAACTACCAAAACTATTTAACTGATATTGATGTTGTTTACGCTAAAGCTAAGTACGCTAAAGAAATTAATGCTATTAAGCCTAATTTATTACAAGAAAGAGTAACAGATATAAAGAATGCTTATCATCCGTTATTATATTCTTCAAATGTTAAGTTAAATCTAAAAACCTATCCTCAATCAATTAGTCTTAATTCTAATAAACGGATAATTGTTGTTTCTGGACCTAACGCTGGAGGAAAAAGTATTACTCTTAAAACTATTGGATTATTACAATTAATGATACAATCTGGAATTTTGATCCCTGTTCATCACTCAACTCAAATGTGTGTGTTTGAGAATATAATTTCTGATATTGGTGATAATCAATCAATAGAAAATCAACTTAGTACTTATAGCTATAGATTAAAAAATATGAACAGTTTTTTGAAAAAATGTAATTCAAAAACTTTGTTCTTAATTGATGAATTTGGAACTGGATCAGATCCAGAACTTGGTGGTGCTTTGGCAGAAATATTCTTAGAAGTTTTTTATGAAAGAAAGAGTTTTGGAGTAATTACAACACATTATTCAAATTTAAAGCTGTTAGCAAATGAATTACCGTACATGTCAAATGCTAATATGCAATTCAACGATAAAACTCTTGAACCTACCTTTAATTTAGTGCTAGGTCAAGCTGGAAGCTCTTTCACATTTGAGGTTGCTCAAAAGAACGGTATTCCTTACAGTATTATTAACAGAGCAAAAAAGAAAATTGAAAGAGGAAAAGTTAGATTTGATGCAACAATTGCAAAATTACAAAAGCAAAGAGTTCAATTAGATAAAACATCTGATTCACTTAAACAGGAAGAAGAAAAGTTTAAAAAGGAAAATGAAAAACTTAACTTAACTAATGATAAAATTAAATCTAAGCTTGTAAATTATCAAGAGTTATTTGATTCCAATCAGAGAATGATAACAGTTGGTAATAAGCTAAATGATATTTCTGAAAGATATTTTAATAATGGAAAGAAAAGAATTCTTATTTCTGAACTACTTAACTTGGTTGATACGTTAAATTCTAAAAGAAAAAAAACTAACTTTTCGAAAGTAAAATTAGAAAAAAAGAAAGTTAAAAAAACTAAAGAAGTTTTAGAAAAAGAACTTCAATCCATTAGAAAAGAAAAGAAAAATAATAAAATAAAACCAGTCAAAAAACAATATAATGTAGTTTTTAAAATTGGTGATAAAGTAAGGATTGAAGGTAGTTCGACAATAGGAGTTATTGATAATATTGAAAAAAATAATGCAGTAGTTAATTACGATACCTTCAAGACTAAAACTAATATCAGTAAATTAGAATTTGTAAAATGAATATGAATATTGATAAAATTGTTTATTTCGATGGAGTTTGTGGTATGTGCGATTGGTTTGTAAATTTATTAGTAAAGATTGATAAACACAATAATCTTAAATTCTCATCTCTTCAAGGAACCTCAGGTCAGGTATTACTATCAAATCTAAAATTAGATTTGAATGAATTTAATACTGTTTTATTTAAAGTAAACGACCAAGTTTACACTAAGTCAACAGCGGTATTTAAAATAATTGAATCTATTGGCGGACTCTACAAAGTACTTTTAATTTTTAATTTACTTCCAACTAGATTTAATGATTGGATATACAGTAAAGTTGCAAAGTATAGATATAAATATTTTGGAAAGTTAGATAAGTGCGATATATCCAAATTTAATATTCCAGGACAATTTATTGATTAATATTGTAAATATTGTTCAATAACATATAATCTAAAATCACTAATGCAGCCATAGCTTCTACAATTGGTACGGCTCTAGGAACTACACATGGATCGTGTCTTCCTTTACCTTTCATTTCAACTTCATTAT
>CAJVXR010000107.1 GCA_913009535.1 uncultured Flavobacteriales bacterium | reverse complement strand
CTGCTCTAATGATTGGACGAACATATTTAAAGGTAAAGATCTTTAAATAAAAAATTATAGTTTATGAAATAACTAATACAAGTATTGTTGATTAAATGAAAATTTAAACATATTAGTCTTCAAAACTATTTAGTTTGTCAAAATATTAATGTCTTTAATTAATCTTAAGATTTCGTTGTCTTCTGTACCATCATATATTCCACGAATTTGTTTTTTAGTATCAACTAAAATAAAATTAGGTGTATGAATAAAGTCTTGAAGACCACCATCTCCTTGATCAACTACAGCAAAATAACTTTTTCTAGCCAATTCATATATATGTTTTTTTGATCCAGTTGTGATATTCCATTTAGAATCATTAACTCCCTTTTCAATAGCATAATCTTTAAGGACTTCTATATCATCAATTTCTGGTGTTACGGACATTGACAATAACATTATATCATCATTGTCAATATATTCATCTTGAACTTTTTTCATGTTATCTGTCATAATTGGACAAATACTTGGGCAGCGCGTAAAGAAAAAATCAACAACATAAATCTTATTTTCATAATCTTTTGATGTTGTTTTTTTTCCATTTTGATTAATTAAATTAAAATCTTTAACAGTATGGTTTTTATTAACATTTTGTATGCTCTTATCTACATATTTTGGATTAAAATCAACAGGATTGAGAATAGGAAGTTGTTTTATTGAATCTTGATTACATGAGATAAATATAAGTGTTAACAGATAAATATAATTTAGTTTAATCTTAAACATTTTTTTAAATAATATTAGAATTTTTAGCTAAAAAATCTTTGGCCTCTGAAATTTCTAAACGAGAACTAATTGTGTCTGAACTTAGTTTAACTAGTTGATCAAAATAATAAGCAGCTAATTTAATATTATTTAGTTTTTCAGCAGCTTTTGCTGCTCCATAAATGCCGTTAAATCTAAAAGGGTGTCCTTCCAAATTTAGTTTATAAGCTTGTAGGGCTTCTTTTGGTTTATTCAATGCCATATAAAGATCAGCTAATAGTTCGTCAGCTGGTATTATTTCTCCAGGCGTAACAGCTGCTTTAGATGTTTTACTTTCTAAATCAGATGCTAACTTCATAAACTCAACAGCTTTTTTAGAATTTCCTTTTGAATATTCTATCCATCCTCTAATAGCTTCAATTTGAATGGTTACTTGACCACTTTCATAAGTATTCTTAGCTTCATTTAGATTGTCTCTAAGAACTATTAAAGATTTTAATTCTTGTTCTGCATCAGATGAATTTCCATTGTTTGCGTAGCCTAATGCTCTAGAAAAGTGAAGCATTGCTTTTGGCCAATGAGCTTTATCCCAATCTAATTTGGTCTTTGGTAATTGAAGTTGAGTTGCTAATTTCCAATTTTTATTTTCTATGGCTAATCTTGCAGGAACCGCTATTAAAGCATAAGCAGAAGCAAAATGATCAGTAGGAAAAATCTGTTTTATCTCTTGCATTTTATCCATTTCTATTTGTGCTTTTTCATTGTCACCAAGTTGTAAATATGCATATACTAGATAATCTAAAGCATGTATTTCACTAACCCAATTTGCATCAGGATTCACAGATTCGGCATAACAAACTGCAGACTCTGCAGAATCAATATTAGAAGTTATAGACTCTTTCCACAATCCCAATCTTGTAAAAATATGAGATGGCATATGTTGAGCATGTGCTGATGATGGTGCAATTACTGCATATTTACGGGCAGTTGTAAGGGCCATGTGAGCAAGTTCTGGAGAATCATAATTATGAATTATATAATGAGCAATTCCGGGATGGTTAGGGTATTTTTCAAATAATTTTTCTAATATTTCCCCTGATTTTTTTTGTTTAGTGTAAGTTTTGTCATTTAAATCAGCGGAAGCAAGTATTGAAAGAGAATAAAAAACTGCTGTCTCTACATCATCAGGATATTTATAATACAACTCTTCCATCTTACTCTCATAATTAAGTTTTCTAGTTTGTGTATCCAAATTTTGCCAATTTTTAAAATAAATACTTACAGCGTCGATATAATCCATTTCACGTTCATTATTAGGACTTAGTGTTTTAGCAATTTTCAATAGTTCTTCACCACGTTTTAGAGATTTTGGATTTTGTTTAAATGATAATGGATGATTTAAAATACTCATCGCGGTTCCCCAATATGCCATTAGACACTCTGGATCATTATCAAGAATACTGACAAATACTTTTTCTGCTTCAGCATATTCAAAAGAATGGATTAAAGTTAAACCCAGATTAAAAGTTTCTCTTAGATCATACCTGCATGAGAGTGAAAAATTAACTTCACCAAAATTCGGATCTCCACATAATAATAAATCACCTCTATTTAATTCTATATTATCAAAAGTTGGCAATTGTGAAACATTGGAATTTTTGTTATTACAAGATGAAAAGCATAGCAATAAGCTAAAACCTAATAAAATTTTAAATTTAAAAGTCATAGTTGTTTAATTGATTGAACAGTGTAAATTACAGATTTAAAATAAAATTAAAAAAAAATTATTATTATTTATCCATCAAGTTATATAAAATCAGCTGGATTATGTTTACCTACATTTATTTTTTCATATGATTAAGTATTATCCTTTAATTAACTTTTTTTTTGATACTGTGGTTCTAAATAATAAATAAGGTAAAAAGTAGTTCTCATATAGCCAAGAAATGTATATTTCCTTTATCTATCCAATTTTCTATAACCCATTCTCCCATCCTACTTTCATTTCCAACAGACAAAATGTATATTTGAGATGTGAAAAAACTAATTCTACTATTACTGTTTGTTTCTTGCAATAATCAATCTAATGAAAACGATGAACCAATATTAAATCAACAAACTGCAGAGGTGTATTTATTAAATACACTTAATGATTCAAGAGGGTATTGTATAGATATGAAGGGTTATAAAACCAATGCTGATATAAACAACTCATTGCAAGCACATTCTTGTTATTCTTATCAAGGTGAAATTTCAGTTGACCAGGGTTTTGATATATCTAAGATTACTAATGAAGAATTTTATATTCGTCATTTCAAGGTTTGTATGGAAGCAGAAAAAATTGAAGAATCATCTGCCTTGAATTTAAACACTTGTGATAAAAATAATAAACAAAAGTTTATTTTACAGAGTGATGGGAAAATTCAACCTAAAGAAAATTTAAACTTGTGTTTGACTGTATCTGAAAATTTTAGTGAAGGTGGCGGCGGAAGCCCTGTACACTTAATTCGTACTTTATCTTTGGAAAATTGTAATGATGCATTATCGTCTTATCAGAAATGGGGTATTAGAACTAAACCATAGGCATATCTTCTTCTTTTAATGCTTAACATCACTATTTGTGAAATACCAGATAGAAATTATGGTGGAGAAGATGGGATTCGAACCCACGACCTCTTGACTGCCAGTCAAGCGCTTCTATAAAACAAATCTAATATAGCTCGCTGTTTTACAGGTACTTAGGAATAATTGAAAACAAACAAATTCAATTAATGCCTAAATAGTGCCGAGATGAACATTACATATCCTATTGTCTGCCAAAAGAATGATGGTAGATACTTCATTGATTTTTACATCAATTCTAAACGTTACAGATTGTTAACTGCCAGTAAGATTGGATTAGATTTAAAACCTAACAATTATCCTGAAAATCTTAGACGTAAACAAGCTGAACTATTAGCTAAACTTACTTATGATTATCTAATTAGAAACAATTATTCTTTCAAGAAAGTTAAACATGAATCTAAATTAGAGCGGTTTGATTATTTGGTTAACAGAAAGCTATCCGAAAATCTGTCAATGTCTTATCATAAAGCTTTAAAAACATATTCATTAGTTCTTAGAGAACAAATATTAAAGAAGGATTATGTGCCTATTGAATTCATTGATAACTATTTGCTATCATACTCTAACAATACAAGTTTCAACACAGTTAGAAGACATGTAAACGTTCTGACTAATTATTTAAATGATCAAGGTTTTGACATTGCCACGACTAAGCTAAAATCTAAGAAACAAAATGAGAAACTTCACAAGCCAATTAAAGATATTTCATGCCTATTGAATTTATTAAGGAGATTTGATTCCAATATACACTTATGTTGTCTGTTGACTTACGGTTGTTTATTGCGTCCACATAGAGAAATTAGATTGCTTAAATGCAAAGATTTT
>CAJVXR010000106.1 GCA_913009535.1 uncultured Flavobacteriales bacterium | reverse complement strand
CATGTGGTGTTAATAAATCTTGGTTTACAAGCCTTACAAAATCAGACCAATTGATGATCAAAACTGCTTGTGATTGGGCAGATACGACTACAATGGCTGAATACAATGCTAAGAATGGTGCCGCATTAAATCGTCTAGTAAACGAAAATGGTGTTAAACTTGAGAAGTTTAGCGACAAAGTTTACGACGCATTTGCTAAAGGTGCTGCCGAAGTATACGACGAAGTACAGCAACATAGTGCTCTTGCTAAAAAAGTACATGGTGCATTTATTAAAGGTCGTAAAGAAATTGGTGCTTGGACAAACTTGTCTGACTCACCTTATATTTCTCAAAGAAACAGAGCATTAGGACTGTAATTCATTTCTAATTAATTCTAAAAGGGCCCTTTAAAGGGCCCTTTTTTAAATAAAATTACTAAAAAAACCTTTAGTTCTATGGTTGATAAAAACAATTTACCGATTTTTTTAAGAGTATTTAGCTATTCAATATTAGCTTTTACTTTTATTTTTTTAGCTAACAACGTTTTAACAGTATGGTTTGATTGGCCTGGACTAAAACAATTATTTGCCCATCATGGATTATTTGGATTTAAAAAATTGAGCACACCTTTAGATGGTGCTGTATTAACTTTAACTTATATTCAGTTATCCTTTTATTTTATTTCATTTATTGCAGTTATTTATTTCGTTTTAAAATCAATTAATCAGACATTAGAAACTGATGCAAAAATACTTACCAACATTACCGCTTATATTGTTAGGTCATCTTTTTGGGCAGTATTAATTGTTGGCATTGCAGATTTTATTATTTCATTTTTGGTAGTTGAAAAATTAGCAGAGCCAATTTTTAATGAAGCAATAAAAATTAATTTAGTCATTCCAACCTTTAGAATAACATTTATTCATTTTCCGTTAATATTAATTTCATTTGTAATTGGATACTTCACAAGATCTGTAGGGTTTATTTGGTTAGCTGTTTTGGTGGTTGGCAGTGAATTTTTAATTGTATTATCTAGATTTATATTTGAGTACGAACAAGCTTTTCAGGGAGATTTAGTTCGTTTTTGGTATGCTGCTTTATATCTTTTTGCTAGTGCATATGCATTGATACATGAAGGACATGTAAGAGTTGATGTTCTTTACACTGGATTTAGTGAGCGAAAAAAAGCATGGACAAATACAATTGGATCACTTTTATTTGGTATTCCACTTTGTCTCATAATTATATTTTTAGGCATGGGTGGTAAAGCAAGTATAATTAATGGCCCAGTTATTTCCTTCGAAATTACTCAACAAGGTTCAAACGGGTTATATTTACTTTATTTAATGGCAGTGTATTTAGCTGTATTTGCTGTCACTATGTTAATTCAATTTACAAGCTACTTTATGGACAGTAGCCACAAACTTTTAAAAAATTAAAAAATGGAACATTTATTTTTAGCTTTACTTGTAATTATAATGATTTCAGCTCTAGCGTCAGGTTTCCCTGTTGCTTTCGCGCTTCCAGGCTCTGCAATAACTTCAATTGGTCTTGCAGCTCTAACGGGTTACTTATTTGAGGGAGATGCTAGTGCATATTTTGCTGTAGATGGACCAAAGGAATGGCTTACAGCAGGTATTACTAATTTTAGGAGTAATTATTGGGACGTAGAAACTGATACGTTAATTGCAATTCCGTTATTTATTTTTATGGGAATTATGTTGCAAAAATCTAAAATTGCAGAAGACCTTTTGGTTACCATGGGACAATTATTTGGCCCTATTCCAGGTGGATTAGGTATTTCTGTAGTCTTTGTTGGAGCATTACTGGCGGCGACTACAGGTATAGTTGGAGCAACTGTAATAGCTATGGGATTAATTTCTCTCCCAACTATGTTGAATAATAAATATGATAAAAGTCTTGCTAGTGGAATTGTTTGCTCCTCTGGAACGCTAGGTCAAATAATACCGCCATCAATTGTTTTAATAATTATAGCAGACCAATTAGCAAGCGCTGCTGATGTTGCTAATACAATGAGACAGACAGACTATAAAATAGTTACAGGTGAATTTAATATGCCTGGCGAACTTAGAGTTGGATCTACTAGTGCTGGAGATATGTTTCTTGGAGCGTTGTTACCTGGTCTAGTGTTAGTTGGTTTGTATATGTTGTATGTTTTGGTGTATGCAAGATTAAACCCTAAGGCAGCACCACCCGTACCGTTCAAAGGTGAATTCGATTCTAAATTTTGGACTAGGGTTGTTATGGTTATAATTCCTCCACTTGCATTAATCTTTGCTGTGCTTGGATCTATATTAATGGGAATAGCTACAGTAAATCAAGCTGGTTCAATTGGTGCGATAGGTGCAACTATGATGGCAGGTTACCGTCTTCATAAAGGTAAAAAAGATGCTTACTATCCAATTATAGTAGCCATCATAGCAATCATACCAATTTACATACTTTCAACAAATTATAACTTAAATATTAAAGCTTTAGAAACTAGAGATTTCAATGCAATATTAGTTACTGCATTTTTTACCATTATATTTTTAATCGGAATTTCTTGGAGTTTTTGGAGAACATATAAAATTGATAATGTTTTAAAAGAAGTTGTTACAGAAACCTGCGTAACTACCTCAATGGTTTTTATAATTCTTCTTGGAGCAGCAATGTTAACTTCTGGCTTTAGAGCTTTTGGTGGTGAAGAACTAGTTAGAGATTTTTTACAAGATTTACCAGGAGGTTTTTGGACTCAATTTATTGTTGTAATGGCTGTAATCTTTGTATTAGGTTTCTTTTTAGATTTTATTGAAATTGCAGTAGTAGTTGTTCCTATAATTGCACCAATATTGTTGGCAGAACCTGGTGCAAATGTTAGTGCAATCTGGTTGGGTGTGATGATTGGAGTTAATCTACAAACTTCTTTTTTAACCCCACCGTTTGGTTTTGCTTTATTTTATCTAAGAGGAGTTGCATCTAAATTAGTTTCAACTTTGAACATCTGGAAAGGTGTTGTGCCTTTTATAGTTCTCCAGCTTATAGGACTTGGAATTGTAGGTTTTTATCCAACTCTAGTAAATTACTTACCTGCAAGAACATATTTAACATCAAAAGTTGCCCCACCACCAATAAATCCAAAACTTCAACATTGCTTACAAGAATATAAGTTTGATATTTATAAGAATGATGAACAAAAGATTGTGGCTGCTATTAATAGTTTTCAAAAATTAACCCCCTCAAACCTTCCTAATGATAAGCTAGATATTTTTGAGGAGCATTTTGATAATGCTTTAGGTACATTTGCTTTAGTGACAAAACTGCAAAAAACTGAGGAAGAGTACAATTTGTTTGCCAAAGATTATAAAGATCTACACTTTAAAGTTAGAAAAAAAGAGAAAAAAATTAGAAAATTAAATAAGAGAATTGAAAAATTAGGTTCTGAAATTAGAAACTTAAATTCAGAAGAAGCTGCAGATAAAAATAAATTAGAGCTTCAAATAGAGAATTACAAATTAGAAATTGATGAATTAGCCAAATCTGTACCTGAAATTTGGAAATCTAAAAATGAAGAATTCAAGATTATTCAAAAAGCAAAAAATACAAGAACTAAAAGATATAGAAAAAATGTTGATGAGGCCTATGACAACTTAGATCAAATAGTTATGTTTATTCAAGATCATGAAAAACTAAATGAACTTTCACCTAAAATTGATGAATTAAAATATGCAATAAATAATAAAGATTATGAAAACTCAATTCCAATTATTGATAATCTTTTTGAAAAATTGGGAGAAATTTCAGGCACAGAAGAGTTTGCAAATAAATTAGATGACTTAATATCAATTTTAGATAGTGACGATGTTAATGAGAAGGAATTATTGACAGCAAGCTCAGATACATTCAGTCTCTTCAACATGGAAAATTCTTGGAGAAAAGATGCTAATAAAAATTTATTACCTGAGTTAATGAAATATAATTCAGAAATTAAACACAATATTGGTTTAAGACGTCAGTCTAAATTAACTAAAGAACAAGCAAAATTTGTAGCAAGATGTAATTCTGTGCATCGAGATGTGTCTCTTAACTTCTAAGTTAGGTAGTTAACTTATCAATTATTTCTGATCTTTGAGATATATCTAACGAACTAAACGACTATAACTTCTAAAGGATTTAACTTATCTATAGTACCAATTAACTTATCCCCTTTTACAACTGGACCAACACCAGCTGGGGTACCTGTCATAATGATATCACCGGCTGTAATATCATAAAAAGTTGAAAGATGAGCAATCATTCTTGGTATTTTCCATATAATTTGATTTAAATCACCATCCTGTTTAACGTCTCCATTAACAGTTAATGTAATCTTTCCACTATCCATGTTTC
>CAJVXR010000105.1 GCA_913009535.1 uncultured Flavobacteriales bacterium | reverse complement strand
GGAATGGGAGGTTTTAATGCTATGCATGCTCTTTCAACCAGAAATGAAGACCCTAAAACTGCGTCTAGACCATTTGACTCTACAAGAGATGGATTTGTCCTTGGAGAGGGTGCTGGAGCTATTATTCTTGAAGAATATGAGCACGCAAAGGCAAGAGGTGCAAAAATTTATGCTGAACTTACTGGAGGAGGGTTATCTTCGGATGCTTACCACATTACTTCACCACACCCAGATGGGCTAGGCGTGAAAGCGGTTATAAAAAACTGTTTAAATAATGCTGGGGTTTCTTTAGAAGAAGTAGATGCAATAAATACTCATGGAACATCAACTCCCTTAGGCGACGTAGCTGAATTAAAGGCAATTTCTGAAGTATTTGGAGACCATGCAAAAAACATTAATATTAATTCTACTAAATCTATGACTGGCCATCTATTAGGCGCTGCTGGAGCGATTGAAGCTATTTCTGTTATTTTATCTATTAAAAACAGTATAGTTCCTCCAACGATAAATCATAAACATGCTGACGAAAATATCAACCCTTCTCTAAATCTAACTTTAAATACTGCTCAAAAAAGAGATATAAATATAGCCATGAGCAATACTTTTGGATTTGGAGGTCATAATGCTTGTGTTATTTTTAAAAAATATATTAATTAATGCACGATTCAATATTAAATAAACTCAACTTATTTAGTAAAAAAGACAGTTTCTATTTCCAAATTAAAAAACTTTTAAATTTCTCTCCTACATCTATAGATTATTACAAAAGAGCATTCACCCATAGGTCTTTAAATGAAAAAGATATTAACGGAATTGCAATAAATTATGAAAGATTAGAGTTTTTAGGAGATTCTATATTAAGTTCTATTATTTCAACCTATTTGTTTAACCAAATACCGGAGGCATCTGAGGGTTATTTAACTAAGATGAGATCTAAAATTGTAAGTAGAAAACACTTAAATGAATTAGGCCAAGAATTAAAATTAACTGATTACCTGACTTGTAATTTAAATGTTGACAATTTTGGGGAAAACATAGATGGTAATTTATTTGAATCCTTAATTGGGGCAATATTCTTAGATAAAGGATATAAATCAGCTAAAGATTTTATTTTTAAAAGTGTAATTATCCCTCATGTTGATATAGACAAGCTAGACGGAAAAATATTAAGTTATAAAACTTTAATTATTGAGTGGTGTCAGAAAAATAAATTAAAATACATCTACGAAACATATGAAGATTCTGGAAATGATAGTGTTAAGCATTTTACCTCAAGCTTAACTATTTCTAGCTTTCAAGCCGTTAGAGCAAGGTCAACCTCTAAGAAAAAGGCTGAAGAAAAAGTATCTCAAAGAGCCTTTTATATTAATCAGAAACAAATAGATAAATAATTAGTATTTTTATTTTAAGTATTTAAATAGAATTATCTTTACTAATTATTAATTATGGCAATCAGAAAATTTATTTTCCCAGAGCAAGAATCTCTTCAATATTATTTATTAGCCATACATACGGTTTTAATGGATTATAGATTAGCTTTTTTTTTGAACAAGAATCTAAATATTAAACTTAAAAGAACTGTAAAAGATTTAGATATTTCTAGTCAAACCGGGTTTTATTCAATTTTTGAATATGAAGACGAGGATAATTTATTAAATTGGAATTTAATTTCTAATAGCTCTTTTACAAATATTAAAAATGAAATCAAAGAATCTCTCCTTTTTGAAAACACTGAGGTAGAATTAAAGAAAAACAGATTAATAAAAGAATTAAGTCAAGTAGACTTTTTTCTTAAAATTGAGTATAATATAAATTCAGTAAATACAGCAAAAATTGTAAAGACAGTTAATGAAATTCCAAATGTAATTTCTGCTTATCAACTAAATTTAAAAAAAATTAAAAGTAAAAAAAACTTAAATTTCTCGTAATGAATCATAACAAGAAAACCAAAATTGTTGCAACTCTAGGACCATCAGTTAATTCTAAAAAGCTTCTAAAGGAGATATTAGAAGCTGGGGTTAATGTATTAAGAATAAACTTTTCCCATGCAAATCATGATGATGTTAAAAATACTATTAACATCATAAAAGATCTAAATAATGAATTTAATTATAATGCTGCTATTCTCGCAGACCTTCAAGGCCCTAAAATTAGAATAGGTGAAGTGAAAGGTGAATATAAAGTTAAAAAAGGAGATCTTATTTGCTTTAAAACTGGAGATAAATTTATTTCTACCAACAACGATTTTTACATGAGTTACTCGAATTTCGCTAAAGATGTTACTGCTGGAGAAACTGTTTTAATCGATGATGGTAAGCTAATTTTTGAGATAATTAGCACGAACCAAAAAGATTTTGTTCAAGCAAAAGCGATGTTAGATGGGGTTATAAGATCTAACAAAGGAGTCAACTTACCAAATACAATTATTTCTTTACCCGCTTTAACTGATAAAGATAAAGCAGATGCTATTTTTGCTATCTCACAACAAGTGGACTGGATTGCCTTATCTTTTGTTAGAAACTCTCAGGATTTAATCGAATTGAATACATTGATTAATAAACATTCGGATGTTAAAATTCCAGTAATTGCTAAAATTGAAAAGCCAGAAGCAGTTCAAGCTATTGATGAAATAATACAAAACTGTGATGGACTAATGGTTGCAAGAGGAGATTTAGGAATTGAAGTTCCGTGCGAACAAGTTCCTTTAATCCAAAAAAAATTAGTTTTAAAAGCTAAAAAGAATCGAATTCCTATAATTATCGCAACTCAAATGATGGAAAGCATGATGGATAGCTTAACTCCCTCAAGAGCAGAAGTAAATGATGTTGCAAATTCAATAATAGATGGCGCTGATGCGGTAATGTTAAGTGGTGAAACATCAGTAGGTAAGTTTCCTGTTGAAGTAATCCAACAAATATCCAAAATAATAGAATCCGTTGAATATTCAAGCTTAATATCTGTCCCCGAAAATCCACCACAAATACAAACTGATAGATATATTACAAAATCAATTTGTTACCACGCATCTCACATGGCTGATGAAATTAATGCAAAAGCTATTATGACGTTAACTAACAGTGGTTATACAGCCTTTCAGATTTCTGCATGGAGGCCACATTCAAATATTTTAGTGTTTACCTCAAATAGAAGAATTTTAAACAGACTAAGTTTACTTTGGGGGGTTAAAGCTTTTTATTATGATAAATTTAGTAGCACAGATTCTACTATTGAAGAGATTAGTGATATAGCCAGCTCAAAAGGGTATATTTCAAAAGGAGACTTCACTATCAGTTTAGCTGCAATGCCAATAAAAGCAAAAGGTATGGTAAATACCTTAAGAGTAAATCAAGTAAGTTAAACTCATTTTGATAGAAATAGAAAGAAAATTTTTAGTCAAATCGTCAGAGTATAAAAAGCTTGCATTTAAAGTGGAAGTATTTACTCAAGCCTACATAAGTAAGAATCCAGCAAGATCTGTAAGGATAAGAATTATTAAAAATGAAGGATTCTTAACAATTAAAGGAATCTCTAAAAACAAGGGTACCACTAGATTTGAGTGGGAGAAAAAATTACCAATTGATGAAGCTTTGGAGTTAATGAAGCTTTGTGGAGAAGAAGTGATTTTAAAAAATAGGTATTTTATTAAACATGACGAAGTAGTTATTGAGGTAGATGAGTTTTTAAAGAAGAATCAAGGATTGGTTATTGCAGAAATTGAATTAAAATCTATTGACCAAAAATTAATATTACCAAAATGGTTAGGCAAAGAAATTACAGGGGAGAATAAATATTATAATTTAAGCTTAATAGACAGTCCATTTATAAGTTGGTAAACTTTAATATTGAACTAAATGTTTATCTTCGTATCCATAAATAAAAAATTTAAAATATGAATATTTCTGAATTCGGAATTAATAAAGCATTAGAAACTCTAGGAGTTAAGAAAAACAATTTAGGCTCTTCTACTGGGTCAGATTTTTTCTCCTCTGGTAAAAATATTGACAGTTTTTCACCTGTTGATGGAAAACTAATTGGCAGTGTTTCTTCAACTACTAATGAGGATTATGAAAAAATCATTAAAACCGCATCAGATGCTTTTATCCCATGGAGAAGTAGAACAGCACCAGAACGAGGTGAGTTAGTTCGACAATTTGGGAATAAACTTAGAGATTTTAAAGAACCTTTAGGTAAGTTAGTTTCGTATGAAATGGGGAAAAGTTACCAAGAAGGACTTGGTGAAGTTCAAGAAATGATTGATATCTGTGATTTTGCTGTTGGATTATCAAGACAGCTCCACGGATTAACAATGCATAGTGAAAGACCTGGCCACAGGATGTACGAACAGTATCATTCTTTAGGAATAGTTGGAGTGAT
>CAJVXR010000104.1 GCA_913009535.1 uncultured Flavobacteriales bacterium | reverse complement strand
TATCTATTTCTGAACCTGCATATTCTAACTGAGATTGTTTGATAGAAATATTCATCTCTAATGCTCTATTCACGCAAGCTTCTAAAGTCCATGGCTCTTGCGAATATTGATTCCCAGAACACAATACAGCCAAAAATATTATTACAAATTTTTTCATAATTATTTTAGATTTTAATTGTCTAATTCCATCCATTATCTTCTTCCTCTCCTCTTTTATCTGGCTCAGTTTTGTTCCAAACTTTAATTTTATCAGTTTTTGAAACACCAGATATCAGCTCTGCATTTACTCCATCCGAAATACCTAGCTTAACATCTTGTCTTTTAAATTTTTGATTAGAAATTTCAATTTCAACATATGGTTTTTTAGTTTTTGAATCGTATTGTAACAAGGCTTCACTAATTGCCGTTACGTTGACTTTTCTTTCTGAAACTATAGATGCATTTGCACTGTAACCTGCTCTTATTACATACTCATCATCTAAGTAAACTTCTCCCTCTATTTTAAACTGTATAGCTCCTCCAACTTCTGTTCCTTTAGGAGCAATTAATCTTAGCTTAGCTTTATATTCCTTACCCTCAATCGCTCCTAAAGTTATTACTAATGGCATATCAACTGAAAGTTTTCCAACTTCACCCTCATCAACTTGACCTTCAAAAATCATTTTATCTAAATCAGCTATTGTAGCTATTGTAGTACCCGCATTGAAGGTGTTAGCCTGAATTACTTGATCTCCTTCTTTTACAGGAATTTCTAAAATTGTTCCAGAAACTGTAGCTCTCACATTTGTATTTGTAATTGTTGAACCTCCAGAAGATCCTAATTTAATTATTTGTAAATCACTTTTTGCGTTCGACAAGTTTTGCATGTCTTGATTGTATCTAAGTGTTACTGAATTAAAATCTTGCTCAGAAATAATTTCTTTTGAAAAAAGAGCTTTGTTTCTTCCAAACTCAATTTCAGAATTCTTTAAAACTATTTGCGCACTCTTCACTCTACCTTCTGCACTATTAAGAGTCTGTTCGTTTGGAACTACTTTAATTCTAGCTATTAAATCTCCAGCTGATACTTCATCACCTTCCTCAACTAAAATTTCTTGAATAATTCCCGCTATTTGAGGAACAACGTTTACCTCATCTTCAGGTAAAACTTTTCCGGTTGCAACAATTTTATCTTCAATAGTAGCCGTAATTAAAGTCTGAGTATCATAGACTATTGATGACGTGCTATTGGATTTAATAAAAAAAGCAGTTGCAAATAAAACTCCCCCAATTAGGGCAGCAATTCCTATGTATTTTAAATATTTCATGTTATATAATTAATTGTTATTCTATTATTCTTCTCTTAATGCGTCTATTGGTTTAATACTAACAGCTCTTTGAGCAGGTATAATTCCTATTAGTGTTCCTAGTAATATCATTAATCCTAAAGCCCCAAGAACATACGGAATTGGAACAGTAGGATTAGTATATGGAAAATCTGTTTGATCAATTGTAGCTGCATTGATTCCATACAGAACTAATGCTCCTAAAATGATTCCAATCACTCCAGCAAGTATTGTTAAAAACACAGATTCTAAAATGATTTGAGATCTTACTTCAGCAGGTGTTGCTCCCAATGCTCTTCTAATTCCAATTTCTTTAGTTCTTTCTTTTACTGAAATAAGTAATATATTTCCAATCCCTATAATTCCAGCTAAAATAGTAGCTATTCCAACTACTAATGATAAAAATGTTAGACCATTAGCAAAGTTCATCGTTTTTCTAAAAATCTCTCCTAAGTTAAATCCTCCAATAGCTCTTTCATCGTTAGGATCAATTTTATGAATTTGTTTTAATGTTGCCTTAATGTCTTTTTCAACTTTAACTCCATCAGCATTTTCATCTGCAGCGATCATAAAAAACCCAACATCATCTCCAGTATTAAATATTTTTTTAAAAGTAGTAAATGGTATGTAAATATCTCCATCATCACCAAAACCGCCACCTTGAACAAATTTATGAACCCCAACAACTTTAAAATTAATTTTATTAATACTTACATATTTCCCAATAGGATCTTCATCATCTTCAAAAAGTTCTAATTGAGTTCTTTCACCAATAACACAAACTTTTCTTTGATTTTTGATATCCGAGTGGTTAATAAATCTTCCTCCGTCGTAAATTTTGGAAGTAGCTATTTTTATATACTCTGGATATTCCCCATAAACAGAATAAGTACCCGTTTTTGTTCCCCTTACAATATTACCACCCGCTGAACCAAAAATACCAGCTACAATTCTTGGAGCTATAAATTTGATGTTCTTAACTTGCTTTTTTAAGATGTCTGCATCTTGTATTTTTAAAGTAATATTTCTTTCAGATTTGTAGCCTGCGTAAGGAAGGCTTGTAGACTGAGCCCAAACAAAAATACTATTTGAAGCTATTGATTGAAACTGCCTTTCAAAACCATTATCAAGTCCTTTAGAAGATCCTGAAAGAGCAATATATATAAATATCCCCCACAAAACTCCAATCATAGTGATTATAGTTCTAATCTTATTTTTTTGGATTGAACCAAAAATTTCTTGCCAAGTGTCTTTGTCAAATAATCTTTTCATATCAATCGTCTCTTAAAGCTTCTATTGGTTTTATACTAGCTGCTCGCTTGGCAGGTAAATAGCCTGCAAAAGCTCCAAAGGCTATTAATAATATTGTAGCGGATAATCCTGTTGAAAAATCTACATAAGGATCAGTAATAAAATAATCTTCTTCTAATTTATCTCCTACAAAGCTTAAAAAAGCAATCCCTACAAATAATCCAAAATATCCTGAAATGGTAGTAATAAAAATAGCCTCATGTAGTATCATTCCTATAATAGATTTTGGAGTAGCTCCAATAGCTTTTCTAATCCCAAGTTCTTTTGTTCTTTCCTTAACAACAAAAACCATAATATTTGAAATTCCAATAATTCCGGCTAAAAGGGTTCCAATACCCACAAATGATATTATATATTGTAAAACGGATGTAAATTGATCATTTTCTTTAAGATCAGAAGCTGCGCTTCTAATAAAGAGACCTCTTGGATCAGTTGGATCAATAAACTTCTTTTGTTTTAAATATTTTTTTAATTGTTTTTCAAAAGCAACAGCTCCAACATAGCCAATTTCAGGTTTGTATGATATTATCATTTGGCCAATATCATCAGTACCTTTTTGTATCATTTGTATTGTTGTATATGGAGCATAAATTATTCTTTCTTCATTGTCTCCTCCATCGTCTTGAAAAACACCAACTACTTTCCAAGATCTACCTCCTCCTGATATGAATTTACCGATACCATCTTCGTCTTTAAACAGATCCTGTTCAACTAGTCTTCCTATTACAATATTTCTTTCTTTATTATCTATATCTAAACCATTGAGAAATCTTCCTTTCATCATTATAGTCATCTCGTTATTTTGATGAGATGGGCCAACTCCTCTTATGGGATAATTATTAGATTCTAATTTATATCCTACTGTTCCGCTAAATGAAATTCTAGGAGTTATTCCTTGTATATAAAATTCAAACCTTTTAGATATATCTTCAAGATCAGCGTTATCTAATTCTATTCGTCTGTTAGCTTCATAACCCATATATGGTTTTGAAGTTCTGCTTGGTCTAACCCACATAGTGTTTAAAGCATCATCCTTAAAAAATTTATCGAACGTATTTTTAAGACCATTTCCAAACCCAAAAAGAACTACAAATATTAGTATGCCTAAAGCTACAGTGAAACCAGAAAGAAAAGTTCTAAGCTTATTCTTTCTAATTGTTTCAAATATTTCTTGCCAGCGGTCTCTACTAAACATTTAAATAGCTTTTATCATTTTATTCTTTTTGTCTTCTACAATTACTCCATCTTTTAATCTTACAATTCTAGAACACATTTTAGCAATATCCTCCTCGTGTGTAACAATTAAAATTGTTTTACCACTCTTATTTATATCCTGAATTAAAGCCATTACTTCTTTTGAAGTTTTAGAGTCTAACGCCCCAGTAGGCTCATCGGCTAGAAGTACCTTTGGCTTAGAGACAAGAGCCCTAGCAATAGCTACTCTTTGTTTTTGACCTCCTGACAGTTCACTAGGCAAGTGAGTTGCCCATTCTTTTAATCCAACATCATCTAAATATTTTAAAGCCTCAGCATCTCTTTCTTTTCTTTTAACTCCTTGATAATATAACGGAAGGGTAACGTTTTCAAGTGCTGTTTTGTAATTAATCAAATTAAAAGATTGAAATACAAAACCTAAAAACTTATTTCTATAATTAGCAGCTTTAGTTTCATCTAAATCCTTAATAGGAACTCCGTCTAAATCATATGAGCCTTTGTCTAAAAGATCTAACATTCCCAAAATATTAAGTAAGGTTGATTTTCCAGATCCTGAAGATCCCATAATTGCGACTA
>CAJVXR010000103.1 GCA_913009535.1 uncultured Flavobacteriales bacterium | reverse complement strand
CCGTAACTCATTTATAAACAATGATTTACGGGTTTTTTGGTTTTTAGAGTTGCTCGAGAGGTTGCTCGGAAGGTATAAATCCTTGTTAGTTGGTTTGAATATGTTGAACTGAAATCAAAAAAGATTGAATCCTATTGGTTTTCAATGTTATCCTATAATAGATTAAGTGTTAACAACATGTCTATAAAATCTGGGGATTGATTTAGTTTATTTTTAAAAAATAAATACTTTTACTTAATAAATTAATATTTCAGAAATGTCTTTGGAAAAAAACTATGATAATGAAGTTTCATTAGAAACAGAAAATAGAAAATTAACCATTAAATTTATTAATATAGTACACGACTTGTGGTATAACAAGTCAATAGAACTAGTTCTCTTTAGAAACTCTTTAATTGATAAAAGAGCTAGTGAAGTTTTGAATTTAATTACTTATACCAAAAAATTTATTAATAAACCTATTTCTATTATTGATGTCTTAACAATCTCTAAATCTATACAGAGTTTAAACCTTCAAGCCTCTAAATTAGATATTGGTAAACTAGTATATGAATATCATTTAGACACAAACAAGAACTTAGAAAAGACAGACTTTGTAAAGCATCAATTACAAGGAATAAAAAAAGTAAAAAAACAAATACCTAAAGATGTGGTTTTGTATGGCTTTGGAAGAATTGGAAGACTATTGACAAGGGAACTAATGGTTCAAATTGGTGCAGGATCACAATTACGCTTAAGAGCAATTGTTACAAGAGGTGAAATTGATCTATCTGTATTAGAAAAAAGAGCTTCACTTTTGAGAATAGATTCTGTACATGGAAACTTTTTAGGAACTGTTGAGATCGATTTAGAAAACAAAGCATTATTAATTAATGGTACTACAGTTTATATGATCTCTGCTTCAAAACCAGAAAACATAGATTACACCAAGTATCAAATAAAAAATGCATTAGTAATAGATAATACAGGAGCTTTTAGAGACTTTAAAGAGTTAAGTAGGCACTTAGCCTCTATCGGTACAGATAAAGTTTTATTAACAGCCCCAGGAAAAGGAATTCCAAATATTGTACACGGAGTTAATCATAAAAAACATAATCCAGATTTAGAGTCAATATTCTCTGCTGCTTCTTGCACAACTAATGCAATTACTCCAATATTAAAAGTTATGGAAGAAAACTTTGGAATTAAAAAAGGACATATAGAAACTATACATGCCTACACAAATGATCAGAATTTAGTGGATAATATGCACACCAAGCATCGAAGAGGTAGAGCAGCGGCATTAAATATGGTTATTACTGAAACTGGCGCTGCAAGCGCAGTTGCGAAGGCATTCCCAAAGCTTAAAGGAAAATTAAGTTCAAATGCAGTTAGAGTTCCAGTACCAAATGGTTCTTTAGCAATTTTAAATTTACAATTAAAAACATCAGTTAGTAAAGAACATTTGAATGCCTTAATCAAACAAAATGCCCTAGATGGCGAGTTAGTTGAACAAATTAAATATTCAATAAATAAGGAATTAGTATCAACAGATATTATTGGTACCACGGCACCATGTATTTTTGATAGCGAAGCAACAATTACAGATGAAGAAACAGTAGTTTTATATGTCTGGTATGACAATGAATATGGGTATACACACCAAGTAATAAGATTGGCAAAATATATTTCTAAAGTAAGAAGGTTTACTTATTACTAAACAAGTAAAAATCATTTTTATAAAAATAAAAGTAGGATATTTAAATTAAATTAATTTAAAATTATAATATCTATTAGATACTATGTCAATGGTTTAACATTATTAAAGACTAATTACAGAGTTATTATTTTTATAATTATATTAGACTATAATTATAAAAATAATGCATAAAATATTTGCAATAGAATTTCTTTCTCAACAATGGATTATAAATATGTCCATCACTATTTTTTTTACTTGTCTCTATTTCTACATGTCTTACAGAGTTGAAAATCAAAAGTTGGAGCTATTTTTAAAGAGCAGTTCTATAATTGTTTTTGGTATGACCTTAGCATATCACATAATATTAGCATCTAGTGGATCTTGGACATTAAAAGAAGATTTACCGCTACATTTATGCAGTGTTAGTGCATTTATTTGTTGTATTATTTTCTTTGTAAAAAAGAAACAGTTTTTATTTGAATTTTTATTTTATTGTGGTGTAATTGGAGGTCTTGTTTCAATTTTAACTCCTCAAATCACCTTATATAATGACAACTACTTTTTTTATGTGATGTTTTATTTTAAACATGCTTCAATTATAGTGATTCCTTTGGTTATTATGTATCGATTGAAGATGAAATTAGGGAAGTATTCATGGCTTAAAGCCTTTGGAGGGATTAACGTTCTGTTGGCTATTGTTATGCCTGTTAATTCTATGCTTGGATCAAATTACTTATATGTGGCTGAACCGCCTATTGTAAAAAACTTTCTGATTTTAGGTACTGGAGAAAAAACCATTTTAGGTTTACCAGATTATGTATTTGGGTTTGAGGTAGAATTGCTAATTTTGTTATTTCTATTTTACATGATTTTTAAGCCAAGAAAATAAGAATGAGGAAATACCTACTATTAATTATTTTACTTCAAAATTGTAATAATGCAATTAAAGTTGAAAGTGAATCAAATTATAATAATGAAGATCAGTATGTTAGAAGCATAGACTCTGAAATAATTGTTCGAAAATTCACTAAGGAAGCTGAGAAAATCACTCAACAATGGGCTAATCTAAAAGAATTGCAAAATATTATTAATGGACTAGAAAAAGAGGACTATTCTGCTTTCAAAGAAAAGGATAAATATCTAGAAGAGTTTATTAATGATTTAACAAAAACTTTACCTAAAAAATTAAATAATCTACCAATAACATCTAGACTTATTGTACTAGAAACTAATATTCTACAGCTAAAATCAATATTATCTAATTCAGAATTTAAACCAAAAAACAGAACTTCAATTAAAAATAAATTAATTGAGTCATACTATAATTTTATTTATCAAATAAATAAAGTTATTGAGAAAGAATTACAAATTATTGAATAGTTTTTTGAGATAACAAGGCATCTTTACTGATAAGCGCTAAATTAAAATTAGGAGCTATAGCTAAAGCCTCATCCATAATTTCAATTGCAGAGTCAATATTTAATGATTTATTTTCTTTAAATCTAACAAGCCCTTTTAAATACATAAAAGCAGCTTTCATTGGAACTTGATATTGATTTTGAGACTCATAAAAAGTTCTCATAACATCACTTTTAGAATTAGCTATTCCAAAAGTTATATGCTTTGTAGCCCCTAATAAATCATCTAATTGTATTTTCATATCTGCTAATTCATAAGCCACAACTGGGCTAGGCTTTCTTCTGTAAAGTTCTTCGTAATGCTCAACAGACCTTTCTATCTGATTTAAGACTTGTAATGACATTGCCTTTACCTCAACCGCCATATCAGAATCATTTTCATTTTTATCTATTCCTATAGTGTTTAAGGCTTGTATATGCTTTCCTTCGTTCATATACAAAACAGCTAAAGTATCTTTTCTAGCTTGGTTAGGTGATAGTATATTTAAATGTGTTAAAGCGTTAATTACACCTTGAACATCTCCTTGAGTTCTCATTTGATTATAATATTCTTTATAATGATCTAACAATGATGTGTTTGATTGTGGGTATGCAAATAAGGATACTAAAAAAGATAAGATAAATAAATACTGCTTCATTGTGATAGATTTTAAGTGAACGAAACTAGTGATAATTTTAAAACTAACAAAAAATGAAATTTAATAATATTACAATTCATTCTAATTAACAGACTTGTCTAATTTGATACTGGAACAATTACTACTTTTAGTTCAGGATCTTTTGTAAATGAATCTATAGCAAACATTGACCTTTTAGTTCTTTTATAGTCTAATATAAAAATATGATAATTACAATCGAATCTGACAAACTAATTCAGCAATAGTAGTCTCATTTCCATAAAAATATTTTATTGACGAAACTCCTACTTGAATTTTTAGATTATTATCGTCAAAGTATTTTGAGATACCTAAACTCATGTTTTCAAAATCTCTAAGAATTGAGTTTTCATATGCATTATTAATTTCATTTGTAAATTCAGGTGAAGAAAATTCATATCTAAAATCAATTCCAATATCATTTTGGAAGATATATCCTAGCTGAAAATTATAACTGCTTCCTAAAACTAAGTATTCACTAATTTGTTGTGGAATTAATAAATTGAATGTATCAGTGTAAGTTTCATTTAAACCAGAAGCTGCTGCATCAGCATATTCAGCTAAAAAAGAAAATCCTTTATATTTCAATAATAGATCAACAAATACTTTTTCGTAATCTGGTAAATTATTGTTTGCATTTGCATCATAAAACATAATATCACCATGACCATCACCTGTTCTATGACTAGTTCCAATATTTTTACTGTAAGCAAAACCAAGCTCCATAATTAGTTT
>CAJVXR010000102.1 GCA_913009535.1 uncultured Flavobacteriales bacterium | reverse complement strand
GAATCCTCACAGCTCTCTAAATCTCTTAAAGAATCATAATCATCAGTAGGGTCTACAAAAGTTAAACCGGAGTAACCTACAGGGAACTGGGTATCGTTAGCTTGTATAAATAAGCCTATATGAGAGTCATTTACTTGCCCTAAAGTTACTTCAAATGGAATTATAGTTTCCGTAGAATTAGATCTAAGCAAATAATCAGCCATCATATTTTCTGTAATCTGCCCAACCTCATTGCCATCTGCTCTACCTCCAACAGCAATTACACCATCTCCAGAATTCGTTTCGCCTATGTATAGATTTTGTAGCCTAATATATACTTCTCTACCAATATTAAATTGGTTGTAAGAGTCGACTTGATTAATAACAACTTTTAACCCAGCTGTAGGATTTGAAGGTTCGTCTTGAATATAAAATTCTTTATAAAAATTTCCAGTTAAATCTGAAGATACTACATATCCTTTAACCGCTATACTTGACTCAATATTAACTGCTTGCCCACTAACAAAAAGGTTTTTAACCTGACTGATAGTCAATAAATCAACTTCATTTGAGTTAATTTCATCAAGTAATACATTTAATGCTTGGTTTTCTTCAAGACCAACGCTTGTAGGTATTGTATAATCATCATCCTCTACACAAGAGTTATATGTTATTAATAAAAATAAAAGTGTGAATAATTTGAAAGTTGTATTATGCTTCATAATATATAATGTTTGTCTTTATTAAAATCTAAAATATAAGTTTAAGAAATAATTTGTACCTCTACCATACCAGTACTTTGGTCCAAAAACTCTTTGAGGCTTATTTACATCTTCGCTAAGTTCTTGGTAATTTGCATTTCTACCTTGTTCGAATCCACCAGTTTTATACTGATGATTTAAAATGTTATTGATAGTCGCAAAGAGGCCAATGTAATAATCATCAATTTTCCATGACTTACCTCCAACTGCATTTACCACCATATAGTCATCAAATTTTTCTTGTTTTAATAATTTTCTTGCGATTGAAGGGTCATAATCAGTAAATGGTATTCCATCTTGGGCTAAATAAAAGTTCTGAGTCCTAGTTAATGGACTAATATCTAAATAAGTATTAGTGAAAAAGTTTGCAGTTGCACCAAACCACCAATAATTAGGGTCTCTGTATTCAAACCCAGTTGAATAAGCTCTTTGGGGTCCACCAGCTAACTTATAGTTTTTTAAGTTCGATTCTCCCATTGAAACTGTATTATTATCAGAAGCTAAATATAGATTGGGATTATTATCATATGTATATTGTCCAAATGAGGCTGCTCCCTTTAGTTTAACAGTAGATGTAATTTGAGCTTCAAGTCCTAACTCAGCGCCAAAATATTTTTTGTCTATCCCCTGTAAAATTTCTTGTACAAATTCATTAGTTTCCTCAAATCCTATCAAACCATCTGCATAATAAAATGAAATTTCATTAGCATCTTTTATATTAGTATAGAACCCTGTTAACCTAGCATTTATTGTAGAAGATCTGTATATGTAATTTGCATCAATAGCAGTGATCTTTTCTTCGCTAATAGGGTTATTATTGATTAACCCATTCGAATCAACTCCAACAACATTATGATTTACTCTTGAATTTGTAAATGTATTTCTAAAAGATGGAGCTTTGGTTATATATGCTGAATTAAAATCAAGTAAATGCTTACCTGAGAATTTATAAGTAAAACCTAATTTTGCTCCGTATCCAGAAAAGTTAATTTTCTCACCTTTACCTAAAGAGTTTCCAGTATTAGCTTCGTTATCAAATAAACCTTCTCTTTGGTAATTTGTCTCGGTATAACTTGTAGCCACATAAAAATCTAGCTTATTATATTTAAAAACAAATTGAGAATAAGCATTAATTACATCTGCAAACAGATTATAATTATATTTAAATTTATCACCCTCACCAACAATTGAATTAGGATTTAATAAATCATATTGTAAATTGTCAAAAGAATCAATATTGGAGTAACCTGATCCACCTAACATATCTGTTATTTGTGCAAAATTATTTGAAACTAATTTTTTATAGTTTATCGTTGAATTAAAGGATATATTCTCATTTAATTCTTTTTTAAATGTAGAGTTAATCGTCAACTGCTTGTCATCACTTCTGTCCTCGTATTGAACATAAGCTGCATTTAGATTAGCAGCAGTATTAGTGATATTAGCATCATATATTCTATTCCAATTAATTTGACCATCATTAACAAAATTTTGCTGTGCTAAGAATGCTCCTTCATAATCAGGTCCATTATTATCCGCTAAATAATAACTAGGTAAATCTTGATAATAAGAAGGGCTTGGGTTTGCTCCTCCTGCATAATCCAGCCTAGTATTCCCTAACTCTCCAAATTGATACCCAATATTAGTGTTAAGTGAAGTATTATCATTTATGTTCCAATAATGATTTAACATAAGTATTGGCTCTACTACTCTTTTAATACGTGAATTTCTTTTTTTACCGTCGTGTAAACCCCAATAATCATTATAACGTATATTTTTTAAGTCGTACACTTCTTGTGTGTTTGGAGAAGACTTACCTCTTCTATTGGGAGCGTATATTCCAGTAAAGTTAATACTGTGTTTATTATTAAGTTTCTTTTCAACAGAGAAAAATAATGAATTCGAGTCATAAAACGTTGCATCTTGATAACCTTCATCTCCCCACCTTCTTCCCATAGAAAGAGCATAAGACCAACCACCTTCTATAATACCAGACGAGTAAGTAGCCATTAATCGGTTTGTGTAACTTCTATTTGACGATGAGTATGTTACTCTTCCTCCTTTACTATATTCTGATGCACGAACATTAATATTATTAGACCCAAGAAGTCCTCCAAAACTATAAGTAGAAGGGGAAATTCCATCAGTAAATTCTTGATTTCTTAGTACATCATTTAAACCACCCCAGTTACTCCATTGTGGCCTTCCATTATATAACTTATTCATTTCAATTCCATTGATATGAACAATCCCATTATCAGAATCAAGTCCTCTAACCTTGAAAAACGAAGAACTAAACTCATATGCAGCGGTTCTAAAGAAAACGTCTTTAGAAGACTGTAATAAGCCTGATATGTTGTCTGATCCAGAAGTGTCATCACTTAATTCATCATCACTTAATGAAATAGTGAATTGATCGTTTATAGGTGATTGAACTAAAACATCAATAATCTCTGTATTTTGGACTTTCTCAACTAAAATTTGTTCAGAAGATTCATCATTACTTGAACTCTCCATATTTGTTGAAATACTTAAGATTTGAATTTTATATGTTAATTTCAAATTATTAATATTCACGGATCCATTATCTGGAACAATTACATTAAAAGATTTATTACCATATCCAGATTTAGAAAAAAGTAGAGTTTGTTTACCAGATGGAGCTGTTTTATTAAAAGAAAACATTCCGTTATCATCTGAAAAAACTATAATTTCAGAATCTTGTATAAGGATTTTTACGTTTTGGATCGGGTCATTACTTTTATCATCTTGAATACTACCAGTAATAGTGCCAAATTGGGAAAAGGCACTAAAAAATGAAAAAACAGAAACGAAAAAAACTAGTAAATTATTTTTCATACTTAGTTGTATAGATGTTTAAATATAATTATTAAATAATAATCAAATTTAATGTATTATTTGTACATATTTAATATTTTTAAACAACTAAATTTGTGATTTAATAATAACTCCATTATGACAAAGTCTCTTCTTCAACTAATAATATTGATTTTCTTTTTTAACTACTCACTTTTTTCACAAAGCGAAAGGAAATTTAAAATTCATACTGTTGCTTTTTACAATGTTGAAAATTTATTTGATACAATAAATGACCCTAACAAACAGGACGAAAAGAGTCCAATGATGGATATAACTTACAACAGAGGCGGTGTTTACAAACAAAAAATAAAAAACATGGCCAGGGTTATCGCTGATATTGGTGAAGATGTGACCAAAAAAAATCCTGCTATAGTTGGTCTTTCTGAGGTTGAAAATAAACAGGTAATAATAGATTTGATTAAAGATAGTTCACTTTCAGGAACTGACTATGAGATTATACACTATGAATCTCCAGATAAAAGAGGAATTGATGTTGCGATGATTTATAACAAAGAGAGTTTCAAACCAATTTCTACGAAATCATATGAATTATTAATATATGACGATCAAACAAACAAAAGAATATATACTAGAGACCAACTACTAGTAAGCGGAACTCTTGAAGATGACCTTATTCATATTATAGTAAATCACTGGCCATCTAGGTCTGGAGGAGAAGCAAGAAGTATATCTAAAAGAGAAAGTGCGGCAAGATTAAATAAAAAAATCATTGACTCTTTACACAGTTTAGACAAAAATGCTAGGATAATTACTATGGGTGATTTTAATGATAATCCTATGAACAACAGTATAAAAGGTATTCTTGGGGCTAAGAAAAACAAAGAAGATGTTAAAATAAAAGAAATGTATAATCCAATGGAGAAAATCTTGACTAATGAAGGTATTGG
>CAJVXR010000101.1 GCA_913009535.1 uncultured Flavobacteriales bacterium | reverse complement strand
GCTAAAGAAGAAGATAAAACAAATGATTATTTATTTGACAAACCCTGGAGGTTTGGATACATGCACAGCGTAGATTATGGTTTTGAAGATGGTAATTGGGATGTTTTAGAAAACGGAGATAGGATATGGAGAATTTTAATCTCATCTCAAGATGCTTTATCCTTAAATTTTATTTTTGATAATCTATTTATTCCAAAAGGAGGTTCTTTATATCTCTATAACGATGATAGATCAGATTTGTTGGGGGCTTATACTGATACACAAAATCAAGAAGGTGGTATTCTAGGAACATGGATCGTTAAAGGAGATTCTGTGTGGATTGAATATTATGAGCCACAAAATGTTACAGGTCAAGGAACTTTACATATAGCAAAAGCTACGCATGGTTATAGAAATGCAGACACATTCAATCAGGCTAAAGGCTTAAATGACTCTGGGGATTGTAATTTAGATGTTGATTGTTCAATTGGAGAAGATTGGGAAGAATTAAAAGAACACAATAAAAGATCAGTTGGTATATTACTTTCTGGCGGTTCTGGCTTTTGTACAGGTGCATTAATCAATAATACTCAAAATGATGGTACCCCTTATTTTTTAACGGCTGATCATTGTTATAGTAATCCAGCATCATGGGCATTTAGATTTGGATGGATTAGTCCAAATACAGTTTGCGCTACAACTGTAAACAGTAGTAATGGACCGACTAATATGACAATAAGTGGAGCTTCTTTAAGAGCAAGAGATGCTGGGTCAGATTTTGCATTGGTTGAAATTAATACCGAAATCCCTGAGGACTGGGATCGAGTTTTTGCTGGTTATGATAAATCTGATAATTTTCCTGAATTCCAAGTTGGGATACACCACCCATCAGGTGATGTCATGAAAGTCTGCAGAGATGAAAATCCTGCTACCAAAGAAGTAAATGGCGGAGCACAAACTTGGGAAATTGTTGGTGGTGGGCTTTATGGTGGATGGGAAATTGGTGTTACAGAGCCAGGATCTTCGGGTTCTCCTTTATTTGATCAAGAGGGAAGAATTATTGGACAGCTTTATGGTGGTGGAGCTGCTTGTTCTGGAACAAATGATAATGGTGCTTTAGATTATTACGGACGAGTCGGAGTTTCATGGGAAGGAGCTGGAACATCTTCAACAAGATTAAGAGATTGGTTGGATCCACAAAATTCTGGAGAGGATACAATGGACCCTTATCCTACATTAACAAAATTTGATAATGACTCTGGAGTTACAAGTATAGATTCTCCAGTAAATGGCAGTTTAACTTCTAGTGAGATTATCTCTGTAACAATAACAAATTATGGTGAAAATTCTATATCAAATTTTGATGTTTCTTTTCAAGTAGACGGAGGGTCTGTTATAACAGAAAACTTTTCAGGTACAATACTAACAGCGGAGTCTGCTCAATATTCATTTTCATCTACAGTTGACATGTCATCTGTTGGAACTACCTATCAAATTTACTCATTCACTGAACTTTCAGCAGATGAAGATCCTGATAATGACGGTGTTTATATAGATGTTACTCACCTTAATCCAAACGATTTAGGAATATCTGAAATAACATCTCCTACATCTGGAACGAATCTTTCTGCTAACGAATCCATTATTGTTGTTATTACTAATTATGGTTCATCTTCTCAATCTAATTTTGAGGTTTCTTATGAATTAAATGGAGAATCAGTAACTGAAACTGTTTCTGGCCCGTTAGAAGGAAATTCCTCTATAAACTATACATTCAATGAATCAGCTGATTTATCTGCATTCGGAGTATATGAGATTATCGCATCGGTCTCTATTGAAAATGATTCAGATGATTCAAATAACTCCTTATCTGTCAATGTAAATAATTCTAATTGCAGCCCAACTGCTGACACCTCTTATGGAGATGGTTTTCAATTATTTCAATTAGGGGATATAAGTAATACATCTGCAGGAGAAGGATATGGAGATTTTACTGATTTATCTACTGAGCTGGAACAAGGTACAACTCATGAATTAACAATTACTACTGGTTATGGAGATCAGTTCATAAGAGTTTGGATAGATTTTAATGATGATTATGTATTTTCATTAAATGAGCTTGTAGTTGATAACTTTGTAATAGCAGCAGGGTCTGCAGGTGGGACTTTCACGCAAACTATGGAATTAATTATTTCTGAAAATGCTACTTTAGGACAACATATAATGAGAGCTAAATCAAATTGGCAAGCAGGAGTTCCTGATGATGCATGTGAGGAAACTCAATACGGAGAAACAGAAGATTATACGGTCAACATTATAGAAAGACTAGGTTCTAGTAATATTCAAATTGAAAACATCTCAGTTTACCCAAATCCAGTGAACAGCTTATTGAATGTTAATATTGGACTTAACAGAGATTTTAATTATTCAATATTTAATATTACAGGTCAAATTATTGGCAAAGGTAAGTTTGCAAATAATATTAACAGGGTTGATTTTTCAGAGGTTTCAAAAGGTATTTATTTCCTTAGAGTATTTGACTCCCAGTCGAAAAAGCAAAACACATATAAACTAGTTAAAAAATAAAATAACCTAGCTGATAAAAAAAAGTTAGTTATTTCTTTTTTTATCTAAAAATTAGCTTTTAATTGAACAGTTCCATTATGAATAATAGAATTATTTTCTGTTTTTCTAGCGGAATAATTAAGATTTAAATCCACATATTTTGTTATCTTTTTTTGGATGCTTAGTGACCAAGTTAAATTATTTCCTGGCTGTAATCCTTCCATCATTATATAGCCAATTATTGTGTTAGGGTTTCCTTGAAAATTATTCTTATAATAATTTAACTCTCCGCTGACAGAAACTACATTTTTATTAGAAAATTTGCTGGAAATACCAAACTTGTTTTGTGTTAAATCTTCAAGGCTACCAATTATATTTTTAGTATTTGAATATTGATAATAAAGATCTATTTTGTTAGAGTCTTTCATAAAATATGTGAATTTCGGACCATACTTTATTTCCTTAAAATTATAGTTTTTACTTTCAAAATTTTCACTTTCACTTTTTCTATTATCAAAAAAAGCAGATGAAGAAAAAAGTATATTTTTTAGTTTATGATTAAAGCTAATTTGGTGACTTAATAATTCATTTTCTACATATCCAAAAGAGAGGGTGTTTTTAGACCTATTGTTAATAAAGTTATAGGTCGTAGAATAAAGTTGTTTTCCTCTATTGAAATATAAACTATTTCGTAAGTTCATTACCAACCCCAGCAAGTTACTTGATGATATTCTGAATGGATTTAACTCAAATTCATTATCATCTTGTTTACTTTGCTTTTGAATTAAGTATTGAGTTTGATTTTGAAAGTGTGCTAATATTTTTTTGAATTTAAGATTATCTTGTGCCCATTTCTTAAAATTAATATTTAAGGATTGACTGAATTTATTTTGATAAGTTTTTAAAAATTTCTGATTCGGCAACATAACTCTAATATAGATTCCTTCGTCTTCAAATTGTGCTATTTCAAACTCTTCTAATTCTTGTATACCATTTTCATTAATGTCAATCCACTTATAATTACCAATACCTGGCTCCACTTCGATAAATGTATATTCTTGTTGTGCTAAATTACCAGAATTTGATTCATACACGATATTAAGTTTTATTATACCATTAGAGCTTTTAGTGAAATAATTAATTCTAGAATTTAAAAACTTCTCTTTATTTACCTCATTAACTCTCTTTAAAACTCTGTAATTACCAAACAATGAAAGTTTTGTGTTTGAGCTATTTATTAATTGTGAGTTTATTGAGAAATTATTAGATGAATTCACCTTTTGTATTCTATTGTCAAGAACACTATCATTTTCCTTATGGGTTACTCCTATTTCTACAAATATCTTATCATAATCACCTATTCCAGATTTTAATCCGTAAGATTTAAATTTATGACTATTAAAAATAAGGGAGTCTGTAAATTTATTTTTCTTACTATTATTTTCATAGTCTATATTTATGGATGTCCATTTATTTTCTTTTTTAAATTTTATATTGTTATAACTTCTGTAAAAGTCAGATTTAATTAATTGAGATTGTGATTCTAACAAACTATTTGTAGAGTTAATTTCTGTTTTAGTATTATCATATTTCACAGCTGCACTATGTTTATTTCCCTTAAAATTATTTACAAATTCTAAGCTTTGATAGCTGTAATTTACTATTCCTGTATTTTTTTTTGTAATTATTATTTCAGCTGTGGATTGATTTTGTGTTTTGTTAAACTGATTATTTACTCCTAACAATGTTGAGTCCAAGTTCCAATCCCTTAAAAACTCTATATCGTAATTATTTTCTATAGATCTAAAATCTTTATTAATGTGTTTGAGTTCAAGCTTGCTTATAATTTTTATATCATTACTACTTGATATAAAATTTTCTAGTTCTATTTTGGTAGCTAATCCATTATTGTCATCATCATCAGTTGTGGAAAATAAATTTTTATCAGTATTGCTATTTGCTAATTCAAATCTTATTTTAGTATTATTAGATATTTGATAATC
>CAJVXR010000100.1 GCA_913009535.1 uncultured Flavobacteriales bacterium | reverse complement strand
TGTTTATTGTGTAAAAAATATAGATGTTTGAAAAATTAGAAGAATTAGCAAAAAATAATAAAAAAATCTCGGATTTTCATATTCGAAGTGGCTCACCGTTAGCTTACAGACAAACAGGTGAAGTAGTTACGGTTAAAGATATTGTTGTAAAAGCACAAGATCTTCAAGATCTTATGTCGACAAATTGTAATGAAACAGAAACAAAAAAATTCCAAGAAACACATGAATTAGATTCTGCTGTAATGTTAAGTGGATTAAGATTTAGAGCTAACTTTTATAAAACAATTAATGGACCCGCTGCAGTTCTTAGAAGAGTAGAAAGTGTCATTCCTGAAATGTCACAATTTGATTTACCAGATGTTCTTTATGATATTATTGATATGCATAAAGGATTAGTTCTAGTCACTGGACCAACAGGGTCTGGAAAATCAACTACGCTTGCTGCAATTATTAATGAAATTAATAAAACAAGAACAGCACATATTATTACAGTTGAAGATCCGGTAGAGTTTGTGCATAAAGATGCAAAAAGTATTGTTTCACAGCGTGAAGTTGGAAAACAAACGCAATCATTTGCAAGTGCTTTAAAAGCAGCTTTGCGTGAAGATCCAGATGTTATTTTAGTTGGTGAGATGCGAGATCTTGAAACAGTTGGTCTAGCCTTAACTGCTGCAGAAACAGGTCATTTAGTTTTTGGAACATTACATACTAGTGGAGCACCCAATACTATTAATAGAATTATTGATGTATTTCCTCCAGAACAACAAGCACAAATTCGTGCGCAAATTTCTACTTCATTAAAAATGGTAGTAACTCAAAGATTATTAAAAACAAAAGATGGTCAAGGCCGAGTTGCTGCTTTTGAAGTTATGAAGTGTACAGCTCCAATCCAAAACTTAATACGTGAAGCTAAAATTCACCAAATCCCAAGTATCATGCAAACTTCAGTTCGTGATGGTATGATTACAATGCAAAAATCTTTAGAAGAACTTGTTAATAATGGGAAAATTGATGCAAGTGCAGGAAAAGAACATTAAAGGTTTTAACCTCATAGAGCTTTTAGTTGTGATTGCAATTATATCAGTAATTTCAGCAGCAGCTTATCCAAATTTTTCGTCTTGGAAAAAAGCAAGAGAAGTAAGGGGAGCTGCCGTAAAAATAAAAAGTTTATTCACAAATATTAATTCTCAAGTTCAAAGAGGATTGTATGGATTTGTCCAAGTAGAAGTAAAAGCAACAACAACAGGCGAGGTAGAAGTTATCTCGAAGGGAATGAAATTGAGTAACATTGTAAAAAAAATTAATGATAGTGAGGATGATTGGAATACTGACCAAACTTTAAGATGTGCTCTTGTTCAGGATTGGGATGATGAAGGAAATAAATCTAATAAATTAGAAGTTAACTCCTTAAAATTTGATGACATAGCAGTAAATTTTGAAAAAAAGTCAGGCACCGTTTGTTTTTCTAAAGATGGGTCTTGGTATAGCACTGCTGAGGAGTTTGATTCATCGGGAGCGTTTTATATTTGTGAAGTTAAAGAAATAAAATGTGATGTTAAAGAAGATGGAGATCCAAACGATCTAGATCACGATAATTTATTTGCATTAAATTGGTCCAGATTTGGCAATATTACTCTAGAAAAATGGAGCAAATCTAAATCAGAATGGATTTTACAATAAATAAAATGATTAAATTTTCAAATAAAAGAAAAAAACAATCAGGAATCACTATTTTAGAGTCTTTAATCTCCACCGCAATTATAGGAATAGGATTTGTTGCTATTTTTCAAATGGTGAACTTTTCGGTTCAATCTATTGATAGCTCTAGCGAAAGAACCAAGGCAAACTATTTAGTAAGCATGATAGCAGAAGATATTATAGCTCACAAAATAACAGATACTAGTTTTGAACGGATCGAAGCATGTGGTCCAAAAATAAATACTATTGACTCAATTAAACCAATTTATGAGACAGTTGTAGAAGATGCTGGGGAAAATAAAAAAGAAAAATGGAATAGCATTTTTAAAACTGACAGATACCTTAAATGTAAAAGTGAAAAAGATATTAAAGATGTAAAAATTTTTCAAATATGTAAAACAGGATGTGACTATACCTCATCATATGAGGAAGACGAGTCAGATATTCATGCTGAAGTTTATGATGAGATGTTTATAGGAAGAGTGCAAGTTAATATGAACGATGGAAAGAAAAGAAGATTTTTATATTTCACTGCTGATTACACACTTAAATAATGATTAAAAAAAATAAATTAAAAGATATTGCTGGAATAACTCTAATAGAAATTATGATTGGAGTGGTTATCTCAGCTATTATGATGGGAGCGATGTATACAACTTACAGCATTGTAAATAGTAGTTATACTCAAGTCACAGACCGTGCAAAAATTAGTCGTTCTGGAAGAGATATTATTGCAATGTTGATTAGAGATATTAGGTTGGCAGGCTTTAAATATCATTATGGTGTAAACACTGATGATATATCAAAACAAGATAACCTTGAATATATTTCGGGTAGTAGCGATATAGAAACAAGTCATGATCCAATTATAGTAAGAAAAGATGAATTAGGAGATGCAGCAGAGTCAGACACAGCTATATCTAAAAACGAAGAAGCAGATTTATGTTGTGATAAAATTCATATTGTCTACGGGGACTTTAATCAAAATGATACACAACCTTACAAACGATATAGAGTTACTTACTACGCTAAACCAAGTGGGGATAATGAATATTATGCTGTTTATAAATCAAAACAAAGTTGGATACAGTCTAGTGAAAGTGTAACAGGTAACTGGTCCAGTAGTTGTGCTGAATGTTTCTCTGGTGAATTAATTAGAGATCACTTAGTGGATATGGAGTTCATAGTTTTTGATCAGCAAGGAAGAACTATCAATCCTCCTCCAAGACCAGACACTAGTAGTAGAGTGGATCTTTATAATATTAAAGCTGTAGATATAAGATTAACTTTTAGATCAAAAAATGAGTTTTATAGATTTAATGCAAAAGATGACAATCCAAGACTTGTAAAAGGACTTGGAGAAAGAACACGTGAATTTTTGGATAAGTATTTAAGAGACTCGGTTGTCGTCACTGTGAATACTAGAAATATTGGTAGTTAAGGATAAAAATGATGAATAAAAATGAAAAAGGATTTGCTCTAGTTCTGTCACTTATACTTTTGCTTGTGATGTCACTTATGGGTGGAGCTTTAATAGTTATTTCTTCAGGAGATCATCAAAGTAACAATACTAGTGATCAATACCAGCAAGCATTTTATGTAGCAGAAACAGGCCTTTTAGAAGGAGAAAAAAAAATAATTAATCAATTTTTGGGACCATGGACACAAAAAACTGATATATCTGGACCAGGAGAAGAAGCTACAGAAGATGAAACAGATGCTCATGCTTTATATTTAAACTCTTTAACAGCAGATGAGGGAGGGGATGTTAGACATACAAATGACAGATCTTTACCAAGAAATCAAATAAATGCCATAGACACAAATTGCTTTAAAAGCTTTAGAAATATTAAAAGAGCAGATTTTCAAGTAACCCATCATGTTGTAAATCAAAATTTTGGAAAGCTGATTGAGCCTATTTTTGGAACTCCTGGAGAAGTAGATAAACTTGCCACAGATGATGTCAAGGTTATGGAAAAGCTTACAAAAGAAAAAGAATATTTAAAAAGATTTAGGTATGAATTTTTTTCAGTTAATATTGGAAGTGCGCCTTATCTTGGAACTGGTTCAAGTATTAAAAAAACATCTAATAATTCTCAATCATTAGGAACAGCTTATAAGATATATGCCTGTGGTATTATGGTTGCCCAAGGTACTGAACTTGATGATTATGATGGTGAGGAAGAAATTATTATTCCGTTAGAAACAGTAATGGTTATGCCAAATTAAAATATGAATAAAATTTTAAAAAAAATTATGCAGATATTAAAGATAACATCCATTTCCTTGGTATTTCTTTTAGTTTTAAACAAAGCTAGTTTTGCATGTGATTTCCTTTCTATCAACATTGGTGGCAACAAATCTCAAATTGAAAAGTATTTTGGACCCATCGAGACAGATGAAGAAAATACAGAGGAACCAAATGATGTCACAACTGTTTCAGCAGAGATTGATCGTTTTTGTCCTAATTCAAATCTAGGTAATTCTTTTATTCAAGCGTTTATTGTAAATGATAAAATTGCTGGAATTATAGTTGGAGTATTAAATGGAACGGATAATGAGGAAAGTAAAAAACAGTTACTTTATAATTATGTAATCAGCAATTATGGTAAAATTGAAAATAGTAGTAGACCAGACTGGACAGGTTATAAAGCGTGGAAAATTGGTGGTAAAGAAATTATATACGGTAAGTGGTACTACAGAAAAAAATTTTTAATTGAAGAATTACAAATATCAAATGCAGAATATAAAGATTATTTAATTATTGAGTAAAAGGAATGATAAAAAAATGTATAAGTTTTTAAAAATTATAATTAGCAATCTGTTTATTGTACTTGTTGTATTAAATCAAAATGCTATCTCTAAACCTTTGCCTCCAGGCTCGGGTGCAGGAGATGTTCCAGCTAACATATTAATACTTTTAGATAGCTCTGCTAGCATGAATAGAAAACTTAGTTCGGGTAGTGGAATTGATAATCCAAATGATATTGTAGAAGATTCAGCTGGTAACCTAATTGTAGGTGAAGGAAATTTAGGCTTTATAAAAATTTTAACAGCTGACAATACTGTTGATCCATCTTTTGCACCTACAACTGCCAATCCATTAGGTAACAGAAATTTTAGAGGTTCTGCAGCGGATACATGTACTTTAGATGGAACTAATAATTCTATAGTT
>CAJVXR010000099.1 GCA_913009535.1 uncultured Flavobacteriales bacterium | reverse complement strand
TATTGCTATTTGCTAATTCAAATCTTATTTTAGTATTATTAGATATTTGATAATCACCATTTATTATTGCAACCTGAATTTTTTCTGGAGCTACTAAATTTGTAATAGGCTGATAATTCCCTTGTTTAACCGAATTGACTGGTGTTTTATATTCGTAAATATTTGAAATAGCACTAGTACTTAAAAGCGAATAGTCTCCCATTTTATCACCTACGTAACTAAATTTTATGCTGTATAATTCATCACTTGAGTTATTGGAAAATTCGTAAAATTCAATGTTGTTATCAATTACTTTTTTGTATAAAACTCTATTTTCATTATATTCTGTAGGGATTATAGATGAGGACTGCATTAAATTAGAACTATCTCCAGCTAATGTTAGTGTTTCTATATTTTCTGTAGTTAAACTTTGCTGCAGTGGCTGTCCTTTTAAATCATTTTCGTTATATACCATTACATTAAAATTTAATTTCTTCGATTTTATCTCACTTCCTCCATATGCCATAAATCTCGAATAATTCCTGTCACTAATTTGATAATCTACTTTTATCCTCATATCTGCACTAATAGGATACGTTGTATTAAATATAATCTCTCCTGCGTTATAATTAATCACATAATCTTTGTTTTCACCTCTTTGCAGTAGCATACCGTTGATATAAATTCTTTCACTATCAGAAACTACTAAAATATACAGCTCTCCTGCAGCCCCTTGTATCTTGTAAGGCCCCTGGTTACCATCTTGAGCATTTATACTACTACTTTTAAATTGTCCTTTAACGATCGCGCCAGATAAGTAAGCGTTATCATTGTCGTTAATTTTTGCAGAGATTAATAATCCTTGAATTCTTTTACTAAATTTCCCAAAATATGTATCTGTATTATTTAGATCAATATCTCCAGCTCTAATTTTCCACTTATCACTTTTTAGTTCTATAAAAATTTGATCAAACTCATCTAATTTTTGAGAATACCCATCATCCTGAAGAGGAATATTCGCATCTTGGATTGAAGCGGTTATTTCAACCTTTTCATTAAGTTTACCAAAAATTTGCAAGTCCAATTCACTGTTTAAAACAGCATTTCTATTATTACCTAAATTTATTCCTCTTGAAATACTCCCTTTAGTGCTTAACCCTTTAAAAGGATCTCTATTAGTTGGTGTATTTGATTGTGAAATTCTATATAGTTTATCGAGGTTACTTGTATTTTGAAGTATAATATCTTCACTCAAAAAGTTATATTCTTTTGTTATAAATTCCGGATAGTATATAGAGTCTATTTCAGTATCTACAAGAGTTTTTCCTGAACTAATACTGTCATTTAAAATAGAGTTTTTTTGAATAGTTAGATCTACTGAAAACCCATAAAGAGAATAAAAAATAATTATCAAGTTTAAAAAAGTTCGCATAGTATTGGTTAAACTCTAAATTATCTTAATTATTTTATTTTATTTGTTAAAACTTATGATCTAATCTAGTAATTAAATATTTGATTATATATTTTAGTAAAATGAAAATAATATCATATAATGTAAACGGAATTCGTGCTGCTGTAAAAAAAGGATTTATAGATTGGCTCACTGAGGAATCTCCCGATATAATTTGCTTACAAGAAATTAAAGCTCTTGAAGAACAGTTAGATTTAGATTTATTTGTAAATGCTGGGTATAAGTATAACTATTGGTTTAGTGCCAACAAAAAGGGTTATAGCGGGGTTGCAATCCTGTCTAAAACTAAGCCTAACCATGTGGAGTATGGTACTGGAATTGAGTCTATGGATTTTGAAGGTAGAAATATTCGAGCTGATTTTGATAACTTCTCGGTTATGAGTCTTTATCTTCCTTCTGGAACTAATCTTTTAAGACTGGATCATAAATTATCTTATATGAAAATGTTTCAAGAATACATAGATACACTTAAGTTGTCATTCAAGAAACTAATTATTACAGGTGATTATAATATTTGTCATAAATCGATTGATATTCACAACCCTGAAAGAAATAAAAACACCTCCGGATTTCTACCTATTGAAAGATCCTGGCTAGACACATTTATTTCTAGCGGTTTTGTTGATTCTTTTCGTGAAATAAATAACTCATCTGACATGTACAGTTGGTGGAGCTATAGAGCAAATTCTAGACTAAATAATAAAGGATGGAGAATAGATTACGCAATGGTATCAGAAAACCTAAAAAATAATATTATAGATGCCAAAATATTGAATCAAATAAAGCACAGTGATCATTGCCCAATTCTTGTTGAACTAAATTTTTAACTCATGAAATATAATAATATACCACATACTAACCTAAAAGTAAGTAAGATCTGTTTAGGTTCGATGACTTGGGGTAATCAAAATAACAAAAAAGATGCATTTGATCAGTTAGATTATGCTGTTGATAAGGGTGTGAATTTTATTGATACTGCAGAGCTTTACCCGGTACCTGCTGAGGCTAAAACTAGTGGCACAACCAGTACTATAATTGGTCATTGGTTAAAACAAAATAAAAATAGAGAGAAGCTTGTTATTGCTACAAAAATTGCTGGTCCTGGAGAGTATACAAAACATATCCGAACAGGTGGTTTTTCTCCAGAATCTATAGAAGATGCTATTAATAAGAGTTTAAAAAGACTTCAAACAGATTATATTGATTTATACCAATTACATTGGCCTGAAAGAAGTGCGAATTTTTTTGGCATAAGAGACTATAAGCACGATTATAAGGAAAGGTGGAATGATAACTTTAATGAAATACTACACTCTTTAGATCGTTTTATTAAAGAAGGTAAGATTAGGCATATTGGAATATCTAATGAAAAAGCCTGGGGATCTATGCGTTATATTGAAGAATCAAATAAGTGCAATCTGCCTAGAATTATTACAATTCAAAATGCATATTCTTTATTAAATAGACCTTTTGAAGGAGATCTGGCTGAAATTTCAATTAGAGAAGGTTTAGGCTTATTAGCATATTCCCCTTTAGGGTTTGGAGTGTTAACTGGAAAATATTTAACTGGTAAAGCTGCTAATAATTCAAGGTTAAAGTTGTTTCCTAGGTTTTCCAGATATAGTAGTCCAGAAGCTACAAGTGCAACTCAGGAGTATTTAAAAATTGCATTGGATAATAATTTAAGTTTAACTCAAATGTCTTTAGCTTTTGTAAACCAGCAGTCCTTTGTTACTAGTAATATTATTGGAGCTACAAACCTTAAACAACTTGAAGAAAATATCTCAAGTATTAATATTACATTAAATGATGAAATATTAGATAAAATAAATGAGGTTCACTCAAGGATACCTAACCCATCACCATAAAAAAAAGCCCTATTTTTCAATAGGGCTTTTTTTTATAATTTAATATTTTTACCATCTTTATCGGTAAAATGATACTCTAAATAAGTATAAGCATCTCTTGGATTAACTTTAATCCACTGCTTATACTGCCAAATCCATTTGTTTTTGATAGAGAAGAAACCTTCATTAAGAAAAGCAGCAATAAACGGGTGAGCGTTTAATCTCACGTTTTTATGCCCTTTTTTTAAAATTAGTTCTAAATCTTCTGCAATTTTTCTAACAATAAGAATTGGAGCTTCAATTTCAGCTCCATTTTTATTATTTGGATTTTGCTCTCTTGTTTTTATGCTCATTTCAGGCCTAACTCTTTGTCTAGTAATTTGAATTAATCCAAATTTACTAGGAGGAAGAATTTTATGTTTAGCCCTGTCATCCTGCATTTCATCTTTTAAGTGATCGAATAGCTTTTTTCTGTTTTCTGCAGATCCTAAATCTATAAAATCTACTACTATTATTCCTCCCATATCTCGGAGTCTTAATTGTCTAGCAATTTCAGTAGCGGCTATTAAATTTACTTCAAGAGCAGTATCTTCTTGATTATTTGATTTACTTGATCTATTTCCACTATTTACATCTACTACGTGTAGTGCTTCAGTGTGTTCTATAACTAAATATGCTCCTTTAGCCATTGACACATTCTGTCCAAAAGAAGTTTTTATTTGTCTTTCGACTCCATATTTTTCAAAAATTGGAGATTCTTCTTTATGTAATTTAACTATGGACTCTTTATTTGGTGCAATTTCTTGAACGTAATCTTTTAATTGATAATAAAGAGTTTCATCGTCTACTACAATTGAAGTAAACGTATCATTAAATAAATCTCTTAATATTAAAGAAGATTTATTCATTTCATCAAGTACTTTACTTGGGTAAGTTGCTCTTTGCAATTTTTTACACATTGTAATCCATTTGTCATGCAATGTTTGCAAATCCTTGTCTAGTTCAGCTACTTTTTTACCTTGTGCTACAGTTCTGATAATAACTCCAAAACCTTTTGGAGCTATACTTTTGACCAATCTTTTTAATCTATTTTTTTCTTCATTAGATTCTATCTTTTGAGAGACTGAAATTCGATCAGAAAAGGGTACTAAAACTAAATATCTTCCAGCTATTGATAGCTCGGAACTAATTCTAGGACCTTTTGTTGAAATTGGTTCTTTTATAATTTGTACTAATACTGTCTGATTAGGTTTTATAGCTTCAGCTATACTGCCGTTTTTGTCAATTTCTTTTTCAAATGTAAAATTTTCAATTGAGTAATCTTTTAATTTACCAGAGATAATACCCTTAATAAATTTTAAATATGTTGGTAATTTAGGTCCTAAATCGTGATAGTGTAAAAAACCATCCTTGTGGTACCCGACATTTACAAAAGCAGCATTTAGTCCAGGAATAGATTTCCTTATTTTAGCGATAAAAACATCACCAACACTATATTTACTACTTTCTTTGTCTTTTTGAAACTCAACTAATTTTCCATCTTTAAGTAATGCAAAATCAACAATATTTGAACTAGAACGTATTATTAGTTCTTTATTCATAAAGT
>CAJVXR010000098.1 GCA_913009535.1 uncultured Flavobacteriales bacterium | reverse complement strand
GTATTTGCTTGGAAAAGTATATTATCAAGGAAAGAAATATAGTTGTTTTGTAGTGCTTTAATTTTTAAAGAATCAATTTCTTGATTTCTCAACTTCACAGATAATGTGTCAATAAAATTATTGTTTGTTACTTTAAAAAGTAGTGAGTCTAATTTTTTAGTGCTGTTATGCCAATAATATAAAGTATCCTTAGCTTCGTTCATAATAATCTTACTTGAAAAAGATTCTTCAACAGTTGAAATTAAGTTAATTTTATAATCTTCTAGTTCACCATCAAATCCAAAAGAAATTGAATTTTTAGAAGATTGTTTTGGTCTGCTAAATTTGAAATCTAAATTTTCTTTAAATAATTTTAAATTATAATTACCAGTATCCCTAGGCAGTTGAATAATATCACTATAAAATGCTATTTTATCAGTTGCATTTTGATAAATATAGTCTATGTTTTCTTCTTTTAAAGCAATTAATAGATATTCTCCTTTTTTTAAGTTTTCTAAACTAAACAGGCCGGTACTATCAATTAGTTTTGTTATATACTTTGGCTTTGATTTGTAGATAATAGAATCAGAAGTAGTGCTATCGATTTCATAAAGCATAACATTAATTTCTTCAGAAACTTTTCTTTCTAAAGCGTCCTTAAGTGAGCCATTTATTTTTAGTGAATCAATATACTTTCCTGTGGAAAAAACATATTTATAATTAGAAAAAACATTGTCCGCATTATTATCTACAATACTTTCTCCAAAATTGAATACATAAGTAGAATTTGGTTGTAATGAATCTTGAAATTTAATTTCTAAATATTTACTTGCTGTTCCAAGAGGGGTTATTTCTGGTGCAGGATCAATAGGAGGGGAAATAATTAAATATTTTTGTAGGTTTTTAAATTTTATATATTCATCAAAATAGACCTTTATTTCTTTTGAATTAAAATTTAGTGTATAATTCTCTGGAGTTGATTTAATAATGGAAGGTGCAACTTCATCTATTTCACCTCCAGTTGGAGTGCCTCTATTTGCACAGCACACGATAGTTAGTGCAATAATAATTTTAAAGACAAAATTTGTTAATTCCTTCACTAGTAATGTTAGATTAAGTACAAATTAACGTATAATTTTCAAAAAACCATTCCTTTAGTTCAAAAGGGTTTCATATTTTTACATTATGGGTATAAATGAAGACAAGTTTAAAAGAGTTATTTCGCACGCTAAAGAATATGGGTTTATTTTTCAAAGCAGTGAGATTTATGATGGTTTAAGTGCTGTATATGATTATGCTCAAAATGGAGCAGAACTAAAAAATAATATTAGAGAATATTGGTGGAAATCAATGGTTCAAATGAATGAGAATATAGTTGGTATAGATTCTGCTATATTAATGCACCCAAAAACCTGGGCAGCTTCTGGTCATATTGATGCCTTTAACGATCCTTTAATTGATAATAAAGATTCCAAAAAAAGATACCGTGCCGATGTACTTGTTGAAGATTACTGTGCAAAAATTGAAAACAAGATTGATAAAGAGATTTTAAAAGCGGCAAAAAGGTTTGGCGAAAAGTTTGATAAAGAACAATTTGTAATTACCAATCCTCGTGTTGCAGGTTATAAAGAAAAAATTACCATCATTTTATCTAGACTTGGGAAGTCTTTAGAAAATGAAGATTTAGAAGATGTTAAAAATTTAATATTAGAGTTAAATATCGTTTGTCCTATTTCAGGTAGTAAAAATTGGACAGATGTTAAACAATTTAATTTGATGTTTGGAACAAAACTTGGAGCATCGGCAGATACTGCTACAGACCTATATTTAAGACCCGAAACCGCCCAAGGTATATTTGTTAATTTTTTGAATGTACAAAAAACTGGAAGAATGAAAATTCCATTCGGTATTGCTCAGACTGGGAAAGCATTTAGAAATGAAATTGTAGCTAGACAATTTATCTTTAGAATGAGAGAGTTTGAACAAATGGAAATGCAATTCTTTGTTAAACCTGGAACTCAAAATGATTGGTATCAGAAGTGGAAAGAGACTAGAATGAAATGGCATATTTCTCTAGGTATGGGTGAAGATAATTATCGTTTTCATGATCATGAAAAATTAGCACATTATGCAGATGCAGCTACAGATATTGAATTTAAATTCCCGTTTGGCTTTAAAGAATTAGAAGGAATACATTCAAGAACTGATTTCGACTTAAAACAGCATCAAGAATTCTCAGGAAAAAAACTTCAGTACTTCGATCATGAATTAAATGAAAGCTATACTCCTTGTGTCGTTGAAACTTCCATAGGCTTAGACAGAATGTTCTTGGCTATTTTCTCTAACTCATTATGCGAAGAGACTCTTGAAAACAATACTACCCGTACTGTTTTGAAAATACCACCTTTTCTTTCTACTTACAAAGTTGCAGTATTGCCATTAGTAAAAAAGGATGGTCTTTCAGAGTTAGCTAAAGTTATTTATAATAATCTGAAGTTAGACTTTAATGTATCATATGATGAAAAAGATGCAGTTGGCAGAAGATACAGAAGACAAGATGCGATAGGAACTCCCTATTGTATTACTATTGATCATCAGACAAAAGAAGATAGCACTATTACTATCCGAGATAGAGATACTATGGCGCAAGACAGAATACCATTGAAGGAAGTTGAAAGTTACGTAAAAGAAAAGGTTAGTTTTAACTCTTCCATGTCAAAAATGCTTTAAATATTTCTTTTTTCTTGTAAATTTTAGTATTCTACTAAAAAGGTATAATTTAGATCTATTAAATATTAATTTAACCTCCAATTTATAATGTTTAAAGCTGCAAGAAATTTAATCTTATTATTATTAATCTTTATATTTAATAATTCATACTCACAACTTGATGAATCACAAAAACCTTCATGGACACAAACTCTTGACTATAAATTTGTCCCTAGTATAACTGACCAAATCAAAGATGGAACTTTCATTCCTGCAGATCCTGATGCTTATAAAAAGTTAGGTAGAGAAAAAAGATGGCATGGAAATAAAGTTGTTCCTGGAAAAGGTTTACCAAATGGTGATGACCCATTACTTTATTTACAAGAAAATACCATTACTAAAAGTAGTAGAGACCCTATATTAATTTTCGAGACTACGGCCAATACAGCTACTCCTTCTGACCCAACGGGTGAAATTGGTAGAGATTATTATTTTGCATCTTGGAATTCATCATTTAGATTTTTTAATTTAGATGGTACCCCAGCTAGTCCAGCATCTAGTTTAAATACCTTATTTGGTAATGATCAATCTGGAGATCCTATCGCATTATACGACAGTCAAGTAGATCGATATATTATTACATCTATGGGCGCTTCTGGATTAAATTTTGCTATTTCGCAGGGTAATAACCCAATATTAGATGGGTGGCATGTTTATTCCGCTAGTTCTTTTGGCACTAATGGACAATTTCCAGATTATCCAAAATATTCAATTTGGTCTGATGGGTACTATTGTACAACTAACACCTCTGGCAATAATTTATATGTACTTGAAAGAGATAAAATTATTAATGGGGATTCAACTGCATCAATACAGGGTTTTGATGCCCCTCAAATGATTACAAGTGGATTTGCTTCTGCTCAAGTCTTAGACATTACTAATGACGATCATCCGTCACCGGGTAACGCTACAATGATTTATATGCAGGATGATGCTTGGAATCAAGTTCCAAATGATCACTTAAAAATCTGGACTATAAATATTGATTGGGATGATTCAAATAATTCATCGATATCAACTCCATATTCGTTAGATACGTCTTCTTTTACAAGTGTATTTGATGGTGGTGGTTTTGCTAATTTAACTCAGTCAAGTGGTCCAGATATTGATGCTATGCAAGCGATAGTAATGAATCAAGCACAATTTAGAAAATTTCCAACGCATAACTCAGCGGTACTTAACTTTGTAGTGGATGCTTTGTCTGGGAACGATGAACTAGCAGCTGTTAGGTGGTATGAATTGAGACAAGATACTGATGGAGAACCATGGGTTGTTTTTCAAGAAGGTACTTATACAGCCCCTGATGGAAGACATGCTTTTGGAGCTAGTATGGCTATGGATGTTCAAGGTAATATTGGAATGGGTTATTCATCAATGAGCTCATCTGAAAATATTTCACTGAGATATACTGGTAGATATGCTAATGATCCTATAGGTGAAATGACACTTGAAGAAAACTTAATTGGACAAAGTAATGCTACTAATCCTAGCGTTAGATATGCTGATTACGCACATCTGAGTGTTGATCCTTCAAACGATAAGACATTTTGGTTCGTTTCTGAATATTTTAACCCTGGCAGAAGAGATTTAGTTGGGACATTTCAAATTGCAGCGAACTACGCAAATGATATTGGAGTTGTAAGTGTAGATTCGCCATTATCCGGTCTTTTATCTAACGAAGAAACTGTAACAGTATCTATATTCAATTATGGAGAAGATACAGTATCAAATTTTGACGTGTCTTTTCAGTTAGATTCTGGAAATATTATAACGGAAACATATTCAGGAACGGTAGCGTCCACAGAAATCGTCCAACACACTTTTTCTACTACTGCTGATTTATCTGTTGTGGGGACAAACTATGAAATATGTGCTTATACTTCCTTATCATCTGATGAAGATGCTTCAAATGATAACTTTTGTTCTGAGATTCAACACTTAAACCCTAATGATTTAGGAGTTACTGAAGTTTCATCTCCAGTTTCTGGCACAAACCTTTCATCTACAGAACTAGTGACGATTGAAGTAACGAACTTTGGTGGCGCTGAACAATCTAATTTTGAAGTTTCTTATGAAGTTAATGGAACTACAGTTACAGAAACTGTTCCAGGTCCTTTAGCTGGTAACTCTACTTTAGATTATATTTTTTCTCAATCACTAGATTTATCTGCATTTGGAACTTATGAAATAACTG
>CAJVXR010000097.1 GCA_913009535.1 uncultured Flavobacteriales bacterium | reverse complement strand
TGGCAAGACTTTATGTTTGCTTGCGCAATGTATCCTGGAGATGATGATTTTTTAAAGTCTGTTGAACAAGAAGCAGAGTATAATGTAAAAAGACTTAGAGGCCACCCATCAATTGCATTATGGTGTGGTAATAACGAAGTTAGATCTGCATGGAAAAATTGGGGCTGGGAAAAAGATGTGATTGAAAATCAATCTCCTGAAATTGCTAGTAAGATAAGTAAAGCCTATGACGATATTTTTCATAAAATATTACCCAAAGTCGTTAAAAAGTTTGATAATAGCACAGCATATTGGCCATCTTCACCAGGGAGTAATTCTTTTGGTGGAACAGAATCTTACACTAGTGGAGACGCGCACTATTGGGGAGTCTGGTGGGGAAAAGAAGATTTTGAATCGTACAATAAAAAAGTTCCTAGATTCATGTCTGAATATGGCTTTCAGTCTTTTCCAGAGTTTTCAAGTGTTGATAAATACACAAATGAAACTGATTATAATATATATTCTGAAGTAATGAAATCCCACCAAAGATCTAGTATTGGAAATAGTACAATTGAAGACTATATGTTTAGAGATTACAATAAACCAAATAGTTTTGCTGGATATTTATATGTAAGTCAAATTTTACAAGCTTATGGTGTTTCTATTGGAATGGAGTCCCATAGAAGAAATAAAGGGTACTCTATGGGGAGTTTATACTGGCAATTAAATGATTGTTGGCCAGTTGCATCTTGGTCAAGTATTGATTATTACGGCAAATGGAAAGCTCTTCACTACTCTACAAAAAAAGCATTTCAGCCGATTTTGATTAGTTTTTATAAGACTGAAAACCAACTTGAATTGCACGTAATCTCCGATCTTTATGAGGCACAAGAAGTATCTTTAAATCTCACAATCTTAAGTCTTGACGGAGAAATACTGTTTCAGAAAAACAAAGATTACATTCTTGATCCAGATTCAACTATAAAAGTAGAGAGTCTTGATGTAGATTGGTTAAACAATAATTTTGATATTAATAATAGTTTGGTGTCTGCCTCTTTATTTAAGAACGAAAAAGAAATCTCTAGTAATATATACTACATGTCAAGCTTCAAGGACTTGAAATTAAAGAACCCAATTATAGAATATGAAATTACAGAACTTCATGATGTTTTTGAAATAAATTTAAAATCTAAAAATCTAGTAAAGAATATTTTTGTAGACATAGATTCAAAGAATAATTTTTCTGACAATTACTTTGACATGTTGCCTGGGAAGAAATATGTAATATCAATAAAAAAAGAGACAAACCTTACACTTATCGATATTAAAAAGAGAATTAAACTTCTTAGTTTGTATGATACTTATTAACCATTAGAGAGGGTTTTTATAAAATCTATAGGTCTTTCCCATTTTATTTTTTCTGCATTATCAATACCAAGTAAGTTCATTTTATTTTCTATTAACGCCACTAATTTTCCTAGTTGAAAATCTTGCATTAATTTATTTTCTGCACTTTTAATTTGATCTCTTAGTGGATTATTTTGATCAAATATTACATTTTTTCCATCTTTATTACCTATTAGTATTTGTCTTGCGTTATTTGAAATCTCTAAATTATTTATATAGTTTATATAAATTCTATTTGCCATTGTATAGTTACATCCAATTAAATTTTTAATTTTCTTTTGGTATATGTTCCATATATTTTTATGGTTCTTAATTTTTGTTGAAACACTCTGGTTGAAAATTTCATATACATTGTTGTAAGGAGCTAATATTTCTGAGCTTTTTTCAAAATGAGTGAAATGTAGAGACATTTTAAGTACCCTTATTAGCCTGAATGTATTCTCATTAAATTTTATGTATTTGTTAATCCCTTTAGAGTTATATGTCACGTATTTTTCATTTGTTAAATTAGAGCTCTCTAAATAGTTGTATCTAACCATCTCTATTGGCTTCATTCCTTTAAAGATTATCATTGTTATAAAAAATGCGATTGCTTGGATATCATAAATGCTTTCTGATTTAAATATTCCCTCTTCGATTTTAGAAATAGCTATTTCTTTCCTCTCTACTTTTTTAGACTCTTCCTTTTCAATTAAATTTTTTGAGAATATGTTTTTATTTATAATTAAATTTTTTGAATGTGCTTTATTAACAATGACTTTCAGTTTTTTTAAATATGAGTTTATTGAAGATATTTTTAATCCGTTAAAAAGAGTATTGGTTTTAAATAGTAGTAAGTTCTCAGTATTTAAATCTCTTAGATATATAGTTCTTTCGATTTTAAGATGTTTTTTGTAAACTCCAACTGTATTTAAATAATCGTTTTTAGTAAATATTGAAATATGCTTAAAGTTTTCTCTTATAAACTCTTTTATTGACTTTATTTCAACTCCTTTTCTTAAGTAATTTTCGCAATCTGATAATTTCCATACGCCTATTTTGAAATTATCTATTGTAAGTAGTCTTTGTTTTTTAATCTTTTCTAGTAGTATGTTTTTAGAAATATAATTTGAATCCCCTTGTCCTACTTTGTTTAACGTAAAGTTTAATCTGTTTACGTATAGATCAGATTTTATTTTTTTTCTATAATTAGTGTCCATTAAATCAAAATAAACATTAGACAACATTTTTTTGTCTTGATAGCTAGATATTTTTAATTTTATATTCATTTAATACACTAATTAATTTAAATTTAAATATTTATATATATTATTATAAGATACAATATATAAATAAAAATTTAATAAACATTAATAAAAGTAAAGTGATTAAATAGTGTAAAAAATAACGCACAGTTAAAATTGTGCGTTATAATTAAGTTTTATAGGCTACAATTCATATCACTTCCACAACATTGTGGTGATTTTATTTTTCCTTCGCACTTAGGACAGCTTGAAACCTGTACTTTATCCCCGCTATCTAAGGAGATGTGTCCATTTATTAATGGCTCATTGCATTTAGCACAACTAGCGTTAACCGCCATTCCACAACTTTCACATTTATAAGTTTCCATAATTTTATTTTTAATAGTTTAATTTTTTCTTTTTAATCTATTGTAATCTATGAAATAATTTATTCTAATCGACAATTGATGACCTATATTATTTCTAAATAAATTATCTAAGCTTTCTGCATAGGATATCATTGAATTGTCATCATTATTAAATATTTGATTTCTATATTGAAAAGTTGCTGCACTTCCAGGAGCGAATCTCCAATTATAGGATAAATCTAGGTTCCATATGTTAAAATTAGTGTTGGGATTGTCTTCTAGTGGATAATCATTAACAAGTACTCCCATGCCATTTTCCTGTAATGAATAATAACTTTTATAGTCTACTGTACTCCAGTAATTTCTGATTTCAAGTGCAAACCCTTTATATGAGTCTAAATTATAATTCATCTCAAACATTGCCTGATTCACTTTTACATCTCTTAGGCCTATGATGACTTCTTGGTCTTCACTTCCTGCATATCCTAAATCATCTTTTTCAAAAGTAATTCCTAATCCAGTACTTAAGTTTAACCTATCTGAAATTTTGTAATCTACTCCAACGTTAGAACTAATTTTATGGTTTCGTTCATCATAAAACTCATCCATATTTTTTTGTACATCTATTTCGGAACTAAATACTAAATTTTTAGTATTATTTGTGTCAAAATCATATCTAAACCCTACTAATTCTGGCTTTAAAACAAACAACCCCTCTACTCTAGGTTCAAAATAATCTTTGTTTAAAGTAGTGTACTCAATTTCAAATCTATGTTTATAAAGTTTTTTAGTCTCAAAAAATACTTCTAACTCATAATTGTTATTTCTCTTAACACTAGGTCTATACCTTCTTCCATGCCTTAACCCTAGTTTTATTTTTAGTTGATTAAAATAATTAATAGGGTTAAAGATTTCATAAGATATGTTAGCAAACAAACTTTGGTTATTATACCATCTTGAAATACCCAAATCGTCTTGATTATAGGAGTCATCTGTTGTCCATACTCCAGTCATCCATCTAAAGTTACCTTTTGTCTTATTTATTTTAAATGAAGTTTTATACCCGTCATCCTTTGTCCCATTTTCTAATATCTCACTTCTTAAAACAGAACCTTCGAATCTGTAGTTGTTTTGCTTAGTCTTCAAATCTAATAACAGGGCAGATACATTTGCATTTCTATACTCTTTTGCTCTTTTAACATTTGTATTTAGAAATGTAATGGAGGAATTATTTTTTATTTGTTGATCTAAGACTAGAACATTGTAGTTTGTTAGGGGCTCTAGTATAACTTCTCTAGTACTTTGATTTAACGTGTCTTGCAAAGTTGCTACTGATTTTTTGGTTATCGCATTGAAAAATCCAATTCCCAGCTTATTATCTGTTCTTCCAGAAATCTTAATTGCATTGATTAAATCTATTGAGTTATCCGAAGCTGATACTTTTTCGTTTTCTTGTACAAAATCTTCACCACTGCTACTTAAATCACCACCAATACGTCTACTGTAGAAAATTCCACCTCTGTTAAATAACTCTGTTCCTTCTGTGAAAAAAGCTCTCTTTTCATCAAATTGTTGTTCAAAGGGACTTAAATTTAATTCAACTTCATCAAATTTAACTTGTCCAAAATCTGGTATTAATGTTGCGTCGATTGTAAATGCTTCGTTTATACCATATTTAATATCCATACCAGCAGAAATCCCTGTACCAGTATTCCCCTCATATATTTCTGAATTAAATTGACTATAAGGATAGAAGAATAATCTAGTTGGTGGATCTATATTTTGTATCCCTTCTAAAACCCCCATGTATTCACTCATTCTACCTACAGACCTATCTATGTAGTTCCAAACATAACTCTCATTTAAGTTAAAAACTCTTCTAAAGAAATTTAATCCCCAAGACTGAACATCTTTTTTAGGAAACCTTAAAGCACTATACGGAATTTTGAATTCTGCATTCCAACCAAATTTGTCAAATGAAATTTTTGCATCAAAGACTACATCGTAATCTCCGTCATTGTCATCAAAATCTCCGACGGTTTTCATATCCGCTATAGTTCCTGCGCTGGTGATTACAAAGCTTACATAATTGAGGCCGTCATCGTATGGGCTGAT
>CAJVXR010000096.1 GCA_913009535.1 uncultured Flavobacteriales bacterium | reverse complement strand
ACTGGGATGTCCAACAAATCTATGTAAATATTTCTGCCAGCAATGCCCCCATTGCCATTAATATTCCTTTCAATATTTTTAATTACATATTCATAAAAAATTTTTAATTTATTTCGTGTTTTTATTGATGCAATGTCATCAAAACGATACCAAGCTAAAAAACCAATTTTTTCTACATTCATATCTTTTTAATTTTTTATTATATTAGAAGCAAGGCATTACCTTATGAGGGGATACACAGCAAAATAGATTAAGGGTTTATGGCCAGTCAATACCCCATTTATCGCTACCCATGCTGTAACCTTTGGTTCCGCTATTGATTTTAAAGAAATTTGTAGAGCTCGACCCATTCTTTGAGTACGTTATTTTCCAAGTACTCCCAATCCCAGAGTGCTTCATGCCTCTGATGACATATCCAGGCGGCGGAGTAATAATGGGTTTGTTATATACATTCTGATAAGTCTTGGCTCCAGCGACGCCAAGTAGTAAGTTTTTTAAAAAGCTCATTAACTTTATCTAGATATTATCGAATAAACATTTGCCAAATAGCTGCAATATAAACATCTGCAAGGCTGTCTGAACCACGAATTGTTTTTTTTATGTCTTTAAGTTGTGAACTAATAAATAATTTTTTGTCTAATTTTTTAGATGAATTAGAGTGATATTCATATACTAATTTTCCAATATCTAACTTGGAAGGAGGTAAATCTAGTTCGCGTATATATTGAGATATTTCTAAAATATCGGAGATTGAAATAGGTTTGTTAATAAATTCCTTAGTATAGGAAACTAAATTTAGTACTTCGCTGGCTCTTTTATCAATTAAAGAATTTCTAAAAATCACTAACTCTATAGACTTTTCGTACCAAAGATCGTGAACTATGTTTATAAACTCAGTAGTGATTTTTCTACTTTTAGCTTCTAGCGAAAGCTCATTTTCATAGTTGTTTTTTATTGGCATTATTTGTATTTAACGTTGTTGCTAAAGTATTTATTTTTTAACAATTAATCGAAATCGATTTCGTGATTTTATTCACAATTAAAAAATTATTTTTAATATATTCAAAATAAAAAACCCCATCTTAAAAAGACGGGGTTTAATTTGTAATGTGGTACCTCCAGGAATCGAACCAGGGACACATGGATTTTCAGTCCATTGCTCTACCAACTGAGCTAAGGTACCTTATAAGGTCTGCAAATATAGATTTTTTTATTATTCCCCAAAAGAAATTCGCAAAATTACTTTTTGTAAATTTGTAATAATATAATATTATGAATTTAACTTTAGACATAGGAAATACACAGGCTAAATTAGCAGTTTATAATAATTCACTAGTTTTTGTTAAAACCTTTGATGCGAAATTTATTATAGATGAAATAGATGATTTTTTATTGTTATATCCATCTATTAAAAATTTTATAGTTTGTTCAGTTACTGATGTGGATTTAAATCTTGATAAATATAATTTTGATAATATTCATTTTGTTTCAGAAAATTCAAATATTCCTTTTGAAAACTTGTATTTATCTAAGAAATCACTTGGCAATGATCGCATTGCTTTAGTTTCATCAGCTTCATTAAGCTATCCAGGCAAAAATGTATTAATTATAGATGCAGGTAGTTGTATTACTTATGACTTTATAAATGATAAAAATCAATACTTAGGAGGCGCTATTTCACCAGGATTAAAAATGCGATATAAATCTTTAAATAAATTCACATCAAAATTACCTTTAGTCTGTCTTGAATCATCAGAAAATCTGATAGCTAACCAAACAATTGATTCTATCAATGTTGGTGTTGTGAATGGAGTAGTCTTTGAAATCGAAGGTTTTATAAGCCAATATTTAGCAAAATATGAAAATTTAACAGTTATTTTAACAGGTGGTAACTCTGTTTTCTTGTCTAACCAATTAAAAATTAGCATCTTTGCGAATCAAAATTTCTTATTAGAAGGTCTAAATAACTTAATCAAACTAAATAGTTCAAATTGAAAAAATATATTTTTTATATAATCTTAGCCTTATTATCTGCAAATTCTTTTTCTCAAGGCAGTGCTTCTCCATACTCATTTTATGGAATCGGAAGTTTGAATTTTAACGGTACAACTGAAAATAGAGCAATGGGTCGCTTGAGTATATTGACTGATAGTATTCATATGAACTTTAGAAATCCAGCTTCGTTCACAGGGAATGATTTAAAAGCTTTTAATAATGAAGGAAGGTTAGTTAAGTTTACTGTAAGTGTTGGTAATACAGATATTAATTTTAAAACTGATAATACTTCGGCTAAATCATCAACAACTTCTTTTGATTATTTAGGTTTATCTATTCCGATGGGTAAATTTGGAATGGGCTTTGGTTTAATGCCACATTCATCAGTAGGTTATAAGCTTGAATCTTTAGATATTGATGATTTAATTAAGTATAAATACTCTGGGAAGGGTGGTTTAAACAAAGTTTTACTTGGATTTGCTTACCAGTTTTCTGAAAGCTTAGCAGCAGGAGTAAATTTTGATTATAACTTTGGTAATATTCAAAACAATGCTGTTGAATTTTTATATGATGTTAATTTAGACCCCTTGGATTATCATAGTAGAGAGGCTAATAGGTCTGATTTAAGCGGTTTTAGTTATAACTTAGGACTTACATTTAAACCTATGATATCAGAATTAATTCAATTACATTCAGCATTTACTTATGCTCCTAATTATAATTTAAATTCCGAGAATAATAGAACTTTTTCATCAATTGTAATTAACTCAATCGGTGAAGAATTTCCGATAAATAATATTGATGTTAATTTGGAATCGTTGGGATTAAAAAAAACAAATTTGTCAATGCCATCCAAAACTTCAATTGGTTTAGGAATTGGAAAACTTAGAAAATGGTTCATTGGAACAGAATATACATTTGTAAAGACTAGTGTATTTAAGTCTGAACTAATAAATATTGATAATAGTAGTTATGAAGACGCTTCTACAATTTCGTTTGGAGGTTTTTTTATTCCTGAATTTTCATCGTTTAACAGCGTCTTAAAAAAGTTTGTTTATAGATCTGGTATATATTTTGAAAAAACAGGACTAATAATAAACAATCAATCAATTAATGAACTTGGTATGACTTTTGGAGTAGGTATTCCAGTTGGGAGTTTGTTTTCTAATTTAAACTTTGCTTTAGAAGTGGGCAAACGTGGTACAACTGACGCGAATTTAGTTGAAGAAAAATTTATGAATTTAAAAATGAGTTTATCTTTAAATGACAGATGGTTTGTTAAAAGAAAATATAATTAATTATGAAGAAGTTATTTAGTTTACTGTGTCTTTTAATGTTTTTCACCTCTTCTTACACACAACAAAATGAAGATGATATAAATTCACTTTCAATTTTTAGTGAATATGCAAAGGCTAAAAACTACGATGCTGCATATGCTCCATGGATGGAATTAAGAAATAGAAACCCAAAATTTAATTCAGCAATATATACTTATGGAGAAAGAATTTTAAAGGACAAAATAAAAAACTCATCTGCAGAAGAAAAAGTCCAATTTATAAATGATCTTGTATTACTTTGGATTCAAAAAAGAGAAAATTTCCCCAAAAAAGCTCCATTAGGTGCTACTATGGCCAAGACTGCACAACTTCAATATGATTACAGAAGTATATTAAATATATCTACTATCGAATTGTTTAGTTCATTTGATAAAGCTTACAAGACTGATTTACAAACATTCAATAACCCTAAAAATCTTTATACTTACTTCAAATTAATGGTTGAATTGTATGATTCTGGTGAGAAAGCTGTGGAACAACTTTTTACCAAATATGATGAGGTTTCAGAAAAAATTGAATTAGAGATCAAAAACTTCACAAATAAGTTAAATCAATTTATTCCTGAAAATGAAGGAGAAGATCCAGTTCTTTCAAAAAAACAGAAAAGTCAATTTAAGTCTTATACTAGCTTTTTGAAAGCTTACACACAAATCTCTAAAGGCATGGATATTGATTTAGGGGAAAGAGGTAACTGCGAGAATCTTATTAAAATGTACGAGAAGAATTATGAGGAAAATAAAAATGAAGGTATTTGGCTACAAAGGGCAATGAATAGACTAGCAAATAAAGACTGTATTGACACAGAATTATTTGTTACTATTTTGCAGCAAAAAAACAATTTAGAACCAAATCCAGATACCTCATATTACCTAGGTATAATCAAAGATAAAGAAGGTAAAAGTGAGGAAGCTTTTAATTATTATACTCAAGCCATTGATTTAGAAACCGACGGATATGAGAAAGCCAAAATTTTATATAGAATAGCTACAAAATTTAAAAAAAGTGGTTCTTTTTCAAAAGCTAGAAATTACTATAGAAAAGCATTAAAATATAATCCTTCTATGGGTAAAAGTCACATAGCTATTGCCCAGATGTATGCGTCAAGCGCAAAAAACTGTGGGTCAGATAATTTTAGCCAAAGAGCAGTATACTGGTTAGCGTCAAATGAGGCTTTAAAAGCAGCTAAAGTAGATAGTAATCTTAAAAAAGCAGCAAATAACACCTCTAAAAATTATCTAGCTAAAGCTCCACAGAAAAGTGAAATATTTTCATCTGGTAGAGAAGGTGAGCTGATAAAAATAGGCTGTTGGATTGGCTCAAGTATTAAAGTTCCAAATTTGTAATGAAATATTTAAAAATATCCCTTATAATTATTTCATTTTTTTCATGTAAAAACGAACTTTCTCAAATAAGAACTTTAGACTATAACAGCTCCCCTGTAACGATAGCAAAACAAATTAATTCAATTTATACGGATTCAGGATTAATCTCTTCCAAACTTATTAGTCCTAAAATGTATAATTTTTCTAATATGGATTTTCCATATTTTGAATTTCCTGAATCTGTAGAGATAATTTTTTATGATGAAAATAAAAATGAAAGTATAATTACTGCTGATTATGTAATTTCATATAACGATACTGATCTTGTAGATTTAAGAAATAACGTGGTAATTATAACGAGCTCTAAAGACACACTTTATACAGATCAGCTATATTATAATAAAGGTCAGGAATGGTTGTTTACAAATCACCCATTTAAATACAAGTCCTTAGATAAGGATATTACTGGAATTGGCTTTGATTCAAATATTAGTTTTTCCAAAATAAACTTTCTTGATGTTAATGGCTATGTACTGTTAGAGGAATAATTACTATATTTATTTTAAATTTTTTTATGAGAAAACTAAGTTTTTTTAA
>CAJVXR010000095.1 GCA_913009535.1 uncultured Flavobacteriales bacterium | reverse complement strand
GGCGTGGTGGAATTGGTAGACACGCTAGACTTAGGATCTAGTGCCGCAAGGTGTGAGAGTTCGAGTCTCTCCGCCCGCACTTTTTTTAAACTCCTTATAAAAACATTCAATCCTTCAACAATGAATACTGTTAAAGATTTACTAGAAGTTTTACTTCTAGAAAAAAAAGATGATTTTTTTATAGGTAAAAGCGAAACAGTTGGTAGTTTAAATGTTTTTGGAGGTCAAGTTCTAGCTCAATCTTTAAATGCTGCATATAGAACTATTGATAACAATAGAACACTACATTCACTTCATTCTTACTTTTTAGAAGCAGGAAATCTAAATATACCTATCAAATATATAGTTGATGAAACAAGAGACGGTGGCAGTTTCTCTACCAGACGAGTTACAGCGACACAAAATAACAAGACGATTTTTATATTAGCAGCTTCTTTTCATAAAAAAGAGTTTGGTTATGAACATTATAAAAAATTAGATAGAAAAATCTTATTTCCTGAAGAGCTAACTAGTTGGAGTCAGCTTGCAGATAAATTTGGTGATTTCATGCCATTTAAACTAAAGAGTTTTTTAAGTGTGGAAAGACCTGTTGAGTTTAAGCCTACCTTTATTCCAAACCTATCATCTAATGAAGATCTTCCACCTAAAATGGATGTCTGGTTCAAATTAAAGGGTGATATTCCTGATTTATCTATAGAAATAAAACATCAAATTCTTACTTATATTTCAGATTACAGTGTTTTATGGTCATCAATTCTTCCTCATATGAAGAAAGTTAGTTTTTCTGATATTCAAATGGCAAGTCTAGACCATGCTATGTGGTTTTATAGAGACTTTGATTTTACGGATTGGCTTTTGTATACAATTGAAAGCCCTAACTCCGGAAATGCCAGAGGAGTAGCTCAAGGACACATATACAATAGAGCTGGAGTTCTTATCGCGTCTGTCGTTCAAGAAGGTTTAGTTAGGCCTGTAATTAGAAAAAAATAATTTTAACTGCTATATTTGTATTAAGATTGATAAATGACAAACAAAGATTTTATTTTCACAGATAGTTTTGAAGTGCCAATTTCTGGCACATCACATTGGGAATCACCAAGTAACATAGCACTGGTTAAGTATTGGGGTAAAAATGAAGTTCAAATTCCAAAAAACTCCTCAATAAGTTTTACTTTAAAAAATTGCTTAACAAATACAAAGCTGGATTACAATAAAAAAATAATTAAAACAAAGTTATTAGAATTTGATGTATTTTTTAATAACAAACTTAAATTAGATTTTAAACCTAAAATTCAATCTTTCTTTGAGAGAATAGTGATTTATTGTCCATATATTTTGGAATATAAATTCAATATTAATTCTTCTAATTCTTTCCCTCATAGCAGTGGGATAGCATCATCTGCTAGTGGTATTAGTGCCCTAGCACTATGTGTTATGTCAATTGAGAAAAGTATTAATCCTGGTATTTCGGACGATTACTTTTATAGGAAAGCTTCTTTTTTATCTAGACTAGGTTCTGGAAGTGCTTGTAGAAGTGTAATTGGTAGTGTTAATTTATGGGGGTCTCATAAATCCTTTACAGAAAGCTCTGATTTATTTTCTGTAGACTTGACTAGTAAAGTTAATGATGTGTTTATGTCATATCACGATGCGGTATTATTAGTAGATAAAGGAGTTAAAACAGTTTCTAGTACAGCAGGCCATAAATTAATGAACGACCATTTATTTGGAGATAAAAGATTTCAAGCTGCTCAACATAATATAGAAAAACTATCAGTAATTTTAAAAAATGGAAATGTTAATGAGTTTGTTAAACTTGTTGAAAATGAAGCTTTAATGTTACATGGCTTAATGATGACTAGTGATCCTTCTTATATTCTTATTAAACCAAATACTCTTCATATAATTGAAAAGATCCGTGAATTTAGATATCAAAACAATATACCTGTTTGTTTTACCTTAGATGCCGGTGCAAATGTACATGTCTTATTTCCTGATAAATATTCTAAAGAAGTTTATAGGTTTATTGATGAAACTCTGAAAAATTACTGTGAAAATAATTCTTATATAAAAGATTGTGTTGGTTTTGGTGCTAAACAATTGTAAATTTGTATAAAATACAACTATGAAAGGGCCGCTGTTTTACTCTAAAATATTATTGTTCGGTGAGTATGGTATAATAAAAGATTCAAAAGGACTCTCGATTCCGTACAACTTTTATAAAGGAGCTCTTAAAACTACAAATACAAGTACAGAATTAGCTAAAGATTCAAATGCTAAATTAATTAAGTTTTATAATTATTTAGCTGCTTTAAATAGTCCAATAGTTAATTTTAATCTAGATAAATTTAATAAAGATCTGAATTCGGGAATGTATTTTGATTCCTCTATTCCCGAAGGTTATGGAGTAGGTAGTAGTGGGGCATTGGTAGCGGCTATTTATGATTGTTATGCAAATGACAAGATTACCGTTTTAGAAAATTTAACAAGAGAAAAACTACTTAAATTAAAAGATATATTTTCTAACATGGAATCTTTTTTTCATGGAAAGTCATCCGGATTAGACCCCTTAAACAGTTATTTAAGTATTCCGATTCTTATAAATTCTAAAAAAGATATTAAAGTCACAGGAATCCCCTCTCAACAAAGGGTGGGAGAAGGTGCTGTATTTCTACTAGATAGTGGTGAAGTAAGTACTACAGCCCCAATGATTAATATTTTTATGGAAAAAATGAAAAAAGACGGTTTCAGAAAAATGTTAAATGATAAATTTATTAAATACACTAATATGTGTGTTGAAGATTTTTTAAATGGTGATTTAAATGCTCTTTTTATAAATACTAAAAAATTATCTAAAGTTGTTTTTGACAACTTCAAACCAATGATTCCTAATAAATATCATTCATTGTGGGAAAAAGGAATTAAAAATGATTCTTATTTTTTAAAGCTTTGCGGTTCAGGTGGTGGAGGTTATATTTTAGGTTTTGCTAAGGATATAGAGAAAGCAAAAAAAGAACTGATAGGACATAAAATTGAAATAGTATATCATTTTTAAAGATTAATCTTAACAATATATCATGAAAGATATATTATATAAATTCATAAGTTTATTTTCAGTAATTAGATTATACAATATTTTTATTATAATAATTGCTCAATACTTTACTTCAATTTTTATTCTATCAATTGATAGTTCTGCCTCGAATGTTATTTTTGATTTTCAGTTGTTTCTTTTAATATTATCGTCTTCGATTGCTATTGCTTCTGGTTATATTATAAATAATTTTTATGATTATGAAAAGGATCTTATTAATAAGCCTGTTAAGTCAAAAATTGACAAAGTTGTTAGAAAAAGAACAAAATTAAATCTTTACATTTCTTTAAATATTCTGTGTGTATTCATTGCTTACTTTGTTTCATTAAGAGCTGTTCTGTTTTTTTCAGTTTATATTTTTTTAATCTGGTTTTATTCACATAAATTAAAAAGATCACTTGTTGTTGGAAACATTGTGTCCTCTGTTCTTTCAGTTATTCCTTTTCTTATAATATTGATATATTATAAGAATTTTGAATCTATAATATTTATGTATGCAATGTTTTTATTCTTAATTGTATATGTTAGGGAGTTGATTAAAGATTTAGAAAACATTAAGGGTGACTTTACTTTAAATTACAAGACACTGCCAGTAGTTTATGGAGAGAAAACAAGTAAGTACATAATCACTCTTTGTATACTTTTAAATGTAGTGGTTATTTATTTCTTACTTACTTATTTTGATACAGGAAACATGTATTATTACTATTACTTTAGTATATTTTTGTTAACGATTTTTGTTTATGTTTTATGGAAGTTTAATAACAAGAAATATTATAATTTTCTTCATAATTTATTAAAATTTATTATTGTTTTAGGAGTGTTAAGTATTGTGTTAATTGACTTAGATTTATTTTTAGAAAAATTTTATTTGCTATTAAATTATTTTATGTAATACTTCTAAATTTATCTATATATCTTTGAAAAAATAAATCTCATGAATAATAAAATCCGATTAAATAAATTTATCTCAAATTCTGGAATGTGCTCTAGAAGAGATGCTGATATGCATATCTCCATAGGAAGTGTTAAAGTAAACGGAAAAATTATTACTGAAATGGGTTATAAGGTTGATTTAGAAGATGAGGTGCGTTTTGATGGAGCTCGTATTTATCCTGAAAAAAAAGCATATGTATTACTTAATAAACCTAAAGGGTTTTCAACAACGGACAGCAAGTCAAAGGGCAAAACGGTAATGGATTTGGTCTCTAATGCTACTAAATCTAATGTTAAGCCTGTCGGAAGGTTAGGAAGAAATACTACAGGGTTATTGTTATTTACAAACGACGAGTTAGTAATGAATAAATTCACTAATTCAAAAAAAGGTGTAGCTAGGTTGTTTTATATCGAGTTAGACAAGAATTTGAAAGCAGAACATTTAAAACAAATTAAAGACGGCTTTAAGATTGACGGAAAATTAATCTCTGTTGAGGAAATTAGTTATGTGGCAAATTCAACGAAAAAGGAAATAGGATTAAGTATTAAGAATACTGGTAATACAATTATTAGAACAATATTTGATCATTTCAAATACGATATTTTAAGATTGGATTGTGTTAAGATAGCAAACTTGACTAAAAAAGACATCCCAAGAGGACATTGGAAAAACCTGACTGAATTAGAGATTAATAACTTGAAGATGCTTTAGATTATTTCAGCAAGTAGTTATTTAATTATATAAAAAAAGCCATTTATTAAATGGCTTTTTTTATATAATTAAATGTAAATAGTAAAGTTATGATTGTGGTAACATTACATTGTCTATAACATGGATAACTCCATTGTATGCTTGAATATCAACTGCTATTATATTAGCTGTTCTATTATTCAAATCAACTAGTTGTGGCCCAGTACCAACAGAAATAGTTAAATCATCACCTATTGTTGTAATTAACATACCATTGGATAAATCTTCAAATCTAACATTTGCCTCAGCAACTACATGGGTGCCTAGAGTTGATTCAAGAGTAGCTGTATCAATATCATTTAATGAATCAATACTAAGTTCAGAAAATAATGAACTAAATGCTTCATTCGTTGGCGCAAACACTGTAAAGGGAGCAGGTTCAGTTGTTGTTGATAATATTGAAACAAAATCCTCACTTAAATCATCCCTTGTAAGAGCTGTAACTAAAGTTTCAAAACCAGGATTTGTAGTAGCGAATGTTACTACAGTTGGGAGTTCTATTAAA
>CAJVXR010000094.1 GCA_913009535.1 uncultured Flavobacteriales bacterium | reverse complement strand
AGCCAATTAAAATATTAAAAGTAATGACTTCATCTAAAAATATCCTTCCCCACAAAATTCCAAAAATAGGGAGAAGATAAGCAACTATAGATGTTCTCACTGCCCCAATTTTTTCAATGAGTCTTACATAACCGAGGAAAGCAAAACCAGTAGAAATAGCACCTAACCATAAAACAGACAACAAGGCATCATTTGAAGGCATGGATGATGGAAGATTAAATAGCGTAATAGGAAGCATCAACACAGAACTAAAAACAAGTGACCAGCCAATTAAGACAAGCTTATTAGTTTTGTACGAATATTTTTGTATGAAGACATTGGAAAAAGAATAGAAAAACGAGCCTATCAAACAACAGATACTTGAAAGTAATGTAGTGGAGCTAGATTCTGGGTTAACAAGAACATAAACACCTACAAAACCGATTACAAGTCCAATAACTTGTTTAGGAGTAACACTCTCGTTCAACCAAAAAAAAGCAATGATCATAGTATTAAAAGCAACAGTAGAGTTAAGTATTGCAAGCATATTTGAATCTGATCCAAGACTTGCAAGAGAAAAAAATGTAAATGGGATTGCGCAATTAGTTACGGCCAATACAACAACATACTTCCATATAGGAGGTAATAGTTTTAAGTATCTTGGCTGCAAAAGAATTGGCAGAAATATTAATGAAGCAATTATTAATCTAGCATTCACCAGAGCTATAGGACCAAATTCAGGCGTGCCTGTTTTAGTGAATATAAAAGCACTACCCCAAATAGCACCAAGAAATGTTAATAAAGCCCAATATCGTAATTCCATAATATGTTGCTCATAAAAAAAACCCCCAAAATAAATTTGGGGGTTAGTATAAAAAATCTAGATTTTCTTTAGAAAAAAGTAAATCTAGTCAGAAACCTAAAGTTCGCCAATTGTCAAAAGGCAGACCCTCTGTCTCTTGTTATTAAATAAATATTAATATGATCACCTCCTAGCTCAGGGTAAAAATAAAATTTGAGTAAGAATCCCCTTATAAAACTCTTAAACAAGACACCTTATAAAAGTATATACAGACTAACTGTGAAATAAAGATATATATTAAAAAATTCTTGATTTAAAATCTAAACTCTAATTGAACCTTTGGCTCAATTAGATTCAAAGTAGAGTCAAGATAGTAATCACAACTATTTAAATAAATAGATAATTCATTCATGTTGTTATTAAAGTATTCAAAAGCAAGCATGCGTTTAGCAGATTTCTTGTCAATTGCCTCATCAAGTTTTTTAAGAATAGGATCAATATTTTGTAAGTTTAAGTTTTTCATTGAATAATAATACTGTATAAATATACAGTATGCAAATTATATTTATTTTCTGATTAACTTAGAGAAAATTAATGTCTTAAAGATAATTATAAGAACTGCCAGAATAAAAAAGCAGCTTAAAACAGCGCCAAAAAAATAAATAAAAACATATAAAACATCAGGGGTAAAATCAGGATAAAGATATGGCACTATAGTGTGAACTAAAATACTTAAAAATAATGAGGATATAATTATTACTAAAATTATATATCTATAATTATTAAATTTTAAAGGCTCAATAAGTGATAATTTAAAGTTATTGACCCTGACCCATTTCAATAACCTGACAGTTAAAATAATAGATATGAAGCTCAATGCTGCGCTGATATTAAAAAATGAGAAAATAACTTCTTGGGGTAGTAAAGTCGCAAGACCTTCGTAACTAAAAAAATAAGCAGTTAACTGAGCTGAATAGAGAGCTGGGATTGCTTTATATTTAAAAAAACAAAAAAATAACAGGCTTATCGCAAATGCTATATGAAATAATGCACCAGGATGAACATCTTTAATAATATTAAAGGTGACGGTATGCCAAACACTCAACATAAGTATTGAAACGATATATGTTGTTAATGAGATTTGAAAAAACTGCTTCATAAAATCATTTGTTAATTTAAAGGTGTATGGATATTATCACCAAGCACCTAGACTGAATAGGTTTTGTTACTTCTTATCTTTAGTAAGAATTAATTTCGAATCTCTAAGGGTAGAAAATATAGTCATAAGCGACATGACAACCACGATAGAGCCAAAAGTATCACCTACTAGGTAAGTGAATACCCTATTTATATGCATATTCATTTCAGGGTTAAGCAGCGAAATAGTGGCATTTGTAAAGATGGCATTAAAAGCTGCTGATATAATTATTACTAAAAACAAGAACCTGTAATTAGAAAAATTAAGAGGCTTAAGAATATTATAATTAGCATTAATTCTACTCCACTTGACTATCTCAACAGCAGCCACTACAGCAAAAAGACTTGTAGCAGATGAAAGTGCCCACATATAGGATTCCTCATCACTTCCTATTTGAAGCAGTTGTATATTTTTTAAATAGTAATGACTTCCTTCAGCTAAAAAAAGAGCAGGTAATGACCTGTATGAAAAGTAACAAAAGCAGATAACCCTAACGCCATGTGGAAGATAAATAAGACTTCCAAAGATGCTATTTTGAGCAATCTCAAATGTGAATGTTTGCCAAACAAGATATATAAACATAGCGAATATATATGTTGTTAAAGAAACTAAAAAAAAATGTTTCACAGTTTTGTTAAAAAAAAATTTAGGCGGCTACAAGTACTGTTAGATTAAACTCTCTTTTATCATAATTTGATTGGTCTAATTGAAGTAATTTATTTTTTTCAAATTTTTTAATTGATTTATATACTGTTGATCTTGATAAATTTGATAAATTAATAACATCTGTAATATTGCAAGAATCCTTGCTATCTAAGACCATCACAATGGTGTAATAGACTTTCTTTTCAGTTTGATTATAACCGATCAAATTATATTCTTTTTCTAGGCTATCAAGCATTTTTAGAACAGTAGATATTTGTTTTATGAATTCACTTGCCATTTTGTATACAAAATTATTATTGGTAATGTCAATATAACTAAAAAAAATGCCTAATACAAATATGGCGGAGAGGATAGGATTCGAACCTACGGTGGGTTACCCCACAACAACTTTCCAAGCTGTCACCTTAAACCACTCAGACACCTCTCCTTGTTAGAAAAAGCATTTTACACGAATCATAATTTTTGTGTGTCACTTTATTATAGGCGAAATAATACTACTGATTAAATTCTCTAAAGTTACTAAAAAGTAATTTTTTATGAGTTGATCGAATAGGGTTTATATCAATACCTCCCCTTCTAAGAAACCGTCCACATACTTCTAATCTAATAATCTTATATTTGTGAGCAATATCTTTATAGATATTTTCAATACACTGTTCATGAAAATCACCCTTATCTCTGTAAGAAACTAAATAACTAAGAAGCCATTTAATATCAATAGGAAGATCAGAACTTATATAAATATTTGCAAAATCTGGCTGGCTGGTCACTGGGCAGATAGACCTAAATCCTGTAAATTTTATTACCTCTAAAGGTTTTGTATTAAGTCTCTTAGTTGTATTTATATCAAGAGATTCTGGTTCAGGGCTAAATTTCTTAAGAAATTTTGCTTCAACTAAAGATGTTGTTAACTTATTTAGATCTTTAATAATTCTACCTAAAACTTTTTTATCAGAGGAGAAAGATTTCTTATAAAATGCATTTAAATACAATTTAAGTGACTTTGACTCAACAGTAAAAGTGGATGAAGAAGGTATTGATATTTGAAGAACCCTAAGAACTGGCAATCTTTTATCATCTAAATAATTGAATTCATAAGCATTCCAATAATCAATTCCATAAGCATGGGCAGCCTTAGTTCTTTCAATTGGATCTAATACTTTAAAACCAGTAGGAGTTTTACCTACTTTCTTACCGAGAAACTTTGTTCTCATTGCCTAATGCCAGTTCCTTTTTCTAATAGGTAAAGACAGGAACCTGTTAAGAGACCGATAAAGCCTAATATCATTCCAAGAGCAAAGCTTATTGAGACATCACTAACACCAAGCATTCCTGCTCTAAAAGTATTCACAACATAAAGCATAGGATTGGCCATGGATACGGCTCTCCAAAAATCTGGAAGAATATTTATTGAATAAAAAACTCCTCCAAGATATATCAAAGGCGTTAGTACAAATGTTGGTATAACAGATATATCATCAAAGCTATCTGCAAAAACTGCATTAATAAAGCCCATTAATGAGAAAAGTATAGAAGTTAAGAATAGAACAGTTAATGTAAGCAAAGGGCTTACCACAGTAAAGTCGGGATAGAAAAGTAAGCTAACACCAAATACGATAAAGCCTATAAGGCAACCTCGACAAACACCGCCTAGAACAAATCCAAGCAGAATCGTCCAATTAGGCATAGGCGAAATTAATAACTCCTCAATCGACCTTTGAAATTTAACTGAATAAAAAGATGACACTACATTGGCATAGGAATTAGTGATTACTGACATCATTATTAGCCCTGGAATCATAAACTGGATGTAATCAAAACCATCCATAGTTCCAATCCTTGGTCCTATTAAAGATCCAAAAATAACAAAATATAGAGACATAGTTACGGCTGGTGGAACTAATGTTTGTATCCAGATTCTAAGAAAACGTCTTATTTCCTTAGTTGTAAGGGTCCATAAAGCTACAGATATATTTCGATTATTACTCATATTATTTTTTTACCATTTCGATAAATAATTCTTCCAATCTATTAGACTCATTTCTCATAGAATTAACTTTAATACCCAGTGAGCTAAGTTGTGCAAATAAAGCGTTTATAGATCGTTCTTTATTAACAGCAACTACTAAGGTTAAAGGGTCTTCGAGTTTTAAAGGGAAGCCCTCTATCTCTGGAACTTTGTCCAGAGGAGAGTCTAAATCAAAAACGAAACCTTGAACATTTAACCTACCCAGAAGATTTCTCATTGAAGTATTTTCTACTATCAGTCCTCCATCAATAATTCCTATATTTCTACAAAGCTGCTCTGCTTCTTCAAGATAATGAGTAGTGAGAATTATGGTTGTTCCATTTTCGTTAATCTCTTTTAGGAAAGTCCACATCTCTCTCCTTAGCTCAATATCAACTCCAGCTGTAGGTTCATCTAAAATTAAAAGCTTTGGTTCATGTATTAAGGCCTTCGCGATCATTACTCGTCTTTTGTATCCGCCTGAAAGAGTTCTGGCCTGATCATTTCTTTTATCCCATAAGCTAAGCCTTTTTAACATCTTCTCAACTTTTGGCAGTGCAATAGATTTAGGAATTCCATAAAATCCTGCTTGAGTTACAACGATGTCTATGACTTTTTCAAAACCCGAAAAGTTAATCTCTTGAGACACAACGCCCAACATTGTTTTTGCTAACGCTAAGTCTTCGTCAACAT
>CAJVXR010000093.1 GCA_913009535.1 uncultured Flavobacteriales bacterium | reverse complement strand
TTAAATAAACGGAATGCAAATATATATACTTATTTATTTAAACAAAATAAAATTGGTTAAATTTTTAACTTTTAAAAAAACTTATTAAAACTATATATTTCTGGGGTGAGATTTGGCAAACACCTTTTTAATTTCATCTATGCTTCTATTAGTATAAACTTGTGTAGCTGCAAGACTAGAGTGGCCTAATAGGTCTTTAACAGAGTTTAAGTCAGCACCATTATTTAGAAGGTGTGTGGCAAATGTATGCCTGATTATATGAGGGCTTTTTTTTACTTTTGTAGATATATTATCAAAATACTTAGTAATTATTCGATAAATTAACTTTTCATACACTGGCTTCCCTTTAATGGTTATAAACAAGGATTCTTGAGATGACTTTAGTTCAGATCTAAAAGAAATATATTTATCAAATAAACTAATTGTTGAATCTATTAAAGGAATTATTCGTTCTTTATTTCTTTTTCCTAAAACTTTTATCTGTTTTTTAGAAACATTAAAATCTGAAATCTTTATTTGAATCAATTCAATTCTTCGGATTCCTGTAGTGTAAAATAAGTCAATGATAAATCTATCACGAACTCCCGTAAAGCTATTATCGAAATTGTCTGAGCTTAACGCAGCAAACATTTCGCTTTCAGAGAATGGTAATTGAATTTTTTTTTGAGTTTTGAGAGCTTTATGATATATAAGAGGGTTTTCATTAATTAAATCAATTTTTAACAAAAACTTAAAAAATGAATTTAATGAGGTGATTTTTCGATTTACAGACCTATTAGATAATCCATTATTTACTAGTAATACAATCCAAGATCTAATATGTGAATAGTTTGCGTCGGTAAGAGCGGACAAACTATGCTCATCTACTAAGTACTTGTTAAATACATTTAAATCGTTACGGTACGCTTGGACAGTATTTGGTGAGTAGTTTTTCTCAACCTCTAAATAATCAAAAAAAGAATCTAAACCCATATATACTATAAATTTAACAAAATAAAAAAGCCTCACAGAAACTGAGAGGCTTTTTTTTATTATTTAACTAAACAAATTATATCTGTTCGTTATCTCTTAAATTTTGAATATACTGAGCTTTTTGTATTTGAGCTCTTCTTTTAACAGAAGGTTTTATAAACTGTTTACGAGTTTGAAGGGATCTTTTAGTTCCCGTCTTATCAAATTTTCTCTTGAAACGCTTTAGCGCTCTATCGATGTTTTCTCCTTCTTTAATTGGTATTATTAGCATATCAGGGCCTCCTCTCTTTAAAAATTGTTTTGCAAATATAAACTAATTATTAATTTATAAAAGCTTTAATAAATTAATTTACAATAAATTTTACATTGATTTAATTGCTTCCAAAAATTTATTAAGTTGCTCTTTAACAACAGGAAACAAAAAGTACAATCCAATCATGTTAGGGAAAACCATAGCAAAAATCATAGCATCTGAGAAAGCCCATATTGAATTCATACTTGCAGCAGCTCCAATTACAACAAAAACAAGAAATAAAACCTTGTAAGTTAAATCAGCAACTCTACCGCGACCAAATAAATATTTCCATGACTGTAGCCCATAATATGACCAAGATATCATAGTTGAAACAGCAAATAGCACAACTGCAATTGTTAAAAATATACCTGAGTAAGGAATGTATTCAGCAAATGCCTTAGATGTTATACCAGCTCCTTCATAAACTACTCCGTCAATAAGAACTCCACCCATTCCATCTCCTCCATATACAAAAGCACCATTTGAATTAAATATAACTATTACTAAAGCAGTCATAGTACAAATAACTACAGTATCTATAAATGGTTCTAATAAGGCAACTAGACCTTCTGATGCAGAGTATTTAGTTTTAACTGCTGAGTGAGCTATAGAAGCTGAACCAGCTCCTGCTTCATTTGAAAAAGCAGCTCTTTTAAATCCTACCATTAAAACACCTATTACACCACCAACACCAACAGCAGTTGGATTAAATGCTTCTCTAATAATTAGTGAAATTGCATCATCTATGTAACTAAAATTAATAGCTAATATGTATACACAGGCAAGTATATAAAGTACTGCCATTAAAGGAACTACTTTTTCAGTTACAGATGCTATTCTTTTAATACCACCAATAATAATTATACCAACAAAGGCTGCAAGTACTAGACCTATAATAGCTCCAGCAAATGTAGTCTCTAAGCCAAGTAAATCTTTTAGAACGATTGTTGCTTGGTTAGATTGAGCTGCATTTCCACCACCAAATGATCCTCCTATACAAAATATCGCAAATAATACAGCAGTAACTTTACCTAATTTTTCCCAACCCTTATTTTTCAATCCTTTACTTAAGTAATACATTGGGCCTCCATAAATAGTTCCATCTTCTCCGACATCTCTATATTGAACGCCTAAAGTACACTCAACAAATTTTGTAGACATACCTAATAATCCACATACTATCATCCAAAAAGTTGCTCCAGGTCCACCTAATGCAATTGCTAATGCAACACCTGCAATATTTCCATTTCCAACAGTACCAGAAACAGCTGTTGCTAGTGCCTGGAAGTGAGAAACTTCACCCTCTTTATTACCACTTTCGTCCTTATCTAAATCATCATATTTACCTCTTACTACATTTATAGCAGTCCAAAAATATTTAATATTTGGGAAACCAAAATATAGAGTGAAAAACAATGCACTACCTACAAGTAACAAAATAACAAATGGGTATCCAGCTACTTGGAAAAAGACAATACTAGAAAAGAAATCTGATATTGGCGCAAAAGCCTCATCTATTCGTTTATCCAATCCCTTGTCCTGAGAAAAGGAAAGTAATGGAAGAACTAAAAACAATAGTGAAAGTAATTTTTTCATAAAATTTGATTTAATTTAAAAATTAAGATTATGAACAAGATGGTAAAAAAAATGGATTTAAAAAAAATATTTAAACATAATTAAATATTATAAAGGCTATTTAAATGTTGAATTTGTTCTGATTTTCCTAAAACTATTATTTTAGAATTTGCTTCAATAATTAAATTTGCTCCAGGATTAATTGTGTATTTTCCTTGAGGATCTTTATATCCAATTATCGAGCAACCAGTTTTTTTTCTTAAATCAAGATCTTTAATAGTTTTCTTGGTTATTGTATCAAAAAGTTTATCAGTTGAGATTTCTTCCAAATTAATTTCTGACTTGCCAACTATAGAAAGATTATCTACGAATTCTAAAATCCCTGGCACCACAACCAAAGAGGCCATATGATCTCCTCCGATTTTATTAGGCATAATTACATTATCAGCTCCTGCCAATTTAAGCTTACTATATGAAGTTTCTTCAGAAGCTTTACTTATAATTTTTATTTTAGGATTTAATTGTTTTGCAGTTAAAACAATAAATAAATTATCAGCATCTGTTGGTAATGTACATATTAGAGAAGATGCTTTCATAACACCCGATTGCAATAGGATTTCATCTAAAACAGCATCCCCATGTACAAAAATCTTATCGGATCTATCACTTGTTATTATAGCATCATCTTTTTCAATTATAACAAAAGACTTACCATATGCTGCTAGTTTTTTTACTACTTGACTACCATTTTTACCATAACCACAAACTATTATATGATTATCTAAATTATCTATATTTTTTTGCATTTTTTTATCTTTTATTTTTTCAGAATATAAACTAACTATATATTCAGTTATTATTTTAATTGAGTAACCTAAAATTATAGCAGAACTTATTACTAAAATTATAACAAATATTTTAGATTCGGAACTCATTCCTAACTCTTCGAAGCCCACAAATGATATAGTAATAATTGCCATATATATAGCATCAATCCAGCTAAGTCCAGAAATATATTTATAGCCAAAAATTGCAAATAGCAATAAAGCTAGTAACAAAGAAATTGCAAAAAAAAATTTAGATTTAAAAAAGCTTTTAATCATATATCTATTCTATGTAACCCATTTTTTTCATCCAATCATCATTAAACATTTTCCCAACATATCTACTACCATGATCATGAAACAAAACTACGACAACATCATCTTTATTAAATTTACTTTTTAACTGTATTAAACCTTTAACAGCAGCTCCAGCAGAATTACCAAGAAACATTGCCTCCTCCTTAGCTAATTTTTGTGTGTAAATAGCAGCATCTTTATCGGTGACCTTAGTAAAACCATCTATTATTTTAAAATCAACATTTTTAGGTAAAATATCTTCTCCAATTCCTTCAGTTACGTATGGATATATTTCATTTTCATCAAAAATACCTGTTTCATGGTATTTTTTAAATACTGAGCCATATGTATCAATTCCCCATATTTTTATATCTGGATTTTTTGACTTTAAATATTTTCCAACTCCAGATATTGTCCCTCCAGTCCCTACTCCAACTATGAAGTGCGTAATTTTACCATCTGTTTGATTCCATATTTCAGGTCCTGTAGACTCAAAATGAGCTACAGCATTACTGGGATTGTCGTACTGGTTTACATACCACGAATTTGGTATCTCAGAAGCTAGTCTTTTAGAAACAGAATAATAGGATCTAGAATCTTCTGGTGCTACATCAGTTGGACAAACAACAACCTTTGCGCCTACAGCTTTTAATATATCCATCTTTTCCTTAGACTGCTTATCTGATAAAACAAATATGCATTTGTAACCTTTAATAATAGCTGCTAAGGCTAAACCCATTCCAGTGTTCCCGGAAGTACCTTCAATAATAGTTCCTCCTGGATTTAAAAGACCTTGCTTTTCTGCATCTTCTATCATTTTAAGTGCCATTCTGTCTTTTGTTGAATTACCTGGGTTTAAGGCTTCATATTTAGCTAAAACTAGACATGGTAAGTCTTTTGTCAATTTATTTAGTTTAACAAGAGGAGTATTACCAATTGTACCTAAAATATTTTCGAAATATTCCATGAATTTTTTTTTAAGTAAATATACAAAGCTATATCGATTTAGCTTTAATGCAACATCTCAAAATTGCAAATATTTATTATCGAAACTTAATGGAGTTTATAGGTGATATTTTTGAAATAAGATAAGAAGGTAATAGTACACATAATAAACACACTAAAAAAGTAAATAAGTTTAACAAAAAAATATAGTTAAAACTTAAATAAACTGGAATATCTGTAGTATAATATATTTCAGGATCAAGTTTTATCATACTAAATTGTTTTTGAATAAAAAGTAATCCAAGTCCAAGTATATTACCTATAATTAATCCAAGAGAAATTATGTAAGAGACAATTATTAAAAAAATTGTTTTAATACTGTTATTATTAGCACCAAGTGATTTTAAAACTCCAATCATATTGGTTCTTTCCAAAATCAAAACCAGCAATACACTAATAATGTTTATTGAGCATACAACAACCATAATAAATAATATTGCAATAATGTTTTTATCAA
>CAJVXR010000092.1 GCA_913009535.1 uncultured Flavobacteriales bacterium | reverse complement strand
CAATAATCCAAGCAAAGCCTAGTGATGGCTTATATGCTGACTCAAGATCAGATGAGGAACAAATAGGCGCCACATATGATGAATTAGAATGGGCTATGAGAGTCGAAGATAGTAATGATAAACCCATGCTAACATATAACTCTAGAGAAGAAAAAGTGCTTGATATTTATAGAAGTTTTAATTCAAAGAATAAACATAAAATGGAATCAATTCCAATTTGTAAAATTCCAAATGGCCTATTGAAAAATTAAATAACTCTTTTTAATTTCCTAGAAAGAAGCATCTTTAGATTAGAATAATTTAACACCTCATCTAATATAGATTTGTTATCAATACTATCTAAAGTTTTATTTTTAAATTCGTTAACTTTTTGATCGATTAAAAAACACCTTAAATTTAAGATTGTATCATTAACTAGCTGAGCTATAGTTTTAGATTTATCTTTCGGGAATATATTATTTCTCTGCCAATCATGTAGTCTGTATTTTTCTTCGCCCATTAATATATTTGTTATTTCTAACTCGATATTAACCGGGACTTTGTTAGAGAACATATCAACTGTAATATTTGACCCTTTGTTTAAATTTTCAATTATAATATAATATATGTTTTTAAAATCATCATTAGAAAACTCCATCTCATCTTCTTGAAGATCTAAATATATTTTTTCGAAAACTTTAGTTGTTTTAACAACTGGTTCTAATATTAATTCTCCAGCTTCATTTTCTTTTAATAATAAATCTTCAAAATCTTCAGTCTTATCACCATATAAAATTAATATTTCAATAATTTTTCTCTCTAACTCATATAAAACATTTATACTCTTCTTTTCATTTGTATTTTTAACTACAGTAAATGAATCATTTGGTTTTAAAGTAGATTTAGCTGAATTAGAAATTTGTTTTTTTGAAATCTGAGCTAATGTGCTGTAAAGGACCTCCTCACTTATATCCATTATAGATGAACATTCCTTGATGTAGATTTCTTTTTTAATTTGATCGCTGATTTTTGAAATACTAGCAACCATATCTCTAATAGTTTCTGCTTTTTTTATTGGATCATTTTTAGCACCTTCTATTAGTAATGAAGCCTTGTAAGTAATAAAATCTTTTGAGTTTTCTGAAAAATAAGAGGATAGCTCGTCAAAATTTTTGTCTTTCGCAAAGCTATCTGGATCTTCTCCCTCAGGTAAATTACAGATTTTAACATTCATCCCCTGCTCTAATATTATATCTATACCTCTAAAAGCAGCATTTAAACCAGCTGAATCGCCATCAAAAACAACAGTTATATTATTTGTAAGTCTGTTAATAAGTCTTATTTGATCTGAGCTCAAGGCCGTTCCTGAAGAAGAAACTACATTATGAATACCTCTTTCATACATCCTCATTACATCCGTGTAGCCCTCAACTAAAAAACAGTTGTCTTGCTTTGCAATTTCTTGTTTAGCATGATAAAGACCGTATAATATTTTACTCTTATAATAAATCTTACTCTCTGGAGAGTTAAGATATTTCGCAGTAGATTTAGAAGACTTTAAAGTTCTACCTCCAAAGCCTAAAACTCTGCCTGACATACTTAATATAGGAAAGATGACTCTTCCTTTAAATCTATCAAATTTCTTATCCTCTTTAACTATTGTTAAACCAGATTTTTCTAAAAATTCAATCTTATAACTATCTTTAATAGCCTGGTCAGTAAAACTAGTCCACTCATCTTTACAATAACCCAGCTGAAATGTATTAATGATCTTTTCACTAAATCCTCTTTCTTTAAAATAACTCAAACCAATAGACTTCCCTTCATCAGTTTCTTTGAGAGTCTTTTGAAAAAATTTATTTGCATACTCACTTACTAAGAATAAGCTCTCTTTTTCATCTGATTCTATTTTTTGCTCATCTGTCTGCTCAGTTTCTTCAATTTCAATATTATATTTATTTGCTAAATATTTTATTGCTTCAGGATATGTGAAGTGCTCGTGTTCCATTAAAAAAGTAATCGCAGTACCACCTTTTCCACTAGAAAAATCTTTCCATATTTGTTTTACTGGTGAGACCATAAAACTCGGGGTTCTTTCTTCGCTAAAAGGACTTAGCCCTTTAAAATTAGAACCAGATTTTTTTAATTGTACAAAGTCTCCAATGACTTCCTCTACTCTGGAAGATTCAAAAACTTTATCAATTGTGGACTTTGAAATCACTTTTTTTAATTTTTAATAAATATAAGATATATCCTTTAAAATTAATACTAATTAAAATTACTAAAACAATAATTAAAAGATTATAACTAATTATTACAGGCTAAAAATTAATAATTAAATTTATAATTATAATTTTTTTATTATTTTTGTTTATGTAATCAACTAATAATCAAATAGTTATGAAAAAAATTACATTTTTATTATTATTAATATCAACTTTTGCATTTAGTCAATGTCCCCAACCAGACATTTCTGAATGGAATATGACTAGTGACGGTGCAAACTTTGATGGAACTAACTTCTCAACAGTCGCTTCTTATGAAGTTGAGTATAATTTAGGGAGTTCTTTTACTCCTGGTGATGGTACTGCAAGTACATTTACATTTAATGAATTTCCAGCTACCCTAACGGGACTAGAGTCATCAACTTTATATTACTTTACAATTAGGTCTGTATGCTCTGATGGAACAGTTAGTGAATGGACAGATAATCCAGCAAATGGAGATGGTCCTGACCCATGGCAAACAACAGCTGGAGGAGGTGGAGCCGATTGTCCCGACGAATATGAATTACCAATTGTTTGGAGAGACAACTTTGAATGCCATACACCATTTGCAATTGACAATATTGAAGGCTGGACAGCAATAGACAATGATGGTAGTGCTGTTTATGGAGCCAATGATGTAGATTTTACAAATGAAGCATATTTTGGATCTGGAATTATCTGGAATAATAATGAAGCAACATCAGTAGGGGGTGCAGATATTAATGGTTATAGTTCTTATGAGGGAAATCAAGGCTTACATTTCTTTGCGGCAACTAGTACTTTAAATGATGATTGGATGATAGGTCCTGAATTTACAATTAGTGGAGTTAGTTCTCCATCACTTAGCTTTTGGGCTAAATCACTTACTGATCAATGGGGATTAGAAAGATTTCAAATAGCTATTGGAAGTAGTACAGACCCTGCAGATTTTACAGTAATTTCAGCTGGTTCATATGAAGAAGCTCCAACAGAATGGACTCAGTATGAGTACGATTTAAGTGCATATGATGGTCAAACTATAAGAGTTGGAATACACTATGTAACTGCTGATGCTTTCGTGCTACAAATGGATTCATTTGTTGTAGAGGGAACTTTAGGATTAAACAATATTCAATCACTAGATATGAATATTTATCCTAACCCAGTTAATGGTAACTTTGTAACAATACAAACACCTATAAATGGAGTTAAGTATGTTGAGGTATTTGATATCACTGGAAAGAGGTTAATCAATACATCATTAAGTGCTGATACTTTAGAGGTTAGTTCATTAAGTGCAGGAATGTACCTTATTAAAGTAACTGTTGAAGGTCAAAGTAAAACATCTAAACTAATCGTTAGATAATTACACAATTAAATAACCTAAAAAAAGCACCTTAATCTATTTTAAGGTGCTTTTTTTTAGTGTTTCTTTTTAAGTCTAACCATATTTAAATATCTTGGCACTGTGGATAAGAAAAATTTTGCTGGACTTATAATAGTTTTTGGAACAATCGGAGTTGATATGTATTTTCCGCTAGCTTCTTATTTGTTAGTTCCATTAATGTTAATTGGAATATTCTTACTTGCCTCTTCTTTGTTTGATATGTGGAAAAACAGAAATAATTAATCTTATTAAAATTTTATTTACTGACTTTTATTGGCCAACTGACCGCAAGCTGCATCTATATCCTTACCCCTAGATCTTCGAAAAGTAACAGTTATCTTGTTTTTCTCTAGAATGTCCATATATAAATCAATAGCAGAATTTTTGGCCTGTATAAAATCAGGATCATCGATTGAGTTATATTGAATTAAATTCACTTTACTTGGAGCGAATTTACAAAACTCTACTAATGCGTTTATATCTTCAATTTTATCGTTTATGCCTTCCCAAACTACATATTCATAGGTAATTCTATTTTTGGTCTTTTCATACCAATATATAAGTGAGTTTCTAAGTTCAGTTAAAGTAAATTTTTCGTTAAAAGGCATAATTGAGGTCCTAGTTTTGTCAATAGCACTATGAAGAGATACTGCTAACTTAAATTTCACATTATCATCTGCCATTTTTTTTATCAATTTGGGAACTCCAGATGTCGAAACAACGATTCTTTTTGGAGACATTCCTAAGCCGGTAGGGGATGTTATTTTTTCGATTGCTTTAAGTACATTATTGTAATTCATTAATGGCTCTCCCATTCCCATAAATACAATGTTTGTTAAAGGCTTGTTGTGAAATTCTAAACATTGACTATTAATAGTTACTACCTGATCATAGATCTCATCAGGATTTAAATTCCTCATTCTTTTAAGCCTTGCAGTTGCACAGAATTTACAATTTAAACTACACCCAACTTGAGAGGATATACAAGCGGTCATTCTTGTTTTTGTAGGGATTAAAACAGACTCTACGGTTAAACCATCATGTAACTTAATTGCATTTTTAACGGTTCCGTCAGAGCTTTTTTGAACCGATTCAATCTCAATATAATTAATCACAAATTCAGACTTGAGGATATCTCTAATGTCTTTAGAGATATTTGTCATTTGATCAATATCTTTCAGGGATTTTTTCCACAACCATTCATAGACCTGATTACCTCTAAATGCTTGAAAACCTTTATCTAAAAAAAAAGTCCTAAGATCTTCAAGGGAAAGTGATCGAATGTCTTTTTTAATCATGGTTATATAATCAGCATTGCATCACCATAACTAAAGAAATTGTATTTCTTTTTAATGGCTTCTTCATATGCTCGTAACATAAAATCATGACCTGCAAAGGCAGATGTCATCATCATTAAAGTTGATTTTGGCATATGAAAATTCGTAACCATACAGTTTGCTATACTAAACTCATATGGTGGAAAAATAAATTTATTAGTCCATCCAGTATATTCATTTAAGGTTCCACTTGATGATACTGAGCTTTCAATTGCTCTCATTGAAGTAGTTCCTATAGCACAGATTCTTCTTTTTTCTTTTAAAGCTTTATTAATTATTGTAGTTGCATTTATATCAACATCAATCTCTTCGCTGTCCATTTTGTGCTTGGATAAATCCTCTACTTCTACCGGGTTAAAAGTACCCAGACCAACATGTAAAGTGATTTCAGCAAAATTAATACCTTTAATTTCTAAACGTTTTAATAAATGTCTAGAAAAGTGTAAACCTGCAGTTGGTGCTGCAACAGCTCCTTCGTTTTTAGCAAATATTGTTTGATATCTTTCTTTATCCTCAGCTTCAACTTCTCTAT
>CAJVXR010000091.1 GCA_913009535.1 uncultured Flavobacteriales bacterium | reverse complement strand
GCTGGAATACTTTTTATAAATAAACTAATCATTTGCTCAGAAGCATCAAAATCAGCTATAACCCCATCTTTTAAGGGTCTTATAGTTTTAATGTTTTCATGAGTTTTACCCTGCATCAAATTAGCTTCGTTACCTACAGCAATTATTTTACCAGAAACTCTATCTCTGGCTACAATCGATGGGCTATCAATTACAACTTTATCGTTGTGTATAATTAGTGTATTTGCAGTACCTAAGTCTATTGCAATTTCTTCAGTTAAAAAATCAAAAAAGGACATCTATTAAAAATTAAAGTAAGTAAATCTATTCATATCTAATATACATAAAATCTGATCAAATATTTAACAATAAAATAAAATATTTTATCAATGTTTGAAATGTCTAAATCCAGTAAAAACCATTGGTATTTTATTTTCATTACAATAGTCGATACTTAAATTGTCTTTTATTGAACCTCCAGGCTGAATAACTGAATTTATTCCATTTTTATTTGCAATTTCAACACAATCTGGAAATGGAAAAAATGCATCACTAGCCATAGCGGCCCCATTTAAATCGAATTTAAAGCTAATTGCTTTATGTATTGCTTGACTAAGCGCATCGACTCTACTAGTCTGGCCTGTTCCACTTGCTAGCAATTGCTTGTTTTTTACTAAAACAATTGTATTAGACTTTGTGTTTTTACATATTTTGGATGCAAATAATAAATCTTCTATTTGCTTATTGTTTGGCTTGAGTGTAGTTGCAAATTTAAAATCATTTAAGTCATCAGTATGATTATCTTTTTGTTGGGCTAAATATCCATTTAGACAGCTCCTGACAATGTATTCCGGTTCTTCAAAATCTTTAAGAACTAAGATTATTCTATTTTTTTTCTGTTTTAAAATATCTAACGATTCTTTAGTGAATTTTGGAGCTATAACAACCTCGCAGAAGAGGCTATTTATCAGTTCAGCAACTTCAATACCAATTTCTGAGTTACTAATTAGGACTCCTCCAAATGCTGATACAGGGTCTGCCGCTAAAGCATCAATATAAGCTTGTTTAATAGTATCTCTTGTGGCTATCCCACAAGCGTTGTTGTGTTTCATTATGGCGAACGTAGGCTTATTGTTTTTAAACTCAAGTATTAAACTAACTGCGGCATCAACATCTAGCAGGTTATTATAGCTTAGTTCTTTACCATGAATTTTATCAAAAACTTTTTCAAATTCACCATAGAAATATCCCTTTTGATGTGGGTTTTCACCGTACCTTAATACTTTTGGTTTATCATCGCTAATTTTCAGCGCATCGATTTCTTTTTTAGAATTAAAATAGTTGAATATAGCCGAGTCATAATTTGAAGAGACATTAAAAGACTTTAAAGCAAATAATTCTCTTTCTTTGACAGATAAATTCCCGTTTTTCTGTTTTAGTATATTAAGGAATAAATTGTAATCTTCTTTAGAAGAAATACAAGCTACATCCTTATAATTTTTTGCAGCTGCTCTTATCAATGAAATTCCACCAATATCGATCTTTTCAATAATTTCAGCTTGTGATGCTTTAGAACTAACGGTCTTTTCAAATGGATATAAATCAACAATAACTAAATCTATTTGAGGTATTTCGTAGTCTTTTAATTCTTTTTGATCATTGTTGTTATCTCTTCTATTTAATATACCACCAAAAACTTTTGGATGTAGAGTTTTAACTCTTCCGCCAAGAATTGATGGATAAGAAGTCAGGTCTTCAACTCGAATTACTTCAATCCCTAAATCATTAATAAATTTTTGAGTTCCACCTGTAGAATATATTACAACATTTTGTTTGTCTAGTTCTTTAACTAGAGGCTCTAAGCCATCTTTGTTAAACACAGATATTAACGCTGACTTTATCTTAATTTCACTCATTTTAAGGATCTATTTTTTTAAACTCAAATTTAGCAATTTAATGTAGATCAACGCTCTGTTTATATGTCAAATAGATATGTTTTTTTCAACTAAACAGTATACTTATTAACATCTTTGAGGTTTTTTTATGGTTGTCTAATTTAGACTAGAGTTAATTTTTAATTTGATTTGTATCTTTCATATACTTCTCATCAGATAATAAATCATTTCGCATAAACGTATATAACCTGTCTTTTAACTTGTCTAAATCTTGAATTTTCAATCCCTTTGTCTCAAAAAATTTATGTTGTTTTATTCTAAATAAACCAGGACCTCCTTTGAGAAAATTCCAAGAAAAAAGACGCTTACAGTCATAATACGATTGAGGTACAATTGGTATTTGATACTCTATAGCTAGGCTAAAAGCTCCATTTTTAAAAGGAGCAAGGACAACTCCTTCAGTTGGAACTAATCCCTCAGGAAAAATACCAATACTAGTGCCATTTTTAAGTCTTTTTTTAGCTAATTCATAAACCTTTTTTCTGCTTTTTGCATCGCTCCTGTCCACCATAATAATAATTCTTTTGTAAAAAAATCCGAATATAGGGATTTTTTCTAATGATTTTTTACCTACAAATACAATTGGATTTTTACTAGAAACAACCAACACAAATGCATCCATTAGGGATCCATGATTTGGGCAAAACATATAGCTTTTGTTCGGTTCAATATCTTGTTCATTATTAAATTCTAATCGGAACCCCATTCCGTATATCAAAACTTTAGACCATAATCTTACAAGTTTCCACATTTGTGGATAATAGGATTCTTTTAATGTTAAAATAAATAATAGTGGGCTAATAAGTATTAACGTTACAAATATTAGAATGTAAAACCATGACCTCCAAATTAATTGTAATGGGATTTTTATAAACTTCATATTTTTTATAATGTATTGTTAAATTATACTACAGTGTATGGTTTTAGAAAATATTTAATTTAAATTTACACAATGAAATGGTTTTTATCAAAAATAATATTTTTAATTCCAATACTCCTAAGTTCTCAAAATAATCTCTCTGGAGTTGTTTTAGAGCAAAACTCAAGTAATAATGAAATTGTATTGCCAGGCGCTAATGTATACTGGCTAGATTCTTCTGAAGGAGTCGTAACGGACTTTGATGGTAAATTTAATATTTCAAATACTGGTAATTACACAAATTTAGTAATTAGTTATGTCGGATTTAAGACTGATACTATTCAGCTTAATGGTAAAGAATATTTAAAGCATTTTTTGAAACCCGAGTCTACCTTAGATGCGATTACCATAAGATCTATAGCTAAAACTTCTTCGGTTTCATATCTGTCTTCACAAAATATTATTAATGTTAGCTCAGAAGAGTTATTAAAAGCTGCTTGTTGTAATCTTTCTGAAAGTTTTGAAACAAACCCTTCAATCGATGTTAATTTTACTGACGCAGTAACAGGAGTTAAGCAAATACAAATGTTAGGGCTTACGAGTCCATACATTCTTATAACTTCCGAAAACATCCCAACAATTAGAGGTGCTTCTCAAACATATGGAATGAGTTTAATCCCTGGAACATGGGTTGAATCAATTCAGATAACAAAAGGAGCTGGGTCTGTTGTAAACGGTTATGAAAGTATTTCAGGGCAAATTAATGTTGAATTGCAAAAGCCAAATACAGATATTCCATTGTTTTTTAATACCTATGCTAATTCCATGGGAAGATTAGAACTGAATACACATTACAATACTAAAATTTCTGATAAATTAAGCTCTGGACTATATTTTCATGTAAACTCAAATAATCAACAAAATGATAATAATTCTGACGGTTTTTTAGATAGCCCACTATCTGAACAAATAAATGTGTTAAATCGTTGGCAGTACACTAACCTTGAAAAGGGATTAGTTGCATTTCTTAATGTAAGATACTTAACTGACGAAAAACAATCTGGAGAGCTTGATTTTAGTCCTATTTCAGATAGATTAACAACAAACTATTGGGGGAGTGAAGTCAATACAGAAAGATTTGATTCTTCGTTAAAATTTGGGTACGTAAATCCTGATATTACATACCAAACCTTAGGAGTACAGTTTGCCTACAGTGATCATGATCAAAATTCATATTTTGGTCTTAATCAATATAATATTAATCATCAAAGTATTTTTTCAAATATTATTTACAACTCTATTTTAGGAGACACAAGACATAAAATCAAAACAGGTTTGAATTTTAATTCTGATGTATATAAGGAGAATGTTTCGAATGTATCCTATTCTTTATTGCCAGATGATAGTTCTTCGGAACCTATTATTCAGGGTATAGATAATGACCGATCTGAAAAATCAATTGGCGCATTTTTTGAATATAACTTTGATAATCTTAGTAATTTAAATTTAACCGCAGGAATTAGAATAGATAATCATAATAAAATGGGGACCTTTTTAACTCCTAGATTTCATTTAAGGTATACACCAGTAGAAAAATCTGTACTAAGACTTTCTTTTGGAAGAGGTAAAAGAATGGCTAATATATTTGCTGAAAATCAAAACTTATTTGCAACCACAAGACTAATACAACTGCCTGTAGATGATCTAAAATCGGAAGACGCATGGAATTATGGTATTTCATTTTTACAAAATTTCAATCTATTTAATAAAAAGTCTGAAATAATCTTAGATTACTATTATACGGATTTTAATAATCAAGTAATAGTTGACTGGGAAAACCCTTATGAAATTAGTTTTTACAACCTAATTGGTAAAAGTTTTGCAGCTAGTTTTCAATCTCAATTTAATTATTACATAAATGAAAATGTTGAGTTTAAACTAGCCTATAAATTGTACAATGTTAAAACAGACTATGCTTCTGGAAGACTTACGAAACCAATGACTCCAAAAGAACGTCTTTTTATAAATTTTAATATTAACTCAAATTTAAATGATGATGGGTCTCAATGGAAATTTGACACAACTTTTAATTGGATTGGTAAGCAAAGGTTTTCGAACAGGCTCACAAATATCCCGCATTTTTTACCACTAAATACCGACAAGTATTCCCCTCAATTCTCTACAGTTAATGCACAATTAACCAGAGTGTTTTCGGAAAAATTTGAAGTATATTTAGGAGTTGAAAATTTAACCAATACTAAACAGAAAAACCCCATAGTAGGGAGTGAAAGTCCATTTGGACCACGATTTGATACAACTTTTGTGTACGGACCAATATTTGGAAGTATGTATTATACAGGTTTAAGATTTAAAATTTATTAATATGAGAAGATATATTTTGATTATTTTATTTATGCCGTTTATGATAATAGGGCAAAACAGTAATGCAAAGGCTAACTTTAAGGTTGACGGAGTGTGTGGTATGTGTAAAGTTAGAATAGAGAACTCTACTATCAAACTAAAAGGTGTAAAGTCATCTAAATGGAATGTAAATACCGGTCAAATAAGTTTAATTTTTAATGAAAAAAAAATTAAACTTAACGATATACATCAATTTATTGCTGATTTGGGTCATGATACAGATAAAATTAAAGCTCCTGACTTAGCTTATAATTCTCTAGATGCATGTTGTAAATATAGAGATCCAGCAGTTGTTATGGATCATCA
>CAJVXR010000090.1 GCA_913009535.1 uncultured Flavobacteriales bacterium | reverse complement strand
TTATCTAAGTCAACATTTTTTTGTTTTAAAAATAACTTAATAGAATTTAAGTACATTTCAACATTTACTTTAGTTACTGGTCTAAAGCTTCCTCTTAGAGCTAAGATATTTTTTTTATATAAAATTTTTGCAGGTAATACATTTTTACCATCAGGAGAAAACATCACTGCATCTGTCATCCCTTTTTTCACCAATTGTAAACTAATCAATCTATTATCAACATTCTTAAATATTGGACCAGAAAAATTTATAGTATCTATTTCTAGTTGATCTTTATCTAGGTTGTCATATAAATATTTTAATAACTTCTTTGGTTTATTAAATTTATAAAAAGCACTATAAATTAGGTTTGTACCTAATATCCCTAAAGTTTCTTGTTGAAGTCTTGCTACATTTTCTTTAAATCTAATGTGTATAATTATTTCATTATAATCACCACCAGGCTCTACTTGAAATTTTATACCTACCCAACCATGACCTTTGAATTTTTTTGCAAAATCAATCGTCGCTACCGTATTGGCAAAAGAAAAAAACAATTTATCAGGATGCTTGTCACGAGTTAATCTCTTTTCTATTAAATTCGTTTCCCAAACAAGCATTTTTCTTAACCTTTTTTCAGTAACATATCTCTTGTCATTTTCTATTCCATAAATAGCATCACTAAAATCTTTATCATAAGCGGACATTGATTTAGCTATTGTACTGGATGCTCCTCCAGCTCTAAAAAATTGTCTGACAGTTTCTTGCCCAGCACCTATTTCAGCAAATGATCCGTAAATATTTTTATTTAAGTTAATTTTCAAAGCTTTCTGCTTAGTAGTAGGAACAGTATTTACTACAGAATCGCCATTATGAATTATATCCATTTCTTAGAATTTATAACATAAAAAATTACATATACAAATGTATTAAAAATTGTTCTGCCAAAGAAAAATATTCTATTTTTATGATAATATTTTATTATGCTAAAAATTACTTTTTTGGGTACTGGCACATCACAGGGTATTCCCGTAATTGGAAGTAATCATCCTGTTTGCAAGAGTACTGATAAAAAAGATCGAAGACTACGATCCTCTATTTTAGTAAATTGGAAAACATTTAATTATGTAATAGATTGCGGCCCAGATTTTAGATATCAAATGCTTAGAGTCGGATGCGGTAAGATTAACGGATTATTTTTTACACATGAACATAGTGATCACGTAGCTGGATTAGACGATTTAAGGCCTTTTTACTTTCATCATGGAGATATTAACGTCTATGCTCACAATAGAGTTGTAAAGAATTTAAAAAGACGCTATGACTATATATTTGATAATAAAAATATGTATCCTGGTATCCCTGTAATTAATCCGATAGTAATCAATAATAATTCTTTTAATGTAAATGGTTTAGAAATAGTACCTGTGAATGTTTATCATAACAAGCTCCAAGTATTTGGTTTTAGAATTAAAAACTTTGCATATATAACTGATATGAAGACTATTTCAGAAAAGGAAATAAAAAAACTTTCAAACTTAAATGTTCTTGTTTTAAACTGTTTAAGAATAGAAGAGCATCATTCGCATTTGAATCTAACTGAGGCGATTGAACTTGTAAATAAAATAAACCCGAAGGCTTGTTATTTTACTCATATTAGTCATAATTTAGGTTTTCATAAAGAAGTTGAAAAAATATTACCTAAAAATATTTTTTTAGCGTATGATGAATTAAGCTTAAACATCAATTAGTAGATTCAAGCCAATTTTTAAAATCATAAAAATTATCAGCTGAAATTGTATGTCCTGAGTCAAACTCTTTATAGTTATGATTTATATTTTTTTCTTTAAGAATCTTTATTGATTTTCTAGCCCAATCAACAGGAATTACAGGGTCCTGAGTTCCGTGTGAAATATATAAGTTTAAGTTTGAGTAATTTAAGTTATTGATTTTGGTAAATACCATAGCTTCATCAATATACCCACTAAACCCAATTATTTTTTTAAACCTTTCAGGGTAATTCAACCCAAGAGCATAACTGAGAATTGTTCCTTGACTAAAACCAAGAAGGCAGATATCATTAGAATCGATGGGATACTTATTAACTATCTCATCTAAAAATTTAGCTATTAATTTAATTGAATCTTTAGCTTGATTATGATCATTAAACTTATTCATGTCATTATCAAAATTAATGTTATACCAAGCATACCCACCAGTTGGTAAAGTATAAGGTGCTCTGATAGAAACAACAGTATATTTTTCTGGAAGATAATTAGCGAAAGAATGTAAATCCCCTTCATTACTTCCAAAACCATGCATTAATAATAATAAGGGAGAGTTCTTATTGGATGTGGTAGACTCTTTGATTAAATATTTTATGGACAAGTCTTCTTTTAGCATTACTTAAAGATTGCGAGTTTATTTTTATTTATCACACCATAAACTTTGCCACTTAATTTTGAATCTAAAAAAATAGAATTTTTAGATTTAGATAAAATATGCTTATCAGCGAAAACATACTCCTTGTTTGGGTTAAATAAAGTTAAATTAGCTATTTCCCCAATTTGAATATTATTTTGAGGAATTTTAAAAATGTTCCTACCAGATGTTAGCAATTTTATAGCCATTTTAGTAGAGAAAAGTGTGTTTAATGCTCCGAAAATACTCTCTAACCCAATTGTTCCAAATTCTGCATTATCAAACTCTGTTTTCTTTAACTCAATATTTAACGGATTATGATCTGAAGTTACCATGTCTATTGTTCCATCTTTAACCCCTTCAATTAAAGATTTGATATCCTCTTTGGTTCTTAATGGTGGTAAAACTTTAAAATTTGTATTAAAGTCTAATAAATTACTATCTGAAAAAAATAAATTATGAACAGCTACACTGCAACTCACATTTAATTTTCTTGCTTTAGCAGCTCTAATTAATTCAACAGATTTAGTAGTTGATATTGTTGGAATATGTAGTTTGCCACCAGAGTATTCTAGTATTGATAAATCTCTCATTACCTGCACTTCTTCAGATAAACAAGGTCTTCCTTTTAACCCCAATGAAGTACTCATTATATTTTCATTAACTACTCCATTATTTGATAAAATTTCATCTTCAGGATAAGAAAGAACAACTCCTCCAAATGTAGAAGTGTATTGTAGAGCTAATTTTAAAGTATTAGCATTTGTGATTGATTTTTTATAATTTCCAAAACAAATGGCTCCACCATTTTTCATATCAAACATTTCTGTGAGTTTTGGGTTTGAGCCTGAGCTTGTTAACGCACCTATCGGATATATTTCTACAACGCTATTTACACATTTGTGTTTTATGTACTCTATTTGAGATCTATTATTAATCACAGGACTAGTGTTGGGTTGTAAAGCAACTGCAGTAAACCCTGACCTAGAAGCAGTTTTTAATCCATTTTCTATAGTCTCTCTATTTTCAAAGCCTGGTTCACCAAAACAGACACTAGAATCAAACCAGCCTCTAGAAACATGAAGATTAGTTAGGTTAATTTCTTTGAAATTTTTAGGGTTATTAATATTAAAATCAATATTAATAATTAATCCACTCTCAATTAAAATATCAACTTTTTCATTATGAAACTCACTAGTTTTATCTAAAATTGTTACTGCTTTTAATAGTGAGTTCATTTATGAAAGTTAATATTAAATGAATTATAATTTTGACAAAAATAGCAAAAGCTTTTCTATTTATTTGACATAAACTTTTTTTTATTATCTAACAAAAATAATAATAGTCTTTCATTTTTTCTAAATTCTTAGAATCGAAAAAATTCTTAATTAGCTTTTGAGATTCTTTATTGGCAACAGTTATTATCGCTTGGTAGTTATTTAATTCATTTAGGTATTTTACATCATGTAAGTTTTTATTATATATGTTTTTACCAATTTTATTTGGATTATCACATACCCATGAAAAGTCTATTTTTTTTTCAGATAATTTTTTTGCTAACAATTTTCCTTTTTTTCCAGCTCCCCATATAACCAATTCATAATTATAGTTGTAGTGTAATTCTAAAAAGTATTTTATTTTTAAATCTAAAAAATGATTATCGGCATAATTAGCATCAGTTCTAGAAGTTCTACTTGAATAATCTCTCCAAAGATGTAATTTCTTTAAAGACGAAATTACCTTAATATTGTTTTTGTAAAATCTAAAAACCAAATCATAATCCTCAGGATAAATATCAAAATCAAAAGCGCCACAAGCCAATAAGTCCTTTTTATGAATCATCCAATTAGGAGATGGTATAACACATTCTTTATAAATATCTGTGTAATTGTTTTTGTTAACCATTAGACTGTTTAGCCAATCTTCATAATTTTTATAGCCTACTCCAATACCTTCTTTAGAAAAATATTTTACACATGAGGTTGAAATGAATCCTTTTCCAGTTTTCTTTAGATTCGTATATAGTTCTTCTAATTTAATTGAATCCATTAAATCATCACTATCCATTCTAGTTATGTAGTTTCCTGAGGATTTATCTAATCCGATTCTTAAAGCCTCTATGATTCCATTATTTGAGTTATTTTTATAAAGCTTGATCCTCTTATCATTTAAAGATATTTTTCGTACAATATCATAGCTATTATCAGTAGAGTAATCATCTATAATAATTAATTCCCAGTTTTCAATAGTTTGTTTTAGTATTGAGCTTATGCACTCTTCTATATACATTGAAGAGTTCTTGAATGGAGTGATTATACTGATTAAATCATTATTAATCAAAGTAAGAGTTATTTAATAATATGGTCTTAACATTATATTTGTCTTTAGCATCTGTCCATGTAATGATTGTTTTATCATTATCAATTATATTGATTTTAGGAAAACCTGAGGCTCTAGTATTGGAGATTTCTTCAATTATAATGAATTTATTATTCCCAGTTATATTATCAATTTTTTGTACCTTTATATATGCTTTTCCATCTACAATATCCATGTAGCTAATTAATGATGAAGTCTCACTAATCATCTCGATATCTACTCTACCTACTGGGTCGTTAGCATTTATTAAAATAGGATCATTAAAGCCATTTATTATATTTTCAGAAAAAGCAATTTTTAATTTACTATCACCTTCTTCTTCAGTATACCAAACTACTGATGATGAATTTTTGAAAGTTGAAATTGCAGGGCCATTTACAGGACAACCTGAAATTATCCATTTGTCATTATTGACAACAGCTGGTACTGACCAGAAAGAATCTTTAAAAAATGAGTAGTAAATATCTCTAGTTTCATTTTCTGATCTGTCTCTATAAACCGTTATTGGAATATTATTTTTAGTTATCCCTAAATCAGTTTGACAACAATCACAAACCCTATCGTCTATTAACTTATCCATTAAAATCTCACCATCTACGTTATATGAAGTAGACCTTAAAGTCATTTGTGGTTTTATACGCTTATCATGTTTTGCTAATTCATTTTGTCTACCATCTAAATAGGTGGAAAGAAAATCATTATTATAATTAATAGTTGAGACAAAACCATGTTCAGTTTTAGTATTATCAGTATGTAATTTTAAAGGTTTGT
>CAJVXR010000089.1 GCA_913009535.1 uncultured Flavobacteriales bacterium | reverse complement strand
ACTGGTCATTCCTATTTTTTTTCCAATTAACCCAGACATATTTTATTTATTTATTATTTATATTTACTATTAAAAATTAAGGGCCAAAATAAATTCAACCCTTGAATATATTTTTTTCCGTTTTTCTTTCGCGAAACGCTCCAGACATGTTATCGAGATAAATCTCGATTAATGTTAATTACACTTTGATCTCAACTTCAACACCACTTGGTAATTCTAGTTTCATTAATGCATCAATTGTTTTTGATGATGAACTATAAATATCAAGTAATCTTTTATAAGAACTTAACTGAAATTGTTCTCTAGCTTTTTTGTTAACGTGCGGAGAACGCAATACAGTAAATAACTTTTTGTGCGTAGGTAAAGGAATTGGTCCTGTAACAACTGCACCAGTACTTTTTACTGTCTTGACAATCTTTTCAGCAGAATTATCTACTAAATTGTGATCGTATGATTTTAATTTAATTCTTATTTTTTGACTCATAGTTTATATATTATGCTTCACTAGTTCCCCTAGCTTCTTTAATAACTTGTTCTGAAATACTTGATGGAGTTTCAGCGTAATGTGAAAATTCCATTGTAGATGTTGCTCTACCAGATGAAAGTGTTCTTAATGTAGTAACATAACCGAACATTTCAGATAGTGGAACAGTAGCTTTAACGGTTTTAGCGCCAGCTCTATCTCCCATATCACTTACTTGACCTCTTCTTCTGTTTAAATCACCAACTATATCACCCATATTTGCTTCAGGAGTAATTACTTCTAATTTCATTATTGGCTCCATAATAACAGCCTTAGCAGCCTTAGCAGCATTTTTAAATCCTAGCTTTGCAGCTAACTCAAATGAAAGTTGATCAGAATCGACATCATGATAAGAACCATCTCTTAATGTTACTTTCATAGCATCAACTTCATAACCGGCTAGTGGGCCGTTAATCATAGCTTGTTTAAATCCTTTCTCAACAGATGGAACAAATTCTTTAGGAACGTTACCACCTTTAATTGAAGATACAAACTCTAGTCCTTGCTTTCCTTCTTCTGCAGGTTCTAATGTAAATACAATATCCGCGAACTTACCTCTACCACCAGATTGTTTTTTATAAACTTCTCTGTGATCTGCAGCTCTAGTTATTGCTTCTTTATACTCTACTTGAGGCTGACCTTGGTTAACCTCAACCTTAAATTCTCTTCTTAATCTATCACATATAATATCTAAGTGTAATTCACCCATACCAGAAATAATAGTTTGACCAGATGCTTCATCAGATCTAACAGTAAATGTTGGATCTTCTTCAGCAAGTTTTGAAAGTGCCATGCCTAATTTATCTACATCAGCTTTAGTCTTAGGCTCAACAGCAATACCAATTACTGGATCAGGAAAGTCCATTGACTCCAGAACAACAGGATTTTTTTCATTAGACATAGTATCACCAGTCTTAATATCTTTAAATCCAACAGCTGCACCTATATCTCCAGCTTCAATGAAATCTATAGCATTTTGTTTATTAGAGTGCATTTGGTAAATACGCGATATTCTTTCTTTTTTACCTGATCTATTATTTAAAATATAGGATCCAGCTTCTAATCTACCAGAATAAACACGGAAAAATGCAAGACGACCTACAAAAGGATCTGTTGCAATTTTAAATGCTAAAGCAGCAAAAGGCTCAGTAACAGCCGGTTTTCTAGAAGTTTCTAAATCAGTTTTGGGATCTATACCTATAATAGCTTCTTTGTCTGTTGGAGAAGGTAAGTATCTACATACAGCATCAAGTAAAAATTGTACACCTTTATTTTTAAAAGCAGAACCACAAATCATAGGAATGATAGACATATCCATAACTGCTGCTCTTAGCGCTGCATGTACTTCGTCTTCTGTAATAGAATCTTCATCTTCCATGAATTTTTCTAGAAGATTTTCGTCATAACCAGCTACTTCTTCAATTAATAGTGCTCTATATTTTTTTGCTTCTTCTTTTAGTTCCTCAGGGATTTCAATAACGTCGAATGTTGCTCCTTGAGTTTCGTCATGCCATACAATGGCTCTATTTTTTACTAAATCAACAATTCCTTTAAAATCGTCTTCGTCACCAATATTTAATACAATAGGAACAGCATTTGAACCTAACATATCTTTAACTTGTTGACAAACACCCATAAAGTCAGAACCTTGTCTATCCATTTTGTTGACAAAACCAATTCTTGGAACTTTATAATTATCTGCTAATCTCCAGTTAGTTTCAGATTGAGGCTCAACACCATCAACAGCACTAAATAAGAAAACTAATCCGTCTAAAACTCTTAATGACCTATTCACCTCAACTGTAAAGTCAACGTGACCAGGAGTATCAATAATATTAAAATGATATCCGTTAGCATCAGCAGTCGGCTTACCATTTTCAGTAGGGAATTCCCAATTACAAGTTGTTGCAGCAGAAGTAATTGTGATACCTCTTTCTTGCTCTTGCTCCATCCAATCCATTGTAGCAGCTCCATCATGAACCTCTCCAATTTTGTGAGAAACACCTGTATAATATAAAATTCTTTCTGTAGTAGTAGTCTTACCAGCATCAATGTGTGCAGCAATACCAATATTTCTTGTATATTTTAAATCTCTTGCCATTTTTGATTAGAATCTAAAGTGTGAAAATGCTTTATTGGCTTCAGCCATTTTATGAGTATCTACTTTCTTTTTAACTGCACTTCCTTCTTCTTTCGAAGCAGCAAGAATTTCTGCAGCTAATTTTTGAGCCATAGATTTTTCGTTTCTTTTTCTAGAAAAACTAATTAACCACTTCATTGCAGTAGAAATTTTTCTATCTGCTCTAATAGGGTTAGGAATTTGAAAAGTTGCTCCACCTATTCTTCTACTTCTAACTTCGACATGAGGCATAACATTTGTTAGTGCTTCTTTCCAAATCTCTAAAGCAGATTTCTCTTCATCTGTGTTTTTAGATTCAACTACATCAATAGCATCATAGAATATCTTAAATGCTGTTGACTTCTTACCTGACCACATCATCATATTAACAAACCTAGTAACTAGTTGGTCGTTAAACTTAGGATCTGGTAATAATGGTCTTTTTTTTGCCTGTTTTTTTCTCATTTCTTCTAATTAAAACTTTTAATTATTTCTTTGGGCGTTTTGCTCCGTACTTAGATCTTCTTTGTGTTCTACCTTCGACACCTGCGGTATCTAAAGCTCCACGAACAATGTGATATCTAACACCTGGCAAATCTTTTACCCTTCCACCTCTAACCAATACTATCGAATGCTCTTGTAAATTATGACCCTCACCTGGGATGTACGCGTTTACTTCTTTACCATTAGTTAATCTTACTCTAGCTACTTTACGCATAGCCGAGTTAGGTTTCTTTGGTGTAGTAGTATATACACGAGTACAAACTCCACGTTTTTGAGGACATGAATTTAAAGCAGCCGATTTACTCTTCTTGATTGTTTTGGCTCTTCCTTTTTTTACTAACTGTGATATTGTTGGCATATTATATTATAATATTTTTTAATTTCCCCTATTCATAAGGAGCGTGCAAAGGTAGAAATTAAAATGAATTATTCAAATCTTAATTATTAAATTTTGAAAGTTTTTTTAAAATAGCTTAAAAACACACTATTATAAGGATATAAGCGTTTCAACATATATCTTGTACAAACCATGCGTAACCGAAATAAAATCCTATACTTTTTTTTCTTTCTATCTAGTTGTTACTATGCTTATTCTCAAAATATAAATTTAGAAATTGAGCTTGTAGGTAATTCAGCAGACATCTCGAATTATAAAAAAATTAAAAAGAATGCTATTGAGTTCACAGATTTAGAGAAAATCGTAGATAGGTCCTTAGATAGTTTAAAAAAACAAGGTTACTTTAAGGCGAGGATTAAAAAAACTACAAAAAAGGATAGTTTTAATTACAATATCTCACTAGAACTAAATAAGAAATTTAATAACATATATATATATGATGTAAATAAAGTCATCATTTTTGAAAACAAAATAAAAAAAATAGAGAACAAAGAATATTACACACTTAAAATTAATGAATTAGAAAGTTTCCTAAAAAAAACCACAAAAAAAATAGCAGACAAAGGATACCCTTTTAATAAAATTAAATTAATCAATATAAAAGAAATTGACAATAATAGTATAGTCGCTAACTTAAATGTTGAATTAGGAGAAAAGAGAACTTTAGATAAGATAAAAATAAAGGGGTATGAAAAGTTTCCTAGGTCTTTTACAAAGCAATACTTAAAATTATTGACTAAGGAAACTTTTGATTTTGAAAAAATAAAAGAAAAAAGTAAAAAAATCAACAACCTAGGATTTGTAAGACAAACAAAAGATCCCGAAGTACTGTTTAAAAAAGATTCTACAATAACATATTTATTTATTGAAAAGACGAACAATAACAGCTTCGATGGATTTATAGGTTTTGCAACAAATGAAGATTCTAATAAACTTGAGCTAAATGGGTATGTAAATTTAAAACTGAGCAATACCTTAAACTATGGCGAAGAGATAACATTAGATTACAAAAGCACAGACAATGAAGATAAATTTTTTAAGACTACCATTATAGCTCCTTTTGTACTACAATCACCTATTGGCCTAGAGTTAAGTCTAAATCTTACAAAAAAAGATTCCTCATATACAAAAGACGAGCAATCCATAGGGGTAAACTACTTAACAAAAAACAAACACAATATAAGCCTTCACCTTAATTACCTGAATTCTGTAAGTAATTTAACAATTGTTAGTCAGAGCATAAAAGATTACAACTCAAAATTCCAAAAAATTAGATACAGCTATCTTGTACAAAATAGTAACAATAAATTAATCCCAATAAAATTTTTAAACACTCTGGAGTTCTCTTTTGGTGAAAGAAGAGATAATACAAATACTAAAAAACAAATAAAATATAAAACAAAGACCTATAACAACTTCAATATAACAGACAACAGCAGTATCTACTTAAATTTTGAATCATACGGATTGATATCTAATAATTTTTATCTAAACGAAATGCTGTTATTTGGAGGAATAAATTCGATAAGAGGTTTTGAAGAAAATAGCATAGCTGCCAATAAACTATTTATGATAAATTCTGAATATAGATTTACAATAGATAACAACATATATATTAATACAATATTAGATACAGCATATTATGAAGATTCATTAGGTAATATAAAGGACTATATATATGGTGTAGGTTTAGGCCTAAATATAAATACAGATTCTGGTGTCTTTAAAATAAACTATGCTAATGGAGTAAAAAAGGGAGAATCAGTGGACTTAAAGTTATCAAAAGTTCATGTAAGTTTCTCGAATACTTTTTAAAGGAATAAATACCACATATAAAACACCTCTTGCCAACATTACAACACTTCAATTAAGAGATATAACGTCTTATTTAAGCTTTTTTTAACAAATTTTAACTAGAATAAAACCAAATTATAACTAATTTATATGGTTAAAAGAGGGTACAGAGGGCAAAATTTATTGGAATAATGTTGTTTATTTAACATTTATTTAAGATTTTTGTGTTTAGAC
>CAJVXR010000088.1 GCA_913009535.1 uncultured Flavobacteriales bacterium | reverse complement strand
TTCTCCAGTTTTTTGAATTATTACATCATCTTCAAGTCTAATCCCAAAACCTTCAGTGGGTAAATAAATTCCAGGTTCTACCGTAAATACCATGTTTTCTTCCATCGGTTCTTCTAATAAACCATAGTCATGTGTGTCTAAACCCATGTGGTGAGATGTTCCATGCATAAAGTACTTTTTGTAAGCGGGTTTGTCCTTAGATTGCTGTTGAATATCTGATTTGTCTAATAATTTTAAATCAATAAGTTCTGAAGTCATTAGCTTTCCTACTTCTGTATGATATTCAGCCCAATCAGTACCCGGAACAAGTAGTTTAGTAGCTTCCTTTTTAACTTTCAATACCGAATTGTATACTGCTTTTTGCCTTTCGTTAAACCTCCCATTTACAGGGATAGTCCTAGTCATATCACTAGAATAATTAGCGTATTCAGCCCCGACATCTAAAAGTATTAAATCACCATTTTTACACTGCATATTGTTTTCAATGTAGTGAAGGATATTTGCATTTTGCCCTGATGCAATTATGGGGGTATAAGCAAATTTTTTAGACTTATTTATCAAAAACTCATGTATAAACTCTGCTTCAATTTCATATTCCCATACACCCGGTTTTACAAAATTCAAAATCCTTCTAAAACCTTTATTAGTTATGTTACAAGCGTGTTGTATTAATCTTGTTTCAATAGGATCTTTCACGGACCTGAGTCTTTGCAAAATAGGGTTACTTCTTTGTTTGTTTTGTTTTGGATATTTATTTAGTAACCATTTGCTAAATCTTGCCTCTCTAGTTTCAGTTTCAACTTTAGCTCTGTAATGCTCATTTTCATTAATGTAAATATTATTACAATTAACCATTAATTCTTCAATTATGTTTTCTAGATCATTAAGCCAGTAAACACTTTTCACTCCACTCAATTCATATGCTTGTTTTTTATTTATTTTAGGTCCTTCCCAAACTGCAATGTGATCATTTGTTTCTTTTAAAAATAAAATCTCTCTATGTTTAGGGTTGATACTATTTGGGCATAAAACTAACACGCTTTCTTCTTGATCTATACCGCTTAGGTAGAATATATCTCTATGTTGTTCAAATGGCAATGTAGAATCAGCACTTACAGGATATATGTCATTTGAATTAAAAAAAGCAATACCATTTTCTTTCATTTTTTTAGAAAAATTAAGTCTATTTTTTATAAATAGCTTACTGTCAATTGATTCGTATTTCATATTTATTAATTTTATAATTCAAATGTAATAATATTCTTTTTGATTTATTTTAAAATCATTCTAAATAGACATTTTTTCTTGTGTAACATTTTTTTCAGTGTTACATTTGTTTAAATTTTTAATATAATAACAGATGTCAGTATTTTTTAATACATCCATTGCAAGGAAAATATCAATGGCTCTTTCAGCTATATTTTTAATGGTATTTCTGCTACAGCACTTCGCAATTAATTTCACATCTGTTTTTAGCCCGGATACCTTTAACGAAATATCTCACTTTATGGGTACTAACCCTTTAGTTCAATTTGTTCTCCAACCAGTATTAATTTTTGGTGTAATTTTTCATTTTGTAATGGGATTCATTTTAGAATTTATTAACTACAGGTCCTCTAAAGTTAAATATGTTTATAATAATGGTAGTGCAAATTCTTCATGGATGAGCAGAAACATGATTTGGAGTGGTCTAGCAATATTATCATTTATGCTTCTTCATTTTGCTGATTTTTGGTTACCTGAAATAGATGCTAAATTTATTCAAGGTGACTGGGATGGTGGAAAGGTTATGGTAGACGGAATTTTGACTGGTGAGTATAGGTATTTTACAGAATTACAACACAAATTTAGCTATGCTCCTAGAGTAATATTTTATTGTATTGCTTTTTGCTTTTTATCTCTTCATTTAATGCATGGTTTTACTTCTGCATTTCAGTCTATGGGTTCAACAATTGGTAGAAAAAAAGTCTTACAAAACTTTAGTTATGCTTATTCAATTTGCATTCCTTTAGGTTTTGTTTTTATTGCATTATTTCATTTTTTTAATCATTAATTATGGCATTTATTTGCTGCGAATTTTATTTAATATAATTTATAAATATATATACGTGTTATAATTAATTTTAATTAATTTTGTAACACATAATTTAATTGATCTATGAACAAAATTACATATTCTTTAAACTACAGAAAGCCTAAAGGAGAGTATTTGCCAGATGAAGAGGTGTTGATATGTGTTAGGTACTATCATAAAGTTAATAATTCAGCTCCCAAAATAATTAAAAAAAGTACTGGAGTAAAATGTAAATTAAAAGACTGGGATACTAACTGGCATAAAAAAGAATGTAGGTCTCCAGTCAAAAGTTCTGATAAAGATTTTAAATCAAAAAATTCAATAATTGAACAGACCGCTAAAAATTTCGAGCAGTATCTTGTTCAAATTCAAAAGACTCCAGAACTTAAATATAGTTCAAAACTTAAGTCTAATCAACCTGATGGAGTTTTAAAGGACAAATGGACCAACCATAAGAACAAAATTAATTTAGTTAATCCAGCAAATAAAAGACTCATTGATATTATTGTTGTAGGAACTGGCTTAGCTGGTGGTTCTGCAGCTGCAACTTTAGCTGAGCTAGGATATAATGTTAAAGCCTTCTGTTTTCAAGATTCACCTAGAAGAGCGCACTCCATTGCTGCTCAAGGAGGTATAAATGCTGCAAAAAATTATCAAGGTGATGGTGATTCCACTTACAGATTGTTTTATGACACTGTTAAGGGTGGAGATTACAGATCAAGAGAATCTAATGTTTATAGATTAGCTGAGGTATCTACTAATATAATCGATCAATGCGTTGCTCAAGGGGTTCCTTTTGCCAGAGATTATGGAGGACTTTTGGATAACAGATCTTTTGGTGGTGTTTTAGTTTCGAGAACATTTTATGCTAAAGGCCAAACCGGCCAGCAATTACTATTGGGCGCATACTCTGCTATGAACAGACAAATTAGCAGAGGTAAAATCAAAATGTACAATAGACACGAAATGCTAGATGTTGTTCTTGTTGATGGTAAAGCCAGAGGTATTATTACTAGAAATTTAATAACTGGGGCAGTCGAAAGACATTCTGCTCATGCTGTTGTTCTCGGTTCAGGAGGGTATGGTAATGTATTTTATTTATCTACAAATGCAATGGGAAGTAATGTGACCGCAGCTTGGAAAGCACATAAACGTGGTGCATATTTTGCAAACCCATGTTTTACTCAAATTCACCCAACTTGTATTCCTGTCTCAGGAGATCATCAATCCAAACTTACATTGATGTCAGAATCTCTTCGAAATGATGGAAGAATTTGGGTTCCTAGTACTAAACAAGATGCAACTTCTATTAGAGAAGGCAAAATAACTCCTTTAGATATTTTGGAAGAAAACAGAGATTATTTCTTAGAAAGAAGATATCCTGCATTTGGTAACCTAGTTCCTCGTGATGTTGCATCAAGAGCAGCTAAAGAGAGATGTGATGCTGGATTTGGAGTAAATGCAACTGGAGAAGCAGTTTATTTAGATTTTGCTGCTGCAATTATTAGATACGGAAAAGAACAAGCTCACATAAATGGTGAGGATGAAAATAATGAAGCTTTAGTGAGCAAATTAGGTACTGCTGTTATAAAAAAGAAATATGGAAACTTGTTTCAGATGTATGAAAAAATAGTTGACCAAAACCCTTATAAAACTCCAATGATGATATACCCTGCTGTTCATTATACAATGGGTGGAATTTGGGTCGATTATAATTTAATGACAACAATTCCTGGCTTATATGCAATCGGGGAAGCTAATTTCTCTGATCATGGAGCAAATAGGCTAGGTGCCTCTGCATTAATGCAAGGATTAGCTGATGGATACTTTGTTTTGCCTTATACAATTGGAGATTATTTATCTGATGATATTTCAACAGGTCCAATTCCTACCGATACAGTTGAATTCGAAAATGCTGAACGCGAAGCAATAAAAAAATTAAACTTTTTTATTAATAATAAAGGAAAACATTCTGTTGACTATTTCCATAAAAAATTAGGTAAAATAATGTGGAATAAGTGCGGTATGGCAAGAAATTCTAAAGACTTAAATGAAGCTATTAATGAAATATCTGATTTAAGAAATCTTTTTTGGAATGAAGTGAAAGTTCCTGGATCAGCTGATGAATTCAATGAAGAGTTAGCTAAAGCTGGTAGAGTTGCTGATTTTCTAGAGCTAGGAGAACTATTTGCAAAAGATGCTTTATCTAGGGAAGAATCTTGTGGCGGACATTTCAGAGATGAACATCAAACACCTGAAGGTGAGGCCGTAAGAAATAAAGACTATCAGTTTGTTTCTGCTTGGGAGTATAAAGGGGATCCAAAAGATGCAATATTACATAAAGAAGAATTAAATTATAATGATATTGAAGTTAAAGAAAGAAGTTATAAATAAATATTTATGAAATTAAAATTAAAAATCTGGCGTCAAAAAAATTCAACTTCTAAGGGAAGTATTGTGAATTATGATGTAGATAATATATCTCCTAATATGTCATTTTTAGAGATGTTAGATCAGCTCAATTCAACATTAATTAAAAATGATGAATCACCTGTCGCTTTTGATCATGATTGTAGAGAAGGAATATGTGGATCATGTTCTTTATATATAAACGGTCAAGCACATGGACCAGATAGAGCCATTACAACCTGCCAACTTCACATGAGAAAGTTTAAGGACGGAGATACAATTTTTATTGAACCCTTTAGAGCTACTTCTTTTCCAGTTATTAAAGATCTTGTAGTGGATCGAAGTGCCTTTGATCGTATCCAACACGCAGGAGGTTATATCTCTGTAAATACATCTGGAAATACTCAGGATGCAAATTCAATTCCAATAAATAAAACAGATGCAGATAATGCATTTGATGCGGCTACATGTATTGGTTGTGGGGCATGTGTAGCTACTTGTAAAAACTCTTCAGCTATGTTGTTTGTTGGTGCGAAAATATCTCAATATGCTCTTTTGCCTCAAGGAAAAGTAGAGGCTAGTGACAGGGTCACTAAGATGATTGATCAAATGGATTTAGAAGGTTTTGGAAATTGTTCTAATACAGGTGCTTGTGAAGTAGAGTGTCCTAAAGGTATTTCTCTTGACAATATTGCAAGAATGAATAGAGAATTAATGAAATCTAAAGTATTGTAGATTTTCTATTTTAAAATAAACTCTTGAACTAGGTCCCAACCTGCTCTTATATCAAGTTCTTCATCTAGATGGCTTACTGTTTCGGGAAAAGACTTAAGTAAGTAGTTTCCAGAGTCGAATTTATTATTTTTATTACGATCTAATATTACTCTAACATAATATTTACTAGGTACAATATGTTTGAAGTCAATATTGCCATTCGAAGTTACTGTTTTTTCATATTTAACTTCTCCTAGTTTAGTTGTCAGTTGCACAATTGCAGGATACTCAACATTTCTTAGAATAAGCCTTAGGTTTCCGTAGTCATCATAAGTTTTTGTTTTGTAGGTATAACTTAAGGTATCATTTGAAAAGTTATAAAAATCTGTAAAAGTTCCAGGCAGAAATTTCACATTATAACTTTCTTCTTCTTGTTTGTTAAACTGAAAGACATAGGTATTTTTAAAAGTATCTAAAGAGACTTTAAACTCTACTTCTAAAGAGTCATTATTAGTAATGCTAATTTTTGTTTTATCAATTTTGTTAAAAGGTGTATTTGCTTGGAAAAGTATATTATCAAGGAAAGAAATATAGTTGTTTTGTAGTG
>CAJVXR010000087.1 GCA_913009535.1 uncultured Flavobacteriales bacterium | reverse complement strand
GATCATTGGGCTTTAGAAAATGATTATATTTCCATAGTACCAACACAATTTGACTTGACTGCTCACGATTATATTAAAGATTTAAAATTATGGAGTTTTGAGTAATAAAAAAGAAGTTTTGTTGGGAGTAATTTATGGATTTGTATCTAGTTTGATTGGATTAATCTTAGCAATATTAATTCTATCAGAAAACAGTTCAATTATAGAAAGTTTAAAGAACTCCTATTACGAAAATTTCTTAGGGAAATTAATTAGTCTTGGAGCAATATTAAATGTTGTTGTGTTCTTTGTTTTTATAAAAAAAAATCAAGACCAAAGAGCTAAAGGGATTTTACTAATGACAATATTTTTAGCAATACTTACACTAATCTTAAATTAATAATAAATTGAAATATTATATAATTGCAGGTGAAGCTTCTGGTGATTTACATGGGTCTAATTTAATCAAAGCATTAAAAAAAAATAATCCTGACGCAAGTTTCAGATGTTGGGGTGGAGATCTCATGAAAAGCCAATGCAATAATTTAGTCATGCACTATCAAGATTTTTCATATATGGGGTTTTTAGAGGTTATTTTAAATATTAATAAAATTCTTAGCTATATTTCATTTTGTAAAAATGATATTGAAAAATTCAATCCAGATCTTATAATTTATATTGATTACCCTGGTTTTAATATGAGAATTGCAAAATGGGCGAAAAGTAAAAACTATACAAATCATTTTTATATTTCACCAAAAGTATGGGTATGGAAAGAGAAAAGAGTAGAACAAATAAAAAAAGTTATTGATAAAATGTATGTCATTCTTCCATTTGAAGAAGACTTTTATAAAAAAAAGCATAATTATAAAGTAGATTTTGTTGGACACCCCTTATTAGATGCAATTGAAAGTGAAAACACATTCAATAAGAATAATTTTTTATTAACGAATAATCTTTCTGAAAAACCAATTATAGCCCTTTTACCAGGAAGTAGAAATCAAGAAATTAACAAATTACTTCCCGTTATGCTTAATGCAGTTTCAAATTTAACTAATTACCAATTAGTTATAGCTGGGGCACCAAGTAAGAATGTTGAATATTATGAGAAAATAATTCAATCTTCTGACTCAAATACTAATATCATTAAAGTAATTTCTAATCAAACTTATAACATATTACGTGTATCTACCGCAGCAATAGTAACCTCCGGTACAGCCACCTTAGAAACAGCACTATTTAACGTTCCACAAGTAGTGTGTTACAAAACAAGTTGGACATCCTACCTTATAGGAAGATTGTTAATTCGAAATTTAAAATACATTTCATTAGTAAACATAATTCAAGATAAAGAAGTGGTAAAGGAATTAATTCAAAATGATTGCAATAAAACAAATTTAGTTATAGAACTAGAAAAGATACTAGATAAAAAAAATCGATCATCAATGTTGGCTGAATATAAAATGCTTCATAATAAATTAGGAGGAAAAGGAGCTAGTAAAAAAACTGCTGATCTAATTAAAATGTATTTGAAGAATTAAAATTCTGATACAAAAGATTTCTGAAAATTATTAAAATCTTGTTGACTTTTTATATTTTTATGACTTTCGTCTTTAAATAATTTAAGCCAAATCTCAATTTGAGATGGTGTATTGTATCCTTTGAGATTATAAATAATATCAGATTTGGTATCTAAAAAAACAATTGTTGGGTAAGCCCTAACACCCAAATATCTGGTAAGCTGATGATTGCCATTTCTTCTATTTGCCATAGCTGGCTTATAGTTAGGATTTGTAAACTCTCTATCATCAAAATTTATTACTTCATTACCCTCTGCGTTAAATTTTACAGCATAATAATATTTGTTAATAAAATCTGCTACTTTTTTGTTTTGAAAAGTATTTTTATCTAATAACTTACATGGTCCACACCAATTAGTATAAACATCTATAATGATGTTTTTAGGGCTTTTCTTTTGCATTTCTAAAGCTTGCTCTAAACTCATCCAATCAATATTTTGGGCACTTATATTAACAAAAAACAATGATGATATAACAATAAATAAATATTTCATAAGACTATTTAATTCCGTGCATTAATTTTTTAATTACTGGATATAATAAAGCAGATAAAAGACCAAGAGCAAAAGCGATCGCAGTAAGAATCCAGAAAAAATAACTTAACCCTTCATTCTTAGCTATACTTTCAGAGGCTTCTCCAAATACACCTGCTAATTTCATACCTATAGCTATTGCTAAATACCAAATACCAAACATCATAGCTATCATACGACCTGGCACCAATTTACTTACGTATGATAAGGCAACTGGAGAAATACAAAGCTCTCCCATTGTATGAAAGAAATAAACTAAAATAAGCCATATCATACTAACTGAGGCTGTTTTGGCTCCCGCTGGTATATCTGATGCTCCAATGGCCACACACGCCATACCAAATCCCAATAAAACCATTCCTAATGCATATTTCATATTTGCATTAGGGTTGTACTTACTCTCCCACCACTTAGAAAACAAAGGAGCAAATACAATAATAAATAATGAATTTAATACACCAAACCAAGACGCAGGAACTTCAGTAACATCTTTCGTAAACTCTATACTTAACATCCAAATAGCTATAGCCCATATTATGACAAAACTAGTTGCTAAAAAAATATTAGATTTAGAGAATTTAGAGAATGTTTGTTTGAATAATAACCAGAGAACCCATGTAATAATACCTAAAGGAATAATTGTCATTAGAGCATTAACTATCTTAAAAATAAAAGCAGAATCACCCTCTAAAACACGCTGTGTATAATCACGTGCAAAAATTGTTAGCGAGCCTGGTGCTTGTTCAAAAAGGGCCCAAAAGAATATAGTGATAAATGCAAAGAAAATCACAGCTAACATCCTATCTCTAGTGATTTTGTCATACTTAGGGACTCTTATTATTAACAACGAAATAAATAGAACCAACGCACTAATTATTGCAAAATTAGAGCCATCCATACCAAAAACACTAAAGTTAAAAAGATTGTATACTCCTTCAGATATTTTAGAAACAGGATCATTGATAATCCAAGAAAGTCCTAATATTCCAGCAACAGCAATCAAAACTAGTTGGAAGTTTGTAAAAGGATTTAACTTTGGTTCATTGTCACTAGTATTTGATATTTCAAGTTCAGAAACAACAGGCTTAGTTCCAATATCTCCAAAAATTTCTTGCGCAAACCAGAACTGCAATAAGCCGAATAGCATAAAAATTCCTGCTAAACCAAAACCCCATCTCCAGCCAACCTGTTCGCCAATGTATCCGCAAAGTAGAATTCCCAAAAATGCACCAGCATTTACACCCATATAAAAAATAGTGTAGGCACCATCTTTTTTCTCATCTTTACCTTTGTACATTTCAGAAATTATTGATGTCATATTTGGCTTAAAAAAGCCACTTCCAAAAACTAATAATGTCAGACCTAGATAAATAAAGAAGGGAGTTTCTACCGCCATTGAACCATGACCAAGAGTCATCAAAAGAGCACCAATTAAAACTGCGTATCTGTAACCAATAACTTTGTCAGCCATGTATCCACCAAGCAATGTAGATATGTATACTAAAGACGTATATGTTCCAAATATTGCATAAGCATATTCTCTAGGCCATCCCCAACCCCCATCAATTAGTGCCGCAGTAAAAAACATAACTAGTAAAGCACGCATGCCGTAGTAGGAGAATCTTTCCCACATTTCTGTGAAAAATAATACGAATAAGGCAGAAGGATGCCCTAAAACTGTAGATTCAAAAAAATGATCAGTTGTCGTCTTGTTCATATTATTTAAAATTAATTATCATCCTCAGCTCCATGAGTAAGGTTTTCTAGCTTGGTTCTAAAAAGTAAAACTAAACCTCCAAATACAACACAAAAAATAGCTATACCAGTAAAAATAGTAAACTCTCCCATACTTTGTGATGCTTCACCTAAAACCCCTGCTAACTTATTACCAAAACCTGTCATCGCAAAGTATACTCCCATAGTAAGAGAGGCATATTTTAAAGGAGCTAATTTTGTGATAAATGACAATGCAACTGGTGAAATACACAACTCTCCAATTGTATGAAATAAATAAGCTAATACTAACCAATACATAGCTGAACTACCTTGTGATTCATATTGTGTAGCTGCGGCAGACATAAAGAAAAATCCAGTCCCCATTATTATTAACCCAATGATCATTTTAAATAAAGATGATGATAGTTGATTTTTAAATTTTCTTTTTGCCCAATATGCTGCTACAGTAGTACCTAAAAATATAATAAACATAGCATTTAATGATTGGAACCAAGAAGCTGGAACTAGCCAACCCATTAATATTCTATCTGTTTTTTCAGAGGCATATATATTCATTAAACCTCCAGCTTGTTCGAAAGCTCCCCAAAAAACTATTACAAGTATAAAAGATAAAAATAACACAACTAATCTGTCTTTTTCAATTAATGTTAGCGGTTTTTTTAAAACATTTTCACCCTCAGAAGAATTTTTATCTCCAATAAAATTACCTACTTGGCTTAAATATTTTTGCCCATACATATATTGAATTAAACCTAAGGTCATTCCAATACCGGCTAGACCAAAGCCATAGTGCCATCCATAAGTTTCACCAACATACCCCACTATTAAACTAGAAAGGAAAGCCCCAATATTTATTCCAATATAAAAGATTATAAACCCTTTGTCTCTTCTAACATCTCCTTTTGAATAAAGACCACCAACCATTGATGAAATATTTGGCTTTAGCATACCTACACCAGCTATAATAAGGCCTAAACCAGAATAAAATGCCCACATTTCCTCGACAGCTAATATTGAATGACCTAAGACTAACAATATTCCCCCATAAAGGACTGATTTTTTTTGCCCTAGTAAATTATCTGCAATCCATCCACCTGGAATAGAAGCTACATAAACTAACATAGTGTATGTGCCATATAAGCCTAACGCTTCACCTGTTTCCCAATTTAGACCAGGATTAATTGAATCTGCAGTAGATTCAGCAACTAGATATAGCACTAGAATAGCTCTCATTCCATAATAAGAAAATCGCTCCCACATTTCAGTAAAGAATAAAACATATAATCCAACTGGATGTCCAAATAATTGCTTCTGGGAAGATAATGTGTCTGAGTTATTCATTTTATTTGTTTATAAATTCACGTCCTAAATTAGCATAATTAATATAATTAACCATAAATAATTCAAATTATATTATTAGTTAATTAATTTAGAATAGAATAGTATCTTTGAATTAAAATTTTTTTATGAAAAAACCAATTTCTGGTTTCTCAAAACTCAACAAATTAGATAAGATTGAATGGGTTATAAAAAATTCATTCTCCTCTAACAACAATATAAAAAACGTTCTTCAGCAGTACTATAATGATGACGGAAAGCTACAGAAACTTCATGATGAATTTGCAGAAAATACTTTATCAAATTTTTATCTGCCATTTGCTATAGCACCAAACTTTTTAATCAACAATAAGCTCTATATAATTCCAATGGTGACTGAAGAAAGTTCAGTTATAGCTGCAGCAAGTAAGGCTGCTAAATTTTGGTTAGAAAAAGGCGGGTTTAAAGCTGAGGTTATTTCAACAATTAAAATAGGTCAAGTTCATTTTATTTTTGAGGGTAATTTTAAAGATTTAAAAGACTATTTTGAAAATATCAAACCTAAATTACTTACAGATGTAGATTCTTTAACTACAAACATGAATAATAGAGGTGGTGGTATAAAAAATATAGAGTTAGTAAATTTAAACGACCAAATAGAAAACTACTTTCAACTTAAAGCATCATTTGAGACAAAAGATGCAATGGGTGCAAACTTTATAAATTCTTGTCTTGAACAATTTAGTAAGACTTTTAAAGATAATTTTAAAGATAGCTCCAAAATTGAAATAATTATGTCTATTCTATCTAATTACGTTCCTGAATGTATTGTAAAAGCTGAAGTTTCATGTCCAATTGAAGAATTATATGACAATAGCATA
>CAJVXR010000086.1 GCA_913009535.1 uncultured Flavobacteriales bacterium | reverse complement strand
TTAACAATCTATACTTAAAAACAAAAATGAATTTGAACTAATGGAAATTAAAATTTTAGAAAAAAGAAAAATGTTTTAATTATTGTAACCAAACCTTCTTAGTTGGTTTTGATTACTTCTCCAGTTTTTATTGACTTTAACATAAAGTTCAATATGAATTTGCTTGCCAAAAAAGGCTTCTAAATCTCGTCTAGCGGAAGTACCTACTCTTTTTAATGCAACTCCTTTATGGCCAATAACAATCCCCTTTTGACTTTCTCTTTCTACCATAATAACCGATCTAATTCTGATTATCTTATCTTCTTCAAAAAACTCTTCTGTTAAAATTTCTACAGAATACGGAATTTCTTTTTTGTAGTATTTAAGGATTTTTTCTCTGACAATTTCATTTACAAAGAATCTCTCTGGCTTATCGGTTAATTGATCTTTAGGATAAAAAGCTGGAGATTCTGGCAATAGCTGTACAATTCTATCAAAGACTTCTTTTATTTGAAAGTTTTTTAAAGCAGAAACGGGATATATTTCAGCATTTGGAACTTTCTCTTTCCACATAAGCGCATACTCTTCTAATTCTTCCTGATTAGAAATGTCAATTTTATTAATAAGTAGTAAAACGGGTATTTTAGAATTGATAATCTTCTCAAAGAACTTCTCATCCTTAAGATCCTTCTCACCAATTTCAACCATATAGACAAGCACATCTGCATCATCAAGAGCTGCTTTTACAAAGTCCATCATTGAAGATTGAAGTTCATAAGCAGGTTTAATTATCCCTGGTGTATCGGAGATTACCATTTGAAAATCTTCACCATTAACTATCCCAAGTATCCTATGTCTTGTAGTTTGAGCTTTTGAAGTTATAATAGAAAGCTTTTCACCAACAAATGAATTCATTAGAGTAGATTTTCCAACATTTGGATTTCCTATAATATTTACAAAACCAGCCTTATGCATATAATTTTTTATCAAAGATACTTTTATAAATTGTATATGATACAAAATTCACATGCTTTATAAGAGGTTCTTATAATTTTATTAAGTTTGTAACATGAGAAATAAAATACTTTTATTAGGTTCAGGAGAGTTAGGAAAAGAGGTTGTAATTGCTTTTCAAAGATTAGGGCAATATGTAATTGCTGTGGATAATTATAAAGATGCGCCTGCAATGCAAGTAGCGCATGAATTTGAGGTAATAAATATGTTGGATGGACAAGAGTTAGACAGAATTGTAGCTAAATATAAACCAGATTTTATAGTACCAGAAGTGGAAAGTATTAGAACAGAACGTTTCTATGAATATGAAAAACAAGGATATACCGTAATCCCCTCTGCAAAAGCAGCAAACTTCACTATGAATAGAAAATCCATTAGAGACTTAGCTGCTATAGATTTAGAGTTAAAAACTGCAAAATATAAATATGCTAGTTCTTATAATGAACTAATTAAAGGAGTAGAATATACAGGCATACCCTGCGTAGTTAAACCATTAATGTCATCATCTGGTAAAGGTCAGTCTGTGATTAAAAGTGAAGCTGACATTGAAAAAGCATGGAATGAAGCTTTAAAAGGATCAAGAGGAGATTTAATGGAAGTAATTGTAGAAGAGTTTATATCCTTTGATTACGAAATTACCCTACTCACCTTAACCCAAAATCATAATAATACTTTGTTTTGTCCGCCAATTGGTCATAGACAAGAAAGAGGAGATTACCAAGAGAGTTGGCAACCTATGAAAATGGAGGATACTCATTTAAAAACAGCTCAAGAAATGGCAGCAAGAGTAACCGATGCACTAGGCGGAAATGGTGTTTGGGGAGTTGAATTTTTTATTGGTAAAAATGGTGTATACTTTTCAGAGCTATCACCTAGACCTCATGATACAGGAATGGTAACCCTTGCTGGTACTCAGAACTACTCTGAATTTGAATTACATGCCCGTGCAATATTAGGAATTCCTATTATAGAAATACCTCTTATTAGAAATGGCGCATCTGCAGTCGTTCTCGCTGATAATGAAAGTAGTGAATTTCCAATAATATCAGGACTGGAAGAAGCAGCAAATTATAAAAACACAGACTTTAAAATATTTGGTAAACCTAGTACAAGAAAGTATAGAAGAATGGCGGTTGCTCTAGCCTTTGGACAGGAAGAAACCTCAATATTAATTGATAGAGCTAAAAAAGTAGCTTCTAAAATCAAAATTGACTAAGCAGAATTTCGACTAGCATTAATATTTCCAAATAAAGATCTAGTTACAATCTTATCATAAATAATAATTTCGTCTTTATTTTTTACAGGATCTTTTTTTAATTCCTGGAGTTTTTTTAGTGCGTGTTGCTGAATTGTTAAAAGAGGAAGCACGATAGACTCTCTTGCTTCAATGGATAATTTTCCTACTGGCTCTTCCTTCATAAGTTTTCTAGAACCAGTTAACTTGTAGAGCATCTCTAAGGTATTGTTGTATTCATCATATATGATATTCCAAAAATCTCCATAATCTTTATCTTTAGACATATACTTTGTCAGGTCTAAAAAAGATTTAGAAAGCGACATCATACTATTTTCAATTAAAGTTTTAAAGAAACTAGACTCTTTGTATAGTTTCTTTACTTTACTAAGCTCCCCTAAATCGTCGTAGTACTTTATTGCATACCCAACCCCAAAGAAGCCAGGAACATTTTGCTTTAGTTGACTCCATGAACCAACAAAAGGAATTGCCCTTAAATCAGAAAAAACCAATTTATCATCTGAATTTCTCTTTGATGGCCGACTACCTACATTTGTTTTTGAATAATATTTCAAGGTACTCATATGCTCTAAATATGGAAGAAATTTAGGATGGTTTTTGAAATTAACATATGCTTCATAGCTAATCTTAGATAAATTATCCATTGTTTCATGACAATCGTTAGAAATTGTCAAGTCAGTCTCATTTAATTTATTTAAAATACCAGAGCTCATAAGTTGCTCAATATTATATTTTGAAGAATCTAATGTTCCAAAATTAGAACTTATTGTTTGTCCTTGGACAGTTAACTGAACTTCTTTAGACTCAATACTTGGTCCTAAAGAAGCATAGAACTTATGTGTTTTCCCACCACCTCTTGCTGGTGGTCCCCCTCTACCGTCAAAAAATATAACATCTACTTTATATTTTCTGGAAATACTAGTAAGCATTTGCTTTGCCTTATAAATAGCCCAGTTAGCCATTAAATACCCTCCATCTTTTGTACCGTCAGAAAAACCTAACATAATGTTTTGTTTAAGTCTTCTACTGCGTAAATGAGCTAGATAAGTTGGGTTTGTGTATAAAGTTTTCATTACATCCGAGGCATTTTCTAAATCTTCAATTGTTTCAAATAAAGGACATATGTCAATAGTTAAGTCTTTATCAAAAGCCACTAACTTTAGCATTGCAAAAAGCTGCATCACATTCAATGCTGTTTTGTTATTACTTATTATATATCTGTTGGCAGCTTTTTCTCCATTTGTTGTTTGAATTTTTTTAATTGCCTTAATAGTATTTAAAGTGTTCAACACTAATTTGTCAGAGAAATTTGAAAGGTCTATGGATCCTTTTACTTTTGATAGGGATTGAATTTGTTCAGTTTCAATAAGTTCAAAGTAATTATTTGGAAAAAGGTTTAATTTGTTTTTAATTGAAGTTTTAACAATTTCATTAAATACATTGTTATGCACTCTACTGTCTTGTCTAATATCCATAGTTGCAAAATGAGAGCCGAATAGTTTTACTTTATTTATCAAACTATCCACTAAGTTTAAGTATAAAGACTGGTGGTCCTTAATGATTATTAGTTTGATTTGCTGTAAACCATCCATTAAATGTTTTGATGAAAATGTATTTTTAGAGTTTCTTAAAAAGATATATTCATGCAGTTTATCTTGAATGTTAATTAACTTGTCTTCAACTCCTTTAAAGGTTAGTCTTCTCTTTAATTCTCTAATATCTCTGTAATAATTTTTTATAATTGTTCTTTTTAATCTTTCAGCGACTTGTAATGTAATTTCAGGTGTAACAAATGGATTTCCATCTCTATCACCCCCAGGCCAAAAGCCTACACTCATTAGATTATTATTAAAATCTTTGTTATTAAATACATTTTCTTTAATATAATCATAAGTATTTCCAAATGATTGATAAAAAACATTTTCTAAGTACCATATAAGACTTACAGCTTCATCCAATGGAGTTGGTTTTTTATATTTGAAAAATGAAGTCTTAGCTAATTGAGTCAGGTAATTTTTAATATCAAGGAGGTTATTATTCTTAATCGCCTCAGTAAGATCTGTAATAATAGCTAGCACATTATCTGGATAAAATTGTGTTGGATGTGCGGTTAATACAATTTTAACATTAAAATCCTCAATGTATTTTTTTAATTCCTGGACTTTATCATCGGTAATTGCGGACTCTTTCAAATTTCTAATGGTTCCTACACCATCCATATTATTTACAACTGTAAATGAAGCATCTTCAATAGCATCAAAAAGAACAACTTGTCTTTCTATATATTGAATAAACCTAAATAAAAGATTAATCTGACTCTTTTTCGATCTTCTAGCTTGGTACTTTTCAAAAAAATCTTCAATAATTTCAGATGGATTATTGCCATTTTTAAATCCTCTTTCGCAGGTTTCATGAAATAATGGAAGAAGCACTCCTGTTTTATTAATACTATCAAATGGGAGCGTTAAAAATATACTATTGTAAATTTGAAATTTTGAAAGTACACTTTCTTTAAATCTAGTAACTTTTGGTTTTCCCGACATTTAATTTTTATTAATATTTTAGTGAAATTAGTTTAAATAGTGATATTTAGATATAATTTATTTAAATATTATGGATTTAGCAGATAATATCAATTTTAATTAAACTTTTAATAAAAAAATGGCTAAGAAAATATTTTCTAAGCCATTTTAATCACTATTAACAAACTAAATTTTAAATCATTTTCTTTTTCTAATTCCTGCATAAGCAATAGAACCATGCTCAGATTCGTCTAATCCTGCGATTTCAACTTCTTCGCTTACTCTAAGACCAATAGCCTTTTTAAGTATTCCGAAAACTAAAAATGCTAATACAGTAGCCCATAATGCATAGGCTAAAACTCCAATAGCTTGGGCCCCTAGCTGTGAAGCACCACCACCATTAAAGAGTCCAATTCCCGTATCACCATCAACTCCCCAAAGACCTATGACTAAAGTACCCCAAACACCAGCGACACCGTGAACGGAAGCTGCTCCGATTGCATCATCAATTTTCAGTTTTTTCTCAATAAATTCGATAGAAAAAACAACAATAATACCACCTATTAAGCCGGCAAAAACAGAACCAATAGCAGTCATATTCCCGCATCCAGCTGTGATACTTACAAGTCCAGCTAAGGCTCCATTTAATGATTGAACAAGATTAGGTTTTCCATACCAAATCCATGTTGTAATTAAAGCCCCGAGACCACCAGCCGCAGCAGATAAATTTGTAAATAAAACTACATTTGAAGCGGCAATTGCATCAGGACCACCCCAAGCTAATTGAGATCCACCATTAAAACCAAACCATCCTAACCATAGAATAAATACTCCTAAAGTTGCAAGGATTTGATTATGACCTGGAATCGGCATAACCTTTCCATCAACAAATTTTCCAATTCTTGGACCAACCATGTATGCTCCAACTAAAGCTGCCCATCCACCAACAGAGTGAACGATTGAAGATCCTGCAAAATCTATAAATTCAACAGGCATGAAAGATGCTGTATTTAAGAATCCTCCATTCCATTCCCAACCACCAGCGATTGGATAAATAAAGGCCGTCATTACAACTGTAAAGATAGCATAGGTTGAGTACTTAGTTCTACCTGCAATTGCTCCGGAAACGATTGTTGCGGCAGTAGCAGCAAACATTGTTTGAAAGAATAAGTCAGCTCCTTCTCCTTGCATTATACCACTCCAAAAGAAGTATCCATTTTCTGAACTACCATACATTAATGAATATCCAACGAACCAATAGGTTAAAGAACCAACAGTAATATCTAATAAGTTTTTCATTGCGATATTAACTGCATTTTTA
>CAJVXR010000085.1 GCA_913009535.1 uncultured Flavobacteriales bacterium | reverse complement strand
AAAATCCAAAAGCAGACATTTCTAGAAATGCCTCATTGTATTTTGCAATAGGATTGGCTTTGATGGTGTTCTTATCATACTCAACTATTAATTGGAAAGTTTATGATAAAAGCGACGTTGATATAGGTCTTGTTAGTATGGATGAGCTGGATGATGAAGAAATTCCATTATTAGAGCAGGTTGTGCCACCACCACCACCACCACCACCACCAGCACCGCCTGAGGTTATTGAGATTGTAGAAGATGAAGAAGAGATAGAGGAGACGGTTATTGAATCTACTGAAACTGATCAAGAAGAAGAAATTGATATAGAAGATTTAGAAATTGAAGAAGTTGAAGAAGATATTGAAGTTCCTTTTTCAGTAATAGAAAATGTTCCAATTTTCCCTGGATGTGATAAGGGTAATAACGCAGAGAGACGTAAATGTATGTCTCAAAAAATTACAAAATTTGTTCAAAGAAAATTTAACACTGACTTAGCTGGAGACCTTGGTCTTTCCGGAAGACAGAGAATTAGTGTTATTTTCAAAATTGATAAAACAGGAGATGTAGTTGGTGTAAGGGCAAGAGCTCCACACCCTAGGTTAGTAAAAGAAGCTCAAAGGGTAATTAATTTGTTACCTAAGATGAAGCCAGGTAAACAAAGGGGTAAAGCTGTGATAGTACCATACTCTTTGCCTATAATTTTCCAAGTACAGGATTAGCACTCCCTTTTATAAATTTATTATAATTTGACCCAAATCAAATACTATTTTTATTAATTAAATTTAATTAAATGAATAGCTATATGAGGTTTCGTTATTTTCCATTCTTTATTTTAATACTACTAACTAGTATCCCTAATAATGTTAGCGCATTAAATCTAGTAATTAATCAAGAAGATATACTTAAGTTATCAGAAATTGATAAGGTTCCAATTTTCCCTGGATGTGATCAATACAATTCTCGAAATACTGATCTACGAGCCTGTATGTCTCAAAAGATTACAAAATTTGTTTTGAGTGAATTTAGGATTAATAAAGCTCAAGATATCGGTTTATCTGGAACACAAAGAATTAGTGTTATTTTTAGAATAAACAAAAAAGGAAAAGTTGTTGATGTAAGAGCCAGAGCTCCACATCCTAGCTTAGTAAAAGAAGCCATAAGAGCTGTTAAATCACTACCCAAGATGAAGCCAGGCATGCAAGATGGGAAAGCTGTCATTGTCCCTTATTCTTTGCCTATAATTTTCACAGTACAGGACTGACTATTATAGAAATAATTAAAATTTATTTTATGAAAATTTATTCGAATCTACTTTATTCTTCGTTGCTTATTTTAATACTATTGATCAGTAGCTCTGCTAATATTTTTGCTTTAAATTTAGGAACTAATCAAGAAGAAGTTATTAAGTTTTTAGAGGTTGAAAACATCCCTGTTTTTCCCGGTTGTAAAGGTACTGAATCTAACAAAAGACTATGTATAACAAATTCTTTAGCTAGTTTAGCCCAACAATATTTTGATACTTCTATCACAGTAGATTTGAAGCTTACTGGATATCAACGTATATCTACAGCGTTTAATATTGATAAAAAAGGAAATATTATTAATATAAGAGTTAGAGCTCCTCACCCTAAGTTAAAGGAAGAAGCTATTAGGGTAATTAATTTATTCCCTAAAATGAAGCCGGGAAAACAAAATGGAAAACCTGTTTCAGTAGAGTATTTATTACCTATAATATTTAAAGCAGCTCCATTAATCAAATACAATGATAAAGGTGTAATTATTTCTTCTGAAAAAAGTAAACTTTTATTTGAGTCTAATCAAGAAATTGAATCTGATTCAACATTAGATATAACTAAAGATGAAACTAAAAAAAAATTATTAGAAAAAGCCCCAATATTTCCTGGATGTAAAAAGAAAAAAAATAATTTAGATAGACGAAATTGTATGGCCTTTAAGATTTCTAAATTTATTCAAAAAGAATTTAACACTGATATAGCTGGAAAGCTAGGGCTTTCAGGAAAGATTAGAATCAGTATCATTTTTAAAGTTGATACCATGGGCAAGATAGTAGATGTTAGAGCTAGAGCCCCACATCCAAAATTAGCTAAAGAAGCAGTAAGAGCTGTATCGTCACTCCCCATGATGGAACCTGCAACGGTAGACGGGAAAGCAGTTATTGTTCCTTACTCATTACCTATAATTTTCCAACTCTCAAACCAGTCATTTGTATTGCCAACGACGCCCGATTAAAAATTATATTAATTAGGATTGTCCTTATTGTAATTTAGATTTATCTTTGCATTTATATTTTACAATAAACCCTTGCAAAAAAATAAATTCACATTCAGTTCCTTTATAGAAATAACTAAACTTCGTCTTTCGGTAAGTGTAGTGTTTTCATCTGTTATTAGTTATCTAATCGGAATGAACGAATTTGATTTTGAAATATTTTCATATTTAGTTGTTGGTGGATTAATGATGGTTAGCGCTTCCAACGTCTTCAATCAAGTAATCGAAAGAGATTTAGATGCTCTTATGCAAAGAACTAAAGGCAGGCCATTACCAATGGGTCAAATTTCTGTTAATAATGCACTAGTCCTTGGTTTCGTTTTTGTTATTACTGGTCTTACCTTACTTTATTTAATTAACCCATTGTGCGCTATGCTAAGCGCTATATCAATATTTATTTATGCATGCGTTTATACTCCATTAAAATTAATCACTCCTCTTTCTGTTTTTGTTGGCGCTATACCTGGCGCTATTCCATTTATGCTAGGATGGGTGGCAGCAACTAATGAATTAGGCGTTGAAGCACTAGCATTATTTTTGATGCAGTTCTTTTGGCAGTTTCCACATTTCTGGGCAATAGCGTGGTGGCAAAATGATGAGTATGAAAAAGCAGGGTTTAAGATGTTGCCAACAGGCAGAAAAGATAAATCAACTACTTTTCAAATAATTTTTTATTCTTTCTGGGCAATAATTATGTCTATAGTACCATATTTTAATGTCACTGGGGATCTATCTCTTTCATTTTATGGTCTAGTAATAGTCCTCTTGCTAGGAATGTTTTTGTTATTTTATTCCTTCAAATTATTTAAAACAAGTACAACCCAAAATGCAAAAATTTTGATGTTTGTGAGTATTTTATATTTAACATTAGTTCAAATAGTATATTTAATCGATAATTTATAATAATCAAAATGGATTTAACACAAGGTTCAAATAAAGAGAAAAATATTAGAGCAAAAAAAATGATGCTATGGTTTGGAATAGCATCATTAATCATGTCTTTTGGAGGTTTAACTAGTGCTTTTGTAGCAAGTAAAACAAGAGTAGATTGGCTATCTGAGCTTGAATTGCCCTCAGCATTTACCGCTAGTTTAATAATAATAATTTTAAGTAGTTTCTTTCTGTATACCTCTAAAAAAGCGCTGAGAAAAAGTGATAAAAAGAAGAGTACTATACTACTTATTTCATCTATAATTTGTGCTACTGTTTTTGTTGTATTACAATTTTATGGGTTTTCACAATTAATTGATTTGGGGTACTATTTTACCGGACCTACTAGTAATGTCACTTCTTCTTTTGTTTTCCTAATTGCTTTTTTTCACTTACTCCACGCTTTGGTTGGTTTACTTTGTTTATTAGTAGTTTTGGTAATGCTTTTAAAGAACAAATATCAAGCAGACAACATGTTAGGATTTGAGTTAGCATCTAACTTTTGGCATTTTGTTGATGTTTTATGGATATACTTATTTTTATTCTTAGTTTTCTTCATATAAATTAATTATTTTTGTACCGTTTTTAATATAAATCATATTTATGAGCTCTACAGTATCTAAATCAAGTCAAAACGAAGGTTGGTCCGGAGGTAATAAGCCGATGAAAGCCAGCTATGGTAAATTAATGATGTGGTTTTTTATTGTATCGGATGCTTTAACTTTCTCAGGTTTTTTAGCTGCCTACGGTTTTTCTAGATTTAAGTTTATTAATTCTTGGCCTATTGCTGATGAGGTTTTTACTCACGTTCCGTTTATACATGGTCAAGAACTTCCAATGATTTATGTAGCCTTTATGACATTTGTTTTAATTATGTCATCTGTTACAATGGTACTTGCAGTAGATGCTGGTCATCATATGAAAAAAGCTAAAGTTACTTTTTATATGTTCCTGACTATTATCGGAGGTCTTATATTTGTAGGCTCTCAAGCTTGGGAATGGGCAACTTTTATAAAAGGAGATTTTGGAGCTGTTAAAACTTATGGGGGAAATATCATTCAATTTGTAGATGCGGATTCTGATCATAGAGTTGCTCTTAAAGACTTTGCTCACCATATTCCATCTGAAAGAGTGCAGCACGAAAGTAAGAAAGGCATATGGTTTATGTCTGAGTCTAGTTTATCATCATATACATTAGAAGAAGTAATAAAAGGTTTTGAGGCTTCTCCTAATCTAGTTGTTAGAACTCAAATAATTGAAGATAATCACAAAACTGTCCTATCTCGTGAAGAATCTTTAAGGGTTTTAAGAGAAAACGGTTCCTATGTAGTTGAAGGTGCTAATCTAAGAGACAATGAATATGGAACCCCTCTTTTTGCTGATTTCTTTTTCTTTATAACTGGCTTCCACGGCTTCCACGTTTTTTCTGGTGTAGTATTAAATATCATTGTATTTTTTAATGTTATTCTTGGAACTTATGAGAAAAGGGGAAGTTATGAAATGGTTGAAAAAGTAGGACTATACTGGCACTTTGTCGATTTAGTTTGGGTATTTGTATTTACGTTTTTCTATTTAGTTTAATTATATATTATTGATATGGCTGATGAGCATAAGTTAGAAATTTTTAGAGGTTTAATTAAATTTAAATCTAACACACAGAAAATTTGGGGTGTCCTAATCTTGCTTACAATTGTTACTACAGTTGAAGTAGTTTTAGGTATTATCAAACCTGATTTTATGATGGAAAGCTTTTTAAGCATGAAAATTCTAAACTGGGTATTTATAATATTAACTATTGTTAAAGCTTATTATATAACATGGGATTTTATGCACATGAGAGATGAAACACCTGCTCTTAGAAGAGTTGTTGTGTGGACTGCTATCTTCCTGATTTGTTATTTATTATGGATACTAATTGAAGAAGCAAGTTATATTTTTAACACCTATGATCAAGGATATATTAAAAGAGATTTTTAATAATTCTCTAACTGTTTTCTTCTTACAAATAAATAAATGAATTCTACACCTTTAAAAAAATGGATCATATTAGGAGTGTTGTTTTTCCTTCCTGTAATTTTCCTGCTATTTTTATACCCCTCTACTCATAATTACAACTCTTTGGATATTGTTAAGAACAATATTAAAGATGTTGATTCTTTTAGCTACATAGATAAAAATAAAAGACTCCTTAGCGGTAATATAACTGTACTTGCATTTCTCGGAGATAACCCCATGGATAATCTTACTGTAGCATTAAACCTTAAAGAACTTATATATGATAAGTTTAAGGGTTTTAAAAAGTTTCAAATGCTAATGGTCGTTCCAAACGGTTCTGAGGACCAAGTCAATGAACTTTTATTGGAGCTATACGCTTATGACGAGCTAAAATATTGGGGGTTTGCATTTGGCACAAGTGATCAAATAAAAGATTTATACACCTCCTTAAAATCATCTAATACTCTAAACAATCATTTATCGTCCCCATACATTTTTATTGTAGATAAAGATTTAAATCAAAGGGGAAGGATAGACGACAGAAAACCATCTGATATAGAAAAAGGCATTAATATTTATGGATTAAGTTCGTATAACTCTACCAAGGTTTCTGAAATAAAAAATAAGATGAATGATGATCTTAGAATTTTATTTACTGAGTATAGACAAAAAAGAAAAGGGAATTATGACTCAAATGATAGAAGGAATGAAAATATCGAAAACTAATGAGTAAAAGAAATAATTCATATATCGGTATTTCATTTATAGTACTAGTTTTTGGAATAATCTTTGTTCCAAGAATTATTGATAGACTTTCAAATAACGATATAGCAAGAGAGGAAAGTAGAAGTAGATCGGTTAATTACAATGTTGGTGATTCTGATTTGATGTATCTTGAAATTAATGGTGAGAGAAAAAAAGTACCTAATTTTTCTTTTACTAATCAAAATGGAGATATTATCTCTAATAAAGATTATGAAGGAAAGGTATATATAGCTGAATTCTTTTTTACTACTTGCCCTACAATATGTCCTATTATGAATTATAATTTAGTTGAGATTCAAAACTCTTTTAATGAATTTGACAATCTTGGCTTCGCTTCTTTTACAATAAATCCAGCTTATGATACTGTTGAGGTGTTGAGTGATTATG
>CAJVXR010000084.1 GCA_913009535.1 uncultured Flavobacteriales bacterium | reverse complement strand
TGATTTTGATTTATGTATTCTTGATGTTATGATGCCTTATAAAGATGGATTTACTCTAGCGAAAGAAATTAAAGAAAAAAACCCTGACATCCCAATTATTTTTTTAACTGCTAAATCTCTGAAAGAAGATGTGTTAAAGGGATACAAGGTAGGTGCAGATGATTATTTAAAGAAACCTTTTGATAGTGAAGTTCTGCTAATGAAAATTAATGCCATTATAAATAGAAATATAAGAACCTCAGTCGCTGAATCATCTGAATTTGAATTTGAATTCGGGGATTTTCATTTAAACTCTAAGTTAAGACATCTTTCTTATTTAGATAATTTACCAGTTAAGTTATCCCCAAAAGAAAATCTTCTTTTAAAGATGTTGATTTTATATAAGAATGATTTAATGCCTAGAGAGTTGGCTTTAACAAAAATTTGGAGAGATGATAATTACTTCACGTCAAGAAGTATGGACGTTTATATTGCTAAACTCAGAAAGTATTTAAAAAATGATGAATCAGTTGAAATTATAAATATTCATGGGGAAGGTTTTAGGCTAGTTGTTAATTAGTTCCTCTATAGTTTTTATTATATTTTTTAATTTGTAATTATGACTAAACCAAATTATATTTTCCTTTGACTTAAACCAAGTCACTTGTCTTTTAGAAAATCTTCTTGTATTTTTTTTAATTTCTTCAATAGCGAAGTCTAAACTGATCCCACCACTTAAGTAATTAAATATTTCTTTGTAGCCTATAGTATTCAAACTATTTAATTTTTTATACTCTAGCAGTTGTTCAACTTCATTAATTAGACCATCTTTAATCATTTTATCAACTCTATTATTTATCCTCTCATATACTATTTCTCTGTCTGCATTAATCCCTATTTCAATTACTTTAAAGCTGCGATTAATCTTTGTTTTTTTTAAATAGGAAGAATAGGGTTTTCCACATGAGATTGTAACTTCTAATGCTCTAATTATTCTTCTGTGATTTTTTAAATCAATACTATTGTATGTAGTTAGATCTAATTTCTTTAATTTATTCTGCAGGTAATTTATTCCTTTAGTTTCAAATTCATCATTTAACAATTCTCTTATGCTATTTTTAATTTTAGGTATTTCATCAAGTCCGTAGATTATAGCATCAACATATAGTCCTGACCCACCAACTAATATTGCAAGATTTGATTTTTCATGAATATTATTTATGATTTCGATAGTGTCTTTTTCAAATTCTCCTAAGTTGTATATTTCGGAGACACTTTTATTATTAATTAAATGATGTTTAACACAGTTTAATTCCTTATTTGATGGTTTAGCCGTGCCTATACTCATTTCTTTATAAAACTGCCTAGAATCAGCTGAAATGATCTCTGTATTGTAATAATTGGCTAACTCCAAGGATAGGTTAGTTTTACCAATTGCAGTTGGTCCAACGATTGTAATTAAGTATTTATCCATCGGTAAGTGGCTCACCACATTTTGAGCAAAATATTGCATCATCAGAATGTTTGTTCTTTAAACAATTTGAGCATGATTGTGTATTTAATTGTATTTCTTTTCTTTCTGTTAGTGTCATATTTGAAGTGACTATACCTGTTGGAATTGCAATAATACCATAACCTAATATCATTATTATTGACGATATAAATTTTCCTAAAGCTGTAAAAGGTACAATATCACCATAACCTACGGTCGTTAGTGTAACAATAGCCCAATAAATACTTTTAGGAATATTTTCAAATCCACTATTAATATTGCCCTCTATCAAATACATGATAGCTCCTAAAATCACACAAAGAATAATAACAAATAATAAAAAAACTATAATTTTTGCCCTACTCGCTAATAATGATCTTCTTAAGTTGGTTGAAGCCCCTATAAACCTGTTCATTTTTAAAATTTTAAAAATTCTCATTAGTCTCAAAGCTCTAAGTGCTGCTATAGATTGCGCACCAAATACAAATAATGAAATATATTTAGGAATTATTGATAGTAAGTCTATTACCCCATAAAAACTAAATATGTACCTGAAAGGTTTTTTTACAGAAACTATTCTTAAGATATATTCTATAGTGAATAAAACTGTAATTATCCACTCACTATAATTTAGGAAATTAATATATCTTGAGCTTACACCATCCAAACTTTCTATAATTACAAGAAAAACACTTAGTATTATAAAAAACAGTAGAATTATATCAAATACTTTACCTGATTTAGTATCAGCTTCATAAATTACTTCATGAATCTTTCTCCTCAAAGAACCTACAGGTTTACTATTCATTTTTTTAGTATTGTAAAAGTTTTACTTTTTTTGATTTCTTTAAAAAACTTTGTATTATTAGTTGGTTGTCTTTGTTTTGATCCATTTTTATCAAAATTGTTTTTAAAACATCAATATTGTTAATTTGAAAATTTAAGTTAAAATATCCTAAACCAATAAACAAACCATCTTCTACTAAAATAAAACTATTTTCATCTATATTTCTTCCCTTATCAATAATAGCAAAATTTTGCTTGTCAAAATTTAGGTACTTAATAGCTTTTAAGATTCTTAGATTATAATCTTTATATTTCTCCAAATTAATACAGGCCCCGGAGCATTCTTTAATTGAGTACTTAAAACAACTGTTTTTAGATTTATAAATTCCACAAAGTTTTTGACACAAATTGTATTCATTGATAAGCTTATTTAAAAATTCTATACCTGCATTAATATTTTTAAACGTAGTTATTGGTTTTGAAGAAGTATTTATTTTAGAAATCTTTAAATTTATATAGTTATTTTCATCATTATAGCTGTAAAGTCCATATGGATAAACACTTTTTCTTAGCTTTCTATTGTAGATAGGTTTATGTAATTTGATTTGATTACTCTCCTTTAGTAAAGCAATTAATTCACTCCCTGTTTCATCATAACTAACGGTTTCTGTATGAAGTTGTAACTTCTTAGACTTATTGTCTTTGCCTGCAAAATGCTGGTTAATTCTTTTTTTTATGTTTTTACTCTTACCGATATAAATTATCTTAGAATTTTCATCATGCATATAATATATGCCAACACTGTTAGGCAAGTTATCTAAAATTTGATTCAATTTTTTAGGCAAACTATTTTTATTACTATTTTTTATATTTTCAATAATAATTTTTTTCTCTAAATCTTTATCTAATAATAATTTAAATAACTTAACTGTAGCTAAAGCATCTCCACTAGCTCTATGGCGTTGAGTAAGAGGTATTCCTAGTTGTTTGGTTAGTTTACCTAGACTATAAGAATTCATATCTGGAATTAACTTTTTTGATAATTCTAAAGTACATAATGTATTTCTTTTAAAATTATAGCCAAGTCTACTGTATTCAGTTTTTAATATCCTAAAATCAAAGGAGGTGTTATGTGCAACAAAAATTGTGTCTTCAGTTATTTCTAAGATTCTTTTAGCAACTTCGTGAAATTTAGGTGCATTGCGAAGCATTTTATTATTAATACCTGTAAGATTAACTACAAAAGGCTGAATGCTTTTTTCTGGGTTAATTAAAGATATAAACTTATCGACCACTTCATTACCGTCAAATTTATAGATAGCAATTTCTGTAATTCCTTCCTCATTGAATTTCCCTCCAGTAGTCTCTATATCAACAATGCTATATATGATAATCTTTTAATTTCTAGATCCAAAAATATTACTACCAACTCTAATCATGTTACTTCCGCAGTCTACAGCAAGTATATAATCATTACTCATACCCATAGACAATGTTTTTATATTTTTATCATTTTTTTTGAATTCGTTAAAAAAATCATTCAATAAATTAAACTCCTTTTTTAGTATAGATTGCTCACTTGTATTGCTCGCCATACCCATAAATCCAGCTATATTAATGTTTTCTAGTTCCGAAATAAATTCTGATTTTAGTAAGCTTGAAGCATCATTATATGTAAGACCAAATTTACTTTCTTCTGAAGATATTTTTATTTGAATTAAACAATCTATTTTTCTATTATTTTTTTTTGCTTGTTTATTTATTTCTTTCAAAAGTTTTAAATTGTCAACTCCGTGAATTAGTTTTATAAATGGAGCAATGTACTTTACTTTATTTCTTTGAAGATGCCCTATCATATGCCAGTTGATATCCTTTGGTAAGTTGTTTTGTTTTGAAACAAGCTCTTGTACTTTATTTTCACCAAAAATTCGTTGTCCAAATTTATAGGCTCTCGTAATTTCAATTTCACTTTTTGTTTTAGAAACCGCTACTAGACTGACTTTACTACCAACCTGTGATTGAATTTGACTTATTTTTTTCTCTATACTCATAACAATTATTGAAATTGTTTAGAAACAACTTCGGCTTTTTTAGAATTAGAATAATCATAAAACCCTTCTTTAGACTTAATCCCTAGCTTTCCTGCTAATACCATGTTTTTAAGTAGAGGAGAAGCAATATATTTCGGACTTTTAAATCCGTCATACATTACATTTAATATCGATAAGCACACGTCTAGCCCTATAAAATCAGCCAATTGAAGCGGCCCCATAGGGTGTCCCATTCCTAATTTCATAATAGTATCAATACTTTTCACAGAGCTAACTCCATGGTGAAGAGATTCGATTGCTTCATTTATCATAGGTAGTAAAATTCTATTAGCAATAAACCCAGGGTAGTCATTAACTTCTACAGGAATTTTTTTTACTTCTTTTGTGATATTATTAATAAACTTTAAAGTTTCTAAATCAGTTTCATAGCCTTTAATAACTTCAACTAATTTCATAATTGGAACTGGGTTCATAAAATGCATGCCTATAACTTTATTAGGCCTATTTGTAGATGAACCAATTTGAGTAATAGAAATTGAGGAAGTATTTGAAGCTAAAATTGTATTACTTGAGTAGTAGTCATCTAGTTCTTTAAATATTTTCATCTTTAAATCTAAGTTTTCTGTAGCAGCTTCAATTACTAAATCAACATCGCTAGCGGTACTATTAATATTAGTATTAGTTGTAATATTATTTAGTGTGTTTTTTTTCTCCACTATTGAAATCTTTTCTTTTGTAACCATTCTATCTAGATTATTAGATATAGTTTTTAACGCCACGTCTAATGAACTTTGGTTTATATCAATAAGAGTAACTTTAAAGTTATTTTGAGCAAATGTATGAGCAATACCATTACCCATTGTTCCAGCTCCAATAATTACAATATTTCTTTTCATTTTATTACATTAAGTTACAGTACAAATGTAATATTTTTATATCCATAATAAAGCTAGAATTTTAATGTAAATATATTTACTTTTATAATCTTGAAAGATACATTTAAACATAAAGGTTTAAGGAACAAGTTAGCTCTTGAAGTGAAGCGTAAAGGAGTTTTAGACTTTAAGGTTTTAAAGGCTATTGAGTCTATTCCTAGACACTTATTTATGGATTCAAGTTTTATAGATCATGCTTACCAAGATAAAGCTTTCCCTATTGGAGCTGGACAAACAATTTCTCAACCCTACACTGTAGCTTTTCAATCAGAATTACTAAAAGTTAATAAAGGAGATAAAATACTAGAAATAGGTACTGGTAGTGGCTATCAAACAGCTGTATTATGTGAGCTTGGAGCTATTGTTTACTCAGTAGAGAGACAAAAAGAGTTATTTAAAAAAACATCTTTGTTTTTACCAAAAATAGGTTGTTATCCTAAAAAATTAATATTTGGTGATGGTTATCAGGGCTATGAAAATGAAGCACCTTATGATTCTATTATTGTCACTGCTGGTGCTCCATATATCCCAAAAATGTTACTATCTCAGCTTAAAATAAATGGAAAATTAGTTATACCATTAGGAGTTGATACTCAAACAATGACAATGATTATTAAAATTTCTGAAAAAAAATATAAAAAAGTTGAATTTGGAGATTTTCAGTTTGTTCCCCTTTTAAAAGAGAAAAATTAACTTTTGTTTTCCTTCTTAACACGGTCTAAGTTTCTTTTATTATCACGATCGATCATCGTCTGCCTTTTGTCATAAAGTTTTTTTCCTTTTGCAAGTGCTATCTCTAGCTTAGCAATTCCTTTTTCATTGGTATATAATTTTAGAGGAATTATAGTCAGACCAGTGTTTTTTACACTTTTATTTAACTTTTGAAGTTCTTTTTTATTTAGCAGTAATTTTCTCGTTGATTTAGGGAAATGGTTAAAATTTGTAGAAAAAGTGTATGTTTCAATATTCATATTAACTACAAATAGCTCGATTGATTCATTAAATTCACAGAAGCTTTCGGTAATAGATGCTTTACCAAGTCGTATAGATTTAATTTCTGTTCCAGATAATACTATGCCAGCGTTATACTTATCAAGAATTTCATATTCAAACCTTGCTTTTTTATTTGTAA
>CAJVXR010000083.1 GCA_913009535.1 uncultured Flavobacteriales bacterium | reverse complement strand
CTATAAATGTAAGTTTAACCTACTTAAGAGGTTTAGAAATAGCTGAACTGAAGGAGGAGGATATGCCTATGGTTTAGTTTATTCTTGGTAAGCTAAAACGAATCTTTATGGGTACAGGAATAGAATGAACTAATGGAATCGAGCCATCAATAAAGTAGAGTACACTCTCGTAAGACCCTTTTACTGATTCACCATAACACGTGCCTCCGACAGGGGCATTGCAGCCGTCTTGATTCCAAGTTGACGGAGCAGTACCTAAGTCTGTAATCATAATGTTGAATATTTCCATACCATTACCTGAATAAGGTGTTCCTTGATTCTCTGAAAAAAAAACGCCATATGGGTAGTTCACCCCGATAGATTCCATATAATCAGTAAAGTAAGCACCTGCTAAAGCAAAATTTAGGGACCCCGAGTTATTCCCAATTGACATGTTGTTCACAACCATACTTATTGACAAGGTCTGTCCTGAAATATAGTTGTCTGCAGATTTGTCTCCTATAGAAAATTGTAACGACTGTTGACTTGCTACATAACCCCTATTGAGAGAAGATAATGGATTAAAATTGTTTTCTGTTGTATTTCCCCGTATTTCATGTGTTTCTCCACCAAATTCTATTTCAAAAAAGTAGTCAATACCATCTGAATTGTTAGAAGAATTACTATCATCACTTGAGCAAGCGAAAATTAATAAAGCGGAGAGTAAGAGTAGTTTTTTCATATTCAAATATAAGAAATGTAAGTTTAACCTAAAGAGGTTTAGAAATAGCTGAATTGAAAGAAGAAGATATGCCTATGGTTTAGAAGTTCTCTATTCTGTATGTCATTTAATAGATTTTATTTAGGTATTTATCGTATAAATGAGTTTCCTTTATTCTATTTTTAATTTGATAAAAATCTCCATCATTCCCTGTTAAAAATTTAATTTCTATTATTGCTTCATTAGATAGTGAGTTAAATATTAAAGTTTTAGAATTTAATTTTGAGTATAACATTTGATTGAAATTAACTCCTTCATATAATACTATATGGTTATTAAAGCTTATTGCATTCATCACATCAGGGAGTTGGTCAATGTTTATTTCTTGTAATTTTTCTTTTGTAGTCTTTAAATATCCTAACACTTCATTAATAGGAACATTGTCTAATTTTATCCTTCTATAAATAAAACCATCTATATAATTTATATCAAGCTCTGCTTTTGCAGACAATAGCTTTGATAATGCAGAAACTGATAATTTTTGAAGCTTTGGAGTTTTTTCGATCAATTCATCAATTTGAGATAAAACAGCTGATGTAAAATCCTTTGGCCACCTTTCACAAGCATTAACTAGAAGATTTAGAGTAAACTTAAATAGGATTTCCCTTGCAGTTTGATTTTTAAAAATCCTTCGGTAGTATTCTTTAAATTCATCAGTATAATTATGATACCATTGTCCTCCGTGTTTATCTATTATTGACCATATCATAGAAGATGAAACGACAGTATAACTCCCCTGACTAGGAGTTATATAATAATAACCAAAATAACCCGTATAAGATATCAAATTGACATACGAAAGAAGATCATTACTATCTATTTTATCCGTTTTAAAGGAACTGATTACAGCGGAATTAATGCTGATGTTATTGCCTAATAATAGTGGAATATTGCCCCTAATATCATTAATCTTAACACTTTCGCCGTTAGAAAGTTTAATTATCTTATTTTTTTTTGCAATTATATTATTAGTTTGATTACTAAAACTAAAAGAAATAAGTAATGCGAGTGTAAATAGTATGTTCCTCATAATAGTTAGTCTACTCAAATATAAGAAATGTAAGTTTAACTTAAAGAGGTTTAGAAACTGCTGAATTGAAGGAGTCTGATATGCCTATGGTTTAGTATTTAAAGAAACTACTTCTTATTTACCTTATTTCTGTTGTATAGTATCCAAATTAAAAAAACAGACAATATTAACATTAGAGTAATTTCCCAATCTTCTTTTATGCCTTTTATTAAAAGTTGAACAAAGGGAAAGTCACTTAAGTATTTTAAAATATCATCAAAATGTTTTATTAAATTTTTGAGTAATGCTCGCATAGTGACTGCATAAAAATTAAATGTAAGTTTAACCTAAAGAGGATTAGAAATAGCAGAACTGAAGGAAGAAGATATGCCTATGGTTTAGTTGCATTTGTCAGCTACCGCATAAAAAGAATCTTCGTCTCCTCCAAACTCTACTGATTTTTTCCAATCTGCACAAGCACCAGTTAAATCTCCTATTTCTTCTTTTGAAAAACCCCTGTAGCCATAAGCTATAGTTTCTTTATCAGGGTCAAGCACTATCGATTTAGTAAAGTCTGCAATAGCTCCGAGATGGTCATTTGCTTCAGCTTTATCAATACCTCTCATAAAGTATTTTTTAGCCTCCTGCTCATTTTTTCCATTCCAATTTTTTATTGGAAGTGAACCCCATCTATCAATCAGACTTGTGCAAGTTAATCGAGCTTCTAAAAGAGAATTATCAACACTAAGAATTAATTCTACATATGTATCTTTTAGGTTAGTGATTTCATTTACTCCGTCTACCATAAGAGAATGGTTTTCTTTAGGTATCTTAAAATTGAATGTTACTTCACTACCGTAAAAGAGGCTTGTAATCGATATGCCGTCTTCAGTATATTTCTTATTAAGTATATCCTCTACACCAGCGATGTAATCATCTTCACCATTGACTATATTCATTCCAGAAATATAAATCCATTTACCGTCAGGCTTATCATTTTTACCATCAACTGTGATATTTGTAATACACCAAGTTCTTTCATTTATAATTTTGTCCAAATCCTCATTGCTGAATTGCCCAAAAGAGCTAAAAGAAATAAGTAATGCGAGTGTAAATAGTATGTTCCTCATAATAGTTAGTTTACTCAAATATAAGAAATGTAAGTCTAACCTATTTAAGAGGTTTAGAAATAGCAGAATTGAAAGAAGAAGATATGCCTATGGTTTGGGTTTTTTATAAAAATGGATGCCAAATAAAATTAGAGTAGTAGCTATAAACAAAAGCTTAATAGGTCTTGGAGCAAAAGGCCCAATGTCAAAAAAAACATCAAGGGTTCGTTCACTAATAAATAATGCGATTATCACTGATGCAATTGTATATAACGGTTTTTTCATTATGGTGCACAGTTTGTGAAGTTAGGTTGAGGTAGTGTCCATTCAGGTGTGTTATAGCTGAAACCATCACATTCTAAAACATTACTTACATCCCAATCTCCTATAGCTTGGTTAAATAAAGACCCACTAAACATTGAATACATATTTATCACACTACTGACATCCCAATCTCCTATAGGTTGATTAAAATTAGAAGCATTAAAAAACATATACCACATCTCATTTACACTACTTACATCCCAATTATTTATGGGCTGATTAAAAGCTGAACCTTCGAACATTCTTCCCATTTTGTTCACACTACTAACGTTCCAACTTTCTAGAGGCTGATTATAGGCTAAATTGCCCTTAAACATCCCATACATATTAGTTACATTACTTACATCCCAATTTGAAATATCTTGATTAAAAGTAGACTTTTCAAACATCCTAGACATATTAGTTACATTACTCACATCCCAACTGGATATATCTTGATCAAAAGCAGATTTCTCAAACATCCGAAACATACTAGTCACGTTACTTACATCCCAACTGGAAACATCCTGATTAAACTCATTGTTTTGATAAAAAAACTGACTCATATTTGTAACTTTTGAGATACATATAGAAGTAACATCTGCATTATTGTCAATCATCTGTTTAAGACCAGACCCGCTCACAACAGTATATTCGATTCCATTAATAGTCCCTACGTCGCCTACATTAGCGGATTCACAGGCTTTTATGGTTATTCCATTTTCGGCTAAATAAACTATATCACAATTAGTAGGCTCATAATTCACTTTAGTCGTAAAGCTTCTTATGTCATCTGCATAAAAATTACCTGCAGGATTAGACAAAAACGCTCTAAAGTAGTAAGTGGTATTTGAATCAAGATTTTCTATTCTTGCATTTATGTATCCGTCTACCAAAAGTAATGTTAGATCAAAACTTCCGCTAACTATAGAATCCTCTAAATTGGGCTGGGTTTCTGTTGAATAAATAAACCCTAGATTATAATTACCATTTCCGTCACCTTCGCCGCAGAACTCGGGAAAAGTATTTATAACACCACTTAAAGTGCCTGCTGATTTGGTGATATTAGTGGCAGGAAATGTAGATAAAATAGGATTATCAATACAAGTAAGAACTTCATAATCTTCCGAACAAGCGAAAATTAATAAAGCGGAAAGAAGAAGTAATTTCTTCATAATTAAATTGATTTATTCTACAAATATAGAGGATTAAGATTAAATACCAAGCCATTAAGTCGCCCATAGTTGGCGTTTTAGAAAGGGATTACTAACTTATAACTCACCATAAAAAAAGGCCTTCAAATGAAGACCTTCCTAGTAGATAACTCTATTAAATTGTCGGAATTAAAAATAACCAGACTTCAAAAGTAGAGCTCTTTTGATTAACCCCTTTATTTAAGCGGCCTTTGCCACTGACTAAGATAAATGATTTTGCCGTTTTCAATTCTAAACATTTCATGTGCTGCAAGTTGTTGAGAACTTCCGTCGGAAGCTACAAACTCTTCGTAAGTCCAAAGCAATACCCATCGCTGATCAGTAGCTTTATCTTTAAGAGGAATCCATGTTAGTGGACGGATTCTTATTTTATAATTGTTTATAAAATCTTTGAAAGCCGCATCCATTTCATCTAAGCCATTCAATGGTGAGCCGTCAGATAATATGGCTGTAAAATCAGAATGAAATAATGACCTTGCAGTTATATAATCAGAGTTTTCCGCTGCCTTTTGTAGCTCTAGTACCAATTCTAAAGCTGATGTATTTTGATCTATAGTCCAATCGGCCGGCCATGCTGCAGAGTAAGAGACTTGTTGTTGAGAAAACAGTCCAAGGGACATAAATAGTAAAAGAGTTGTAATATTTTTTTTCATAGCTATAATTTATTAGTTTTAATTAGCAACTGAAAGTAGAATATAAACTTGCCATTAGCAAGTTATCATGTTTAAATTATTAAATCTGAACAGACTTTTGCATAATCCGCATGAAAACAGTCTAGTTTATACTTTTATTGTAAAATTAATAACCTGCAGTAATCTTTAATAATTCATCCTGAGTTTATGCATCAGTTATCGAAAAACACAAAACCAGCTTCAACAGCATTATTTCGACTTCGATAAGTTTATTTGGTATTAGCTGAGGTTCTTAGAAGTTTTTCTGCTGGCAGACAATAATTTCTGCCAGTTTTACTACGAGAGATTTTGAGTTGATAATTCACATGATTGAATTTACCCCCGAATTCGATAAAATTTATTAAATTAGATTTCTATTTTAACTTAAATAAACAATTATGAAAAAAATTACATTATTACTATTATTAGTTTCGATATTAATTTCTTGTGACAATTCAATCAAAGAAATTGAAGTAGATCGAAAAGCCGGAGAGTGGGTTGAAACAGGAGTGAAATATTCAATTGGATCTGATGCTGATGTGGCTATTGTTAAAAAAATGTTGTCAAGTCATGTGTCATTAGATGCTGAGGGCGTATTTTCTTCAATAAGTGATACTTTAACGTATTATCCCCATAACATGAAATCATCTATTAAAATGGACGTAAACATGTTAAAGAACTACTTTTCGCAGTATGACTCTATCCAAAAGAAAATACTTTACTACCTTCCGTATAATGTTGAGACTTGGAATGGAAGCATAGTTCAAGTAGGAGCGGTTGAGTCAAGATTTAATAAAAATGGAACTATTGAAAAAGACCGTGTAATTGATAAGTTTTTTATTGGCGAGGATGGTTTGGTTCATACCATTCGTGAATGGAATGCAGATTGGTAAAATAAATACAGAAGTATTTATGAACTAACCAAAAGATATCAATAAGATGCCTTTTTAATAAAAAAACGGTTACACTATATAATAGTATAACCGTTTTATTGTTTTAGTAGATAACTCTATCGAAATATCGAACATTAGTCTAACTCCAAAAGACTTAATTGACACTCATCACATAATGACTCTTATTATGAAAAGTTAAAATTAAGTTTTACACCAAGAGATTTTAACGATACTCTAAATCAGATAGAATTACTGATTCTTAAAAATTTACCAAATTATTAAATGTAACGTTTGCGTATCATAAAAATAAATGTTACGTTTGCGTTACATTAATAAAAAAATAAATTATGGATGAAAATATTATTATACCTATATCTGGAATGCTAACCGGAATCATAATTCCACTCGCTGTATTTTTCTGGCTGTATAAAGAAAGTAAGGACAAGAATAAAACTATAATAGAGATTTCCAAGCATTTAGATGACAATTCAAAATTAG
>CAJVXR010000082.1 GCA_913009535.1 uncultured Flavobacteriales bacterium | reverse complement strand
AAAAATTTATAGAAAAAACAGGGATTCCTGCAGCTTGGACTATAATGGGAGTTTCTGCTATACCCACTTCTCATCCATTAAATGTTGGAATGGTAGGTATGCATGGGAATTATGCTCCCAATATGCTAACAAATGAATGTGATTTGCTTATAGCTATTGGAATGAGATTTGATGACAGGGTTACTGGAAATTTAGATAAATACGCTAAACAAGCTAAAATAATTCATTTTGAAATTGACCCAGCTGAAATTGATAAAAATGTAAAAGTTGATGTTTCTGTATTGGGCGATGCTAAAGAAAGTTTAAGTAAGATATTACCTCTGCTAAAAACAAGAACTCATAATTCTTGGTTAGTTAAATTCAAGGAGTTATATGATATAGAATACGATTCCGTAATAAAAGATGATTTGTTTCCTACCAAAGACGGATTAACTATGGGCGAGGTATTGAAAGAAATAAATACCTATACAAAAGGTAACGCTGCAATAGTTTCTGATGTTGGTCAACATCAAATGATAGCTTGTCGATATGCGAACTTCAATAAATCCAGAAGTAATATAACCTCTGGAGGACTTGGAACTATGGGTTTTGCATTGCCGGCGGCTATTGGTGCTAAAATGGCTTGCCCAGAAAGAGAAGTAGTTGCGGTTATAGGTGATGGTGGTTTTCAAATGACTATTCAAGAATTAGGAACAATATTTCAGTCAAAAGTACCAGTTAAGATTGTAGTCTTAAATAATAGTTTTTTAGGAATGGTTAGGCAGTGGCAACAACTATTCTTTGAAAAAAGATATGCTTCTACTGAAATGGTAAATCCAGACTTCACTGCTATAGCAAAGGGCTATTATATTAAAAGTAAAAAAGTATCTAAAAGAGAAGAGTTATCTTCTGCTGTAGAAGAAATGATAAACTCAAAAGACTCCTTTTTTTTAGAAGTAGTTGTCGATAAAGAAGCGAATGTGTTTCCTATGATACAAAGTGGAGCCTCAGTTTCAGAAATTAGATTAAAATAATTATGGAGAAAGAAATTAAAACATTTACAGTATCAATTTATACTGAAAATAATATAGGATTGCTTAATAGAATTTCAGCAATATTCCAAAGAAGACATATTAATATAGAAAGTTTAAACTCGTCTGTTTCAGAAATTGAAGGAGTTTATAGGTTTACTATTCTTGTAAATGTTACTGAAACTCAAATAAAGAAAATAATTGGGCAAATTGACAAGCAAATTGAAGTAATTAAAGCTTACTATCATAATGAGGATGATACTTTTTATCAAGAGTCTTGCTTGTTTAAAATCAAATCAAGCCTATTGTTTGATGACAGGCAGATACAAAATATTATAAAGGATAGTAATGCTAGAATTGTTACTGTTAATAAGCAGTTTTTTGTAATAGAAAAGTCTGGTAGAAGAAAAGAAATAGATATTCTGTATGCTAAGTTGAATGAGTATGGAATCCTGCAATTTGTTAGGTCAGGAGCTATTGCAATAACTAAAGAACCAATGAATATATCAGAAATATTATCTGAGTTTAAAAACTAATTAAAATATACAATGAAAAATTACTTCAATACTCTTTCTCTAAGTGAAAAAAAAGACCAGCTTTCTAAATGTAGATTTATGAATTCAGATGAATTTAGTGCTGGGGTAACTGCGCTGTTAAATAAAAAAATAGTTATAATTGGTTGTGGAGCTCAAGGCTTAAACCAAGGCCTGAACATGAGAGATTCAGGCCTAAATATTTCTTATAGTTTAAGAAAGGAATCTATTAAAGAGAAAAGACAATCTTTTCTTAATGCAAGTGGTAATGGTTTCAGTGTTGGTACATATGAAGAATTAATCCCAGATGCTGATCTGGTTTTGAACCTGACTCCCGATAAGCAGCACACAGATGTTGTAGAATCCATTATGCATTTAATGAAAAAGGGTTCAACCTTGTCGTACTCGCATGGATTTAATATTGTTGAAGAGGGTATGCAAATTAGAAAAGATATAACGGTTATTATGGTAGCTCCAAAATGCCCTGGAACAGAAGTTAGAGAAGAATTTAAAAGAGGTTTCGGAGTCCCAACATTAATCGCTGTTCATCCAGAAAATGATCCGGAAAACAAAGGTTTAGTTCAAGCCAAGGCATATGCGGTTGCAACTGGTGGTCATAAAGCAGGAGTGTTAGAATCCTCATTTGTTGCTGAGGTAAAAAGTGACTTGATGGGTGAGCAAACTATTTTATGTGGAGTTTTGCAAACTGCATCAATATTGCTGTTTAATAAAATGATAAACGATGGTAGTGATAAAAATTATGCTTCTAAATTAATTCAAAATGGTTGGGAAGTAATAACAGAAGAGTTAAAGCACGGAGGGATAACTAGCATGATGGATAGGCTCTCAGATTCATCTAAAATTAAAGCATACACTATTTCAGAAGGACTTAAAAATTTAATGACTCCTTTGTTTATAAAACACATGCATGATATAATGTCTGGCCGTTTCTCAGCTACAATGATGGATGACTGGAAAAATGATGATGTAAACTTGCTAAAATGGAGAGCAGAGACTGGTGAAACAATGTTTGAGAAAACTCAAGCGACTACCGATGAAATTAGCGAGCAAGAATATTTCGATAATGGTGTTCTTATGGTTGCATTTGTAAGAGCTGGTGTTGAGCTAGCTTATGAAACAATGGTGTCATCTGGTATAGTTGAAGAGTCTGCGTACTATGAATCACTACATGAATTACCTCTTATCGCAAATACTGTAGCAAGAAAAAAATTATTTGAAATGAATAGAATTATTTCTGATACCGCTGAATATGGTTGTTACTTATTTGACCATGCTTGTAAGCCTTTAATTAAAAGTTATGTAGATCAATTGCCAAAAAATATTATTGGGCATTCGTTTGTTGAAAATTCAACTATCAACGATAAGGAGTTAATTGAAGTTAATTTAAAAATAAGTTCTCATTCGGTTGAAAAAATAGGAAAAATATTAAGAAAATCAATGACTGAAATGAAAAATATAGTTTAAAATGGCCTTAAGACTTATTGATATTTCAGCTATTAAAAAAGCGCAAAAAAATATTAAAGAAATAGTAATTAAAACACCTTTTAATAAAAACTCTAATTACAGTAATAAATTTAAAGGCAATATATTTTTTAAAAGAGAGGATTTACAAAAAGTTAAATCTTTTAAAATAAGAGGAGCTTTTAATAAAATATCATTACTAAATTCTAAATTAATTCAAAATAATATAGTTTGTGCTAGTGCTGGAAATCATGCCCAGGGTGTTGCCCAATCTTGTAAAATGCTAAATTTATTTGGTACTATTTTTATGCCAGTTAATACTCCTAATCAAAAAGTTAATCAAGTAAAAAAAATAGGCAAGAATAATATTGAAGTAGTTTTAATTGGTGATAATTATGATGAATCTCACAATGCTGCAATTTCATTTTGTCAATCTAATAATCATACTTATGTTCATCCGTTTGATGATATGGATATTATTACAGGTCAAGGCACTTTATTTTTAGAGATTATTCAACAATCCCCAAAAAAACTGGATTATTTATTTGTCCCAATTGGTGGAGGAGGGATGATTTCAGGTGCAATATCTGTTTTTAAGCAATTATCTCCAAACACTAAGATTATAGGTATTGAGCCTGCTGGAGCACCGGCTATGAAAAATTCTTTAGAAAATGGTAAAAATATCACTTTAGATTCTATTGATGTTTTTGTTGATGGTGCAAGTGTAAAAAGAGTAGGTGAGATTTCATTCAAATTTTGCAAAGAATATTTGGATGATATAATCCTAATCGATGAAGGCGAAATATGCCAAAACTTGATTGATCTTCATAAAAATGAAAATATTTGGGTTGAGCCCGCTGGAGCCATGTCTGTAAGTGCGCTAAGAAAATACTCCGATAAAATAATTGGAAAAAACATAGCATGTGTTATCTGTGGTGCTAATAACGATCAAAGCAGAATGCCAGAAATTGAAAAAAAAGCACTTATTTGGAACGACCAAATGAGTGCTCTATTAAATTCATAACTTTTTGATAATTATTATATATAATTAATACTATTTAGGATCAAAAATTATAAATTTGCACATTATTAATATAAAACCTTGCTAAAATATGAATGATTTCACTCAAATTCCTGATCAATATCAAATTAAGAAACCATTAATGCAGGAAACCTATTTATCTGATGGTGAATTAATCAAATGGCAAGGTGAATATTCTGAAATATATTCAACAATTTCATCCACTGAAAAGTATTCTCCCACCTTTTTAGGTAAAATCCCAAGTCTTGGTAAAAAAGAAGCTCTAGAGGCTTTAGATGCTGCATGTAATGCATTTGATAACGGAAGGGGTAGTTGGCCAACAATGAAAGTCCGAGATAGAATTAAATGCATGAGAAATTTTGCTGATCAAATGAAATCTAAGAGGGAAGAAATTGTCAAGTTGTTAATGTGGGAAATTGGTAAAAACCTTAATGATTCTCAAAAAGAGTTTGATAGAACGGTCGATTATATTTATGATACCATAGAGGCATATAAGAATATAGATAGAGATTCATCAAAATTTGAAAAGCATAGTGGAATTTATGCACATATAAGAAGAGGTCCACTCGGAGTAGTTTTGTGTTTAGGTCCCTATAACTACCCTTTAAATGAAACTTTTTGTTTATTAATACCAGCCCTAATAATGGGTAATACAACAATATTTAAACCTGCAAAACATGGGGTTTTATTAATTTCTCCATTATTAGAGATATTTAAAAACTGCTTTCCTAAAGGAGTAGTGAATATTTTGTATGGTAGAGGTAGAACTTTAGCGACTCCGATTATGGAGTCTGGTAAAGTTACTGTTTTAGCACTAATTGGTCATAGTTCTTCAGCGAATGCTCTTCAAGAAAAGCATCCTAAGAAAAACAGACTAAGATTAGTTTTAGGCCTAGAAGCTAACAATCCTGCAATTGTTTTAAAAGATGCTAATCTTGATTTAGCAATTAATGAATGTGTTGCCGGTGCATTATCATTTAATGGGCAAAGATGTACGGCATTGAAATTAATATACGTTCATGAAGATATCATTGAGGAATTTAATAAGAAATTTGCTGAAAAAGTTGACAGCTTAAAATTCGGGAATCCTTGGGATGAATCAGTGCAATTAACTCCGCTACCTGAGCCAAATAAACCAGCTTATATACAGGAATTGATTTCTGACGCAACTAGTAAAGGCGCTAAAGTTATCAATAAAAAAGGGGGTATTAAGTCTGAAAATTACATATATCCTGCTGTATTATATCCTGTAAACAAATCAATGAAAGTGTATAGTGAAGAGCAGTTTGGTCCAGTTGTTCCAATAATTTCATTCAGCGATATTAATCAGCCGATTAATGATATGGCTGAATCTAACTATGGTCAACAAGCGAGTGTATTTGGAGAGGATGTTAATGTTCTTGCTCCATTACTTGATACTTTAGTTAATTTAGTTTGTAGAGTTAATCTAAATAGCTCTTGCCAACGAGGACCTGACAATTACCCTTTTACTGGAAGAAAAGATTCCGCATTTAGCACATTGAGTGTTCACGATGCTTTAAGATCTTTTTCTATAAGGACTTTTGTAGCCTCAAAGGATAATGATGTGAATAAAAAAATTATTAAAGATTTATTGAATACTAAAAAATCCAACTTTATTTCAACTGATTATATTTTGTAATATTCATAGATACTTATTTATTATAATTCACTATTTTTATTTTATAAATTTTATTGATTTTAACTAGTATAAATGGATAAGCAATCAGTTCAAATATTTGACACTACATTAAGAGATGGCGAGCAGGTTCCTGGTTGTAAACTTAACACAACTCAAAAGGTTGTAATCGCTGAGAAGTTAGAAAATCTTGGAGTTGATGTTATCGAGGCAGGTTTTCCTGTTTCAAGTCCAGGAGATTTTAACTCTGTAGTTGAGATTTCAAAAATAATTAAAAACACTTCAGTTTGTGCCCTTTCTAGAGCTGTTAAAAATGATATTAAAATTGCAGGGGAATCCTTGAAAAATGCAAAATTTCCAAGAATCCACACTGGTATTGGAACTTCAGACTCTCATATTAAATATAAATTTAACTCTACAAGAGATAAAATAATTGAAACTGGATATAATGCTGTCAAATATGCTAAATCATTTGTTGAAGATGTAGAGTTTTATGCTGAGGATGCTGGAAGAACTGAGAATGAGTTTTTAGCAAAGGTCTGTGAGAAAATGATTGAGGCAGGAGCAACTGTTTTAAATATCCCTGACACAACTGGATATTGTCTTCCAGAAGAATATGGTGAAAAAATCAAATATCTATTTGAAAACGTAAAAAACATACACAAAGTTACAGTTTCGTGTCATTGTCATAACGATCTTGGTTTAGCGACTGCTAATTCAATATCAGCGATTGTGAATGGAGCTAGACAAATTGAATGTACAATAAATGGTATTGGCGAAAGAGCTGGAAACACCTCTTTAGAGGAAGTTGTAATGATTATGAAGCAGCATTCAAAATTAAATTTAGACACAA
>CAJVXR010000081.1 GCA_913009535.1 uncultured Flavobacteriales bacterium | reverse complement strand
AAGTCATTGTTATCTAAAATCAAATCACCCTTATTTTCATTCTCTCTAAACAACTCACAATGAAACATAATTTTATCCACCAAAGTTGTTTTACCGTGATCTACATGGGCAATAATTGCAATATTTTTTGTTTTAGACATGACTAAATATTAAAATTTGTGCAAATGTAAGCTATATTATTATCATAAGAAGAATTAAATAATATTTATACAGATATTAAAAAAGCAGTAACTTTGCTTAAATAAATTTTTCAATACACATGAATATTCCCAAACTTAAATACTTAGAATCAAACAACTTTGTTCTTATTGCTGGTCCTTGCGCTATTGAAGGTGAGGAAATGGCATTTAAAATTGCAGAAAGAATTTTAAATATCTCTAACAAGTACAATGTTCCATTTATTTTTAAGGGAAGCTTCAAAAAAGCAAATAGAAGTCGATTGGATAGTTTTACAGGAATTGGAGATATTAAAGCTTTAGAGATATTAAAAAAGGTTTCTACACACTTTGATATTCCTACAATTACTGATATACATGAGGCAAAAGATGCAGAGTTAGCTGCAAAATATGTAGATGTATTGCAGATACCAGCTTTTTTAGTAAGGCAAACGGATCTAGTAGTAGCAGCTGCAAAAACTGGAAAAACAGTAAACCTTAAAAAAGGACAATTTATGAGTCCCGAAAGCATGAAGTATGCGGTTCAAAAAGTAAAAGACTCTAATAACAATAATGTGCTAATTACTGACAGGGGAACTATGTTTGGTTACCACGATATGGTAGTTGATTTTAGAGGTATACCTACAATGAAATCTATCGCACCTACAATATTAGATGTAACTCATTCTCTTCAAAAGCCAAATCAAACAAGTGGAGTTACCGGTGGAGTTCCTGAAATGATAGAAACGATTGCTAGAGCTGGAGTTGTAAATAATATTGATGGTTTATTTATTGAGACACATTTTGATCCAAAAAATGCAAAAAGTGATGGTGCTAATATGTTAGATCTAGAACTATTAGAAGGATTGATTTCTAATTTAGTAGATATTAGAAAAACAATAAATAATTTTTAATCATTTACTTTACCAGTAAAAACAGAGATTTTTGAATTAATTGGATTTCCACTAGCTCTTCTAAAAGCTACAACTTGACCAGAGTGCCATACCGCATCCTGTATTGGACCATTGATAAGATTCCATAAAGGAAATTCACTTCTATTACCACCTCTATTAAATATTATTTTCAGATTTGATAAGTCTTTAGATTTAGAGACGATTTCTGATGATCGCTTAATATTTGATAAAGTATTTTCCCTTAGAGACTTATAGTCTAGATCAGTATTACTTTTTGATTCATTTGGTTTATTTAATACTGCATTCAAAATCATCAAAGACAAAGAATGTATATGTCTTATCGTTTCCATTGTAGATCTAGAATCCTTAGATATTTTAAAATCTAAATCCGTCTTTGTCAATCCTTCACTGGCCCAATAATATCTAAAACCTAGGCCATCTATCATTCTGTACATTATATTTTCTGAAGAATAGGTGTCAGGGTATTCTGAAATTTGATAATAAGGAATTTCCATTTTTGATTGTGAAAAAGTTAATTGAGTAAATATTAAAAGTAATAATAATTTTTTCATAAATATCTAAAGTTTATTTCTTGATACCATACTTATCAATCAAATATACTAGTGAGGTCATAGTAGCTGCACCTAATTCAAGTTCTCTTTTATTAACCGCATCAAATGTGTCATTTGGAGCATGATGATAATCAAAATATCTTTGAGAGTCAGGCTTAAGTCCTGACAAAACATTTGTTTTAGTTTTTAGTGGCCCAATGTCTGCACCACTACCTCCTAATTCAAAAAAATGTATTAAATAAGGTTTAAATAAATTCTTCCAAGACAATATTTGATCAAAATTTGATTGATTGCAATCAAAATAAAATCCTCTAGGTGTAAATCCACCTGCATCACTTTCTAGGGCAAAAATATGATTTTCACTTTTTTGAGCTGCTATTTCTGCATACTTATTACCACCTCTTAAACCATTTTCTTCATTCATAAACAAAACAACTCTAATAGATCTCTTGGGTTTAATTCCTGTATTTTTTAATAGTCTTAAGACTTCCATTGACTGAACACATCCAGCTCCATCATCGTGGGCGCCATCACCAAGATCCCAAGAATCTAAATGACCCCCAACTACAATATATTCATTTGGAAATTCACTTCCGGTTATTTCTCCAATGACATTGTGAGATAAAACATCCTTTAATTGCTTGCAATTTTGCTTGAAGAAAAACTGGATATTATTATCAAGCTTAACCATACTACTTAGTAAGTCTGCATGTTTTGTACTAATTGCTGCTGATGGTATTCTATCCTCCGGATTTATATCACCATAACTCATAGAGCCTGTATGAGGTAGATCGTCTATTCTAAGATTCATGGATCTAACTATTACAGCTGCAGCTCCATATTTGCTAGCTTCCATTGCTCCTGAATATCTTTGATCAACACATCCTCCATAGGATTCAAATGTGTTAATTAAAGAACTATTCATTGGTCTATTAAAAAAAACAATTTTGCCTTGAATATTATCCTTACCTAATTCCTCTAAGTCTTCAACTCCAGATACTTCAATAATTTTAGCTTTAATTCCTGTAGATGGTGTAGAAATCGAACCTCCTAAAGCACAGATGTTTACTTTGATAGTATTACCAGGACTAGTTTCTATATAAGCAAATTCAGGAATCCCTCTTACCCATTTTGGAACCATAACAGGTTGTAACCAAACTTTATCTAATCCAAGAGTTTCTAGTTCTTCTTTTGTCCATATTACTGCCTTCTCAGCTCCTAAAGACCCAGAAAGTCTACTACCGATATTGTTTGACAAATGATCTAACCAATTATAACTTTGACCATCAGTTAGTGAATTCGAATAAATATCAGAAATTACTTTCTCATCAGTTTGTGAAAAAATAAAAAAGGGAATGATAAATAAAATATATTGCACGAATTTTTTCATAATAATTAATTATTTATTCGAATATTCTTTGATATTATTTTCAGTAATTTCTGTTTCATCACCTAATATAATTAATCTCTCTACAACATTTCTAAGACCTCTAATATTACCAGACCAATCATAAGATTTTAATAAATTTATAGCATCTTTAGTGAATGGCTTATTGGTTATCCCTTGAGATTTAGATATTTTTTCAGAAAAATAGTCAACTAATAAAGGGATATCCTCAACTCTGCTATTTAAAGAAGGTACTTTAATTAAAATTACTGCAAGACGATGATATAGATCTTCTCTAAAATTACCTTTAACTATTTGTTCTTTTAGATTTTTATTAGTAGCAGCAACAACACGTACATTAATCTTTATATCTTTTTGAGCTCCTACTTTTTGAATAGAATTGGATTCAAGTGCTCTTAATACTTTGGCTTGAGCTGATAAACTCATATCTCCAATCTCATCTAAAAATATTGTTCCATTATTAGCTGCTTCAAACTTTCCGATTTTATCTTTATTCGCCCCAGTAAAGGATCCCTTTTGGTGTCCAAACAATTCGCTTTCGATAAGTTCATTTGGAATTGCTGCACAATTAACCTCAATTAATGGAAAAGAAGATCTTTTACTTTTTTGATGTAACCAATGAGCTACTAGTTCTTTTCCAGATCCATTAGGACCAGTTATTAAAACTCTAGCATCTGTTGGTGCTACTTTATCAATAAGAGATTTTACCTGGTTTATACCATCACTTTGACCAATCATTTCATAGGAAATGTTGATTTGTTTTCTTAATCGGATGTTCTCAATTATTAATTTCTTATTATCCAAAGCATTTCTTACAGCAGTAAGTAATCTATTTAAGTCTGGGGGTTTAGATATATAATCAAACGCTCCTAATCTCATAGTCTCTACGGCAGTTTCCAAATCTCCATGCCCTGAAATCATTATAATTGGAGTTTCTGGCTTTATTCTTTTTGCATACTCTAAAACTTCAATACCATCCATTTTAGGCATTTTAATATCACATAAAACTAAATCTACATCATTGTTTTTTATATGGTCCACAGCAGATAATCCATCGTGAGCTTCAGAAATAATAAAATCGTTATTTTCTTCGTGAAGAATTTTAGTCAAAACTCTTCGAATTGCTATTTCATCCTCTACAATTAATATTTTAGACATAGCTTAATATTTTAACCATTTATATAAGTCTTTATAGCTCGGCTTTTGACCATACATTAAAATTCCTACTCTATAAATTTTAGCTGCAAACCAGACTGTACCAAAGAACGTAGCTATTAATATTGCTAACGAAATAATTTGTTCATAGATAGGAACTCCATATGGAATTCTCATCATCATAACTATTGGAGAGGTAAATGGAATGTGTGAAAAAATAGTTGGAATAGTTCCAGATGGATCTTCAGCAACAGTGAAAATTCCTACATAAAGTCCAATTATTAATGGCATACTAAGTGGAAACATAAATTGATTCGCATCGGTTTCACTATCTACAGCTGCACCAATTGCAGCAAATAAAGATCCGTAAAGGAATAAACCTGAAATAAAGAAAAACACAAATGCAATCAAAATATTTAAAAGTGGTAGATTAAATAAAGCAGAGAAGAAAATTTGAATTCCAGAATTAACTTGGGCATCACTCACATCTAAGGAGTTAAAATCCGAGGTAGATACTCCAAAAATAGATGAAACTAAAGTTGAAATAACTAATGATAGAGCTATCCAAATAAATATCTGAGTAAAAGCGACTAAAGATGTACCTATAATCTTTCCCATCATTAATTGCGTAGGCTTAACCGAAGAAATGATAATTTCAATAATTCTACTTGTTTTTTCTTCTAAAACACTTCGAAGGATCATGCTTCCATATATAAAAACAAACATATATAACAGCAAACCTAAAATTAAACCAAATAATACCTTAACCCCACTATCTAATTTTGTTGTTTCTTCCCCCTCAAAACTTTCTTGAAGAATACTTAAATAGATTTTAGATTCCTCTATTGTACTCATGTCAAGGCCAACACTCACAAAGTTTAGATTGGTTAAAATTTCCTCAAATTTAGTTTCAATACTATTTACCATTGTTATGGTTGGTGCCTCTTCAGAAATAAATTTAATAGACTTGGAAAGTTCAACGTAATTAATATTTTTAGCATCTCTCAGGGGTGGAATAAATATTAAACCATCATCATTTCTTTCTTTAGAAATAAGTTTTGCTTCACCCTCGTCTAAATCTTCTAAAAAAGAAAATATAACAGTATCGGAACTTAATAATGAATTTTCAAAAATTCCAGAATTATCTACAACAGTTATATTTTTAGTACTATCACTATTGGTATTTGATAAAAATGAAAGAAATAAACCTAAGCCAACAAATAAAAATGGAATTGATAAAGTAATCAGTAAAAACTTCTTGTTTTTCACTTGAGTCAAGTATTCTCTTGCAATAATTAATCTAGTATGGTTCATTATTTTTGATTATTTATGGTTTGAATAAAAATATCATTTGCACTTGGAATAACTTCCATAAAGTGATTTACTTCAGCATTAGAACTAAGAAAGTTCAGTAATTCATTGGAAGTTTGATTTGGTTTTAGGGATATATTTAATTTTAGTTCTTTACCTAAAGATCTAAAGCTTGCGTCGACAGAATTAAATTTAGCGCTTATTAACTGCTTTATGACTCTTTGCTCGTTACAAACTAGTCCAACTTCAAATGTGTTGGTTTTATATTGTCTTTTAATATCGTTAAGATTTCCATCTAAAACTTTATTAGACTTGTGTATTAAGGCAATATGATCACAAAGTTCTTCAACAGACTCCATTCTGTGGGTAGAAAAAATAACAGTAGATCCATCATTTCTTAATTTAAGGATTTCATCTTTAATTATATTTGCATTAATAGGATCAAATCCTGAAAAAGGCTCATCGAAAATTAATAAACTAGGTTTATGAAGTACTGTTACAATAAATTGTACTTTTTGAGCCATTCCTTTGGATAATTCAACAATTTTTTTGTCCCACCATTCACCAATTTCAAATTTATCAAACCAGTATTTGAGTTGTTTTTTAGCATCTGTTCTACTCATTCCTTTTAATTGAGCCAAGTAAAGAGCCTGCTCTCCTACTTTCATAGATTTATATAAACCTCTTTCTTCAGGTAAATAACCAATGTCTATTATGTGTTTTTGACTTAGAGTCTCCCCATCAAACAAAACTTTACCAGTGTCTGGAATAGAAATTTGGTTAATTATTCTAATAAGTGTTGTTTTACCAGCTCCATTTGGTCCAAGCAAACCAAAAATACTTCCTTTAGGAATATCTACAGAGACATCATTTAATGCCTTGTAATCACCAAAATGTTTAGAAACAGAATGTATACTTAATAAGTTACTCATAGAAATTATATAAATTTAGAGTATAAATATAATGTTCTAAAACTAACTATTCAATTCTTTTTTAGATAAAAAGACTAAGAAAACATGTCTTTGACTGTATCAAAAAATGATTTATCGCTTTTTTCAGGTTTAGGATTAAAATGATCATCAT
>CAJVXR010000080.1 GCA_913009535.1 uncultured Flavobacteriales bacterium | reverse complement strand
AAGCGGGAATATTATGAGCAGGTATTTTAATTGTAGTATTTTTAGATATATTTCTTCCTGTTTTTTCAGCTCTAGTTTTTACAACAAAACTTCCAAAACCTCTTAAATATACGTTTTCACCATTCTCTAGAGAAGTAATTACTTCTTTCATGAACGATTCTACTGTTGCTTGAACGTCTGCTTTTTCTATTCCCAGTTTTTGAGAAACATTAGATACAATTTCAGCTTTTGTCATTTATTTTATCTGTTTTTTTTATGTTTTTTCAACGCCAGCAAATATATGTATTTTATATTCAATATTTCAAGGCTATTTAACTTAATTTATTGATAATAAACTTTATTTTTACTCACAATCTTCTCAATACATGAATTTTACCACTCAAATCAATAATTGGTATTATGTAAATAAAAGGAATCTTCCATGGAGACACAATAAAGACCCTTACTCTGTATGGCTTTCTGAAATTATACTTCAACAAACAAAAATACAGCAAGGACTTCCATATTATTCGCGATTTATGGAACGTTATCCAAATGTATACTCACTCTCTGATGCAAAGGAACAAGATATTTTAAAGCTGTGGGAAGGCTTAGGCTATTACTCCAGGGCACGAAACCTTCATAAAACAGCAAAACTCATCGTAAGTGATCATAAAGGAATCTTCCCCACAACTTATTCTGAACTATTGAATCTTCCAGGAGTCGGTAAATATACTGCGAGTGCAATTTCCTCAATCTGTTTTGAAGAAAAAAAAGCTGTGCTAGATGGAAATGTTTTTAGATTACTTTCACGCTATTTTAACATTGATACTCCAATTAATTCTTCTTTAGGGATAAAATCTTTTGAGAAACTATCTTTTGAGTTATTACCAAAAGTTAATATTGGTGATCATAATCAAGCTTTAATGGATTTTGGTTCTACTATTTGTAAACCAAAGTTAGCTAATTGTGATGTTTGTGTTTTACAAGATGGATGTAGTGCCCATTCTAATAACAAAATATATTTGTTACCAGTGAAGACAAAAAAAACTAAAGCGAAAATTCAGCATTTTAATTTTTTAATTTTCATTTCTAGTGATAATCAAACTATTATTGAGAAAAGAGATGAAAAGGGAATTTGGCAAAAACTTTTTCAGTTCCCATTAGTAAAATCTGATGAGGAATTAAATAACAGTAATTTTTTTAACAATCCTCAAATAGCAAAAAAGCTTATGTTATGTGATTATAAAGTTAAATTAATAAATAATAAACCTCAAATCCATATGCTGAGTCACCGAAAGTTACTTATCAAATTTTGGGAAATAAAATCCAGTAATTTAATTAAAGATTCTATCGCTATTAAAAATTTAGATAATTATCCTTTCCCTATTGTATTAAGTAGATTTATTAAGTCGTATTTTCGAACAATTAAATAATATTTTCTTAAATTTAAATAAAAAGATGACTGGCACATTAAATAAGGTAATACTAATTGGACATTTAGGAGACGATGTTAAAATTCATAATTTCGAAGGTGGTGGGTGTATAGGCAGGTTTCCTCTTGCTACAAACGAATCATATACAAACAAACAGACAAATGAAAAAGTCACCAATACTGAGTGGCATAATATTGTAGTTCGTAACAAGGCAGCAGAAATTTGTCAAAAATATTTATCTAAAGGAGATAAAGTATATGTAGAAGGAAGAATTAAAACACGTAAATGGCAAGATGACAAAGGAATTGACAGATATTCAACAGAGATTAACTGTCAAGAATTCACCTTTTTAAATACTAAAAATGAAAGTAGTAGTTCTAATACAACTGTTGACACAAACACTAGTACTCAACCGACTGTCAGTTCAGCTGAGTTAAATGATGATTTACCATTTTAATTAAACCTTTATTAATTGAATGATCCTCTAATATATTACAGTTTAATACTAGTAATCCTCCTTATTTTTTCAGGTCTTATTTCTGGTTCGGAGGTAGCTTTATTTTCATTGTCAAAATCTCAGATACAAAGCCAAAGAAACTCTAGCTATATAGAGCTTGTTAAAAAACTATTGTCAAACCCTAATAAATTACTTGCAACTATTTTAGTAGCTAATAATTTTATAAATATTGCTATAGTTATTTTATTTACACAGATAGGAAGTGTTTTATTTGAAAGTATAGCGTCAGCTGCCTTAAAATTTATTTTAGAAGTTATATTAGCTACTTTCTTAATTTTATTATTTGGTGAAATATTACCTAAAATTTATGCTAGTAGAAATAATCTTGCATTCTCAAAATTTGTTACTTACCCACTTTTATTACTAGATATTATTCTTACTCCTTTTAGTTCTCCAATGCAAAAGCTATCTAATTTTATTAAAGATAAATTGAGCTTTAAAAAAACTAATATAGACCTAGCGCAACTCTCATATGCTTTAGACTTAACTAGCCCGGGTGAAACAACAAAGCAGGAGCATAAAATATTAAAAGGAATTCTATCTTTTGGTAATACAGAAACGAGAGAAGTAATGCGTCCTAGAATTGATATTCACGCATTTAGCAATACTCTAAATTATGAACAAATTTTAAAAAATATTGTTAAAAATAGTTTTTCAAGAATTCCAATCTATAAAGATGATTTAGATAATATTATTGGAATATTATATGTTAAAGATTTATTACCTTTTTTGGATAAAAAAGAATTCAATTGGTTATCAATTTTGAGAAAACCATTTTTTATCCCAGAAAATAAAAAACTTGATGATTTAATGCAGGAATTTCAAGAAAAAAAAATCCATTTAGCTATTGTTGTTGATGAATACGGCGGGACGTCTGGAGTGATTTCTCTTGAGGACGTAATTGAAGAAATTGTTGGAGATATTTCTGATGAATTTGATGATGATAGTTTGTCATTTTCCAAACTTGACAACTCAAATTATATTTTTGAAGGTAAAACATCTATGAAAGATTTTTATAAAATATTAAGTATTGATTCTAAATCTTTTGATGAGTTTAAAGGTGATTCAGAAACTATTGCTGGATTTATTTTAGAGATTTCTCAAAGTTTTCCAAAAATAAATAGTAAGGTAATTTTTGAAAATTATACTTTTACAATAGAGTCTGTAGATAAAAAACGAATCAATCAGGTAAAAGTTACTATTACATGAATATTAAGTTAAGTTATTATTTACTTATTATTATTTTCTTTAGCTCATGTGAAGGCATAGATTTACCTAAACCCAATGCGTATTTAAGTTTAGATTTCCCAGATCCTAATTATTCTAAAATAAAATTTGATAATACAAATGTGAGTTTAGAAATTAATAGTTCAAAAACCTCTCTTTTAGATAATATTTCTGAAAGTAATAGCGAATTGTTTTTATCTAAAACGCTGAGCTATCCATTAATTAAAGCTGATATTTTATTAGAATACTTTAAATTAAATAAATCTAATAACTTGAATTATAGATTAAAATATCTCAGTGATTTTACGGCTATACATTTAAAAAAATCTTTAAGCCCACCATCGGTTCAGGAGTTTGTTAATGAAAAGACAAAAGTATTTGCATCCATAATAAATATTAAAGGAGATATAACCTCTCCGTATCAGTTTTATGCTACTGATAGTACTAACAATCTTATAATTGGAATTTTAAATTTTAAATCTAATACCAAATATGATTCAGTCTTACCTGCTTTAAATTATCTTAAAAATGATATTTATCATTTGATTGAATCCTTAAACTGGAATGTGGACAAGTGAATATGAAGCTAGAAAAAAAATGGATATATCTCATCGCTTTGTCATTAATATGGGGGAGCTCATTTATCTTAATCAAAAAAAGTTTAATTGGGTTATCCCCCCTACAAGTTGGCTCTTTGAGAATAGTATTCTCATCAATAATGATTTTTTTAATAGCATTTAACAAAATTAAGACTATCCAAAAAGATAAATGGAGATGGATTGCTGTATCGGCAGTTATAGGCACATTTTTTCCTGCATTTTTGTTTGCATTTGCAGAAACTCAAATAGATAGTGCAGTGGCGGCTATATTAAACTCACTCGTTCCAATGAATACAGTTCTTATAGGCTTAGCTGTATTTAAAATATCTACTACTAAAACACAATCTGTTGGAGTGATTATTGGTTTTATAGGTACTTCAGTGTTAATAATATCAGGCTCTGATTTAAATCCAGATCAAAACTATTTGTACTCAGGATTAGTAATTATATGCTCTATTTTATATGCAACTAATGTTAACTTGATAAAAAAATATTTATATGACGTTAATGCTGTAGCTATTGCTGCTGGTCAGTTCTTTGTTATTTTTGTTCCATCAATAATAGTTTTAGTTTATTCTGGGTTTTTCGATTTAGAATTTAGAAACAATGATTTACTATATGATTCTTTATTATACGTTTTACTTTTATCTTTTTTTGGCACAGCAATGGCAAAAATATTATTCAATAAGTTAATTCAAATATCTTCTCCAGTCTTTGCTTCATCAGTGACTTACTCAATGTTAATTGTATCTGTCCTGTGGGGTATATTAGACGGCGAACTTTTTAATATTAATCAAGCAGTAGCTACAATTTTAATAATAATTGGAGTTTATTTATCTAACAAAAAAAAGCCCATCGATTAAGATGAGCTTTTTTTTAGATTGATTGTTTTTATTTTTTTTAATAGAAGTCCGAGTCTTTTAATGTAGTGTTAAATAAAACCTCAGTAGTATTAAATTCAAGTTCTTGACCACCAGCATTTACTAACATAAAGTAAGGGACCATTATTCCATTCACATTTCTATAATCTCCAAACTTTGTAGATGATATATTTTTATTTTCATCTTCTTCTTCTATGCTGATTAAAAAGCTACTTGTGATACTGTAATACCTATAAGTAGTCTTATTATTCTTAACCACTTTAACTTTATAAACATCATCTCCATCAATTGAGTTAATGCTAACCAGTTCAGTTTCGTCTTCAGTATAGTATAACTCATCAAAAATTCCTTGAACATTTTTAGCTTCATCTAACTCTTTTTCAGTCATCATCACTTTTTGTCCTTGTTGCTCCATATATCCTTTTTCACCACTAAAATTTCTTTTCATAAGAGACATTGTTTGCCCACCCATATTAGCTTTCATTTCAAAAGATACTTTATTAGGCATCATTTGTTTTGAAGTTGCTTCTGGAGCAAATGGAGCTCCAGGAATTGTAACACTTGCTTTTGTTACTAGTGTGTTAATTGTGTTAAGTTTACCTTTCCCTCCAATAGATTCAATATAATTATTCATTACATCTACCGCAGACATTCCTTCAGGAATAGCCTTATTAAACACTGGTTTAGCAACTGCATTTGCATATTTATCAAAGTAATTTATTGGAAACCCTACTTTCTCTAAGTTTTCAACAACATCACTACCTTTTCCGACAACAATAATCCTAGTATTTGCAATTTTAAAATACTTATTAGCGACTCTCTTTATATCTTCAGCTGTAACAGCATTTATTTTTTCCAAGTATGTTTCATAAAAATCTTCTGGTAAGTCATTTAATTTAATATTAAGAGCGTAATTAGCAACTGTCTGTGGGCTTTCCAGTCTCATTATGAAATTACCAACATACTTAGCTTTTGCATTTTTTAAAAGCTCTTGATCGACAAGTTCAGTTCTAATTCTGGAAATTTCATTTACAATTTCAGTGACTGCGCTGTCAGTAACCATATTTCTAACTTTAGCCCCTGCTCTAAATCTTGAAACTCCATATCTGCTAGAGCCAAGACTTGAGTATGCGCCATAAGTATAGCCTTTATCTTCTCGAAGATTTTTAAATAAATAACCTTCACCACCACCACCGAGTATATTATTGGTAATTAGTGCAATAAAGTAATCTTCGTTGTTCATTTTTAAATCCACATTATTAGTAACTCCAATACTTGATTGAGTCGCGCTTGGAAGATCAATAAAATTAACTTCTGTTAAATTTACATTTGATGTAAGTGCAGGTGTGTCTTGGTATGTTTTTTTTGCCTTTTTCCAAACACTAAATTTCTCTGAAATTGACTTTTTCACCTCTTTGTAATTCACATCTCCAATTACCACTATATATGCATTATTAGGGTATGTATATTTTTCATGAAATTCAATTACATCTTCATAAGAAACATTATTAAGAGTTTCTTCAGAAACAAACTCGCCATAAACATGATTTTTCCCGTATGACAAAGCATTACCTACTCTTTCGCTAATTGCATCAATACTTTTTTCATCTGCTTTTAAACCTTCTATGTATTGTTCTTTTGTTTTCTCAAACTCTTCAACTGTTAATAAAGGATTTATAATTGCATCTGCCATTAACTCTAGAATTCTATCAGAGTGTTTTGTCAATGAGCTTGCAAAACTACTTCTAAACCCTATATTAACATTTGCCCCTAAATAATCTATTTCCTCGTTAAAAACGTCTTTGTCAATTGATGTCGTCCCATTTCCTAGCATTCCTGCAAGAATATCCAATACACCTGACTTATCTCCCTCAACAATAGGGGTCCCATCAATTCTTAAACTATAAGAAACCCTTGGTAACTTATGATCTTCAACCACTAAAACTTTAATACCATTTTTAAGTTTAAATTCTTTAGGCTTTTCAAGTTTTATTT
>CAJVXR010000079.1 GCA_913009535.1 uncultured Flavobacteriales bacterium | reverse complement strand
GCTGAGAAATTGCTATCAATAACTCCAGAGTTTACACTCAAGAAATTATTCGAGGTATGTGCATTAGTATTGGCATTGAGGTAAGAGGGGTAGGGGTTGGCTACTAAATTCCAACGGCGTCCGCCATTACCAGCATTATTAATAATGGATTGTGTTTGATCAGTAGTAGCAACAGTCCCAGTAAAGGCCATAGTGGCACCACTAGAGGTTGCCATTTGATAACCACGACCAATATCAAAGTTACCAGCAGCACCAACTGTAGAGGAGGTGTAGTTGGTCCAGCTATTATCACTATTATCATAGACTCCAACGGCATAGATTGAGCTGCTAGTGGCTAGTGGAGTACTGTTGGTCGTTACAAACGAACTAATCGATAAACCATCGGTTGGTGCACCAATTAAATCCCATTCTCCAGAACCTACTGTATTAACATAACGATTATATACAATGTTACCAGACGAAGAACCTTGAACAATAATAGAAGCAAACTCATCCGCATCAGAATTTAAAGTAACAGTACCATTATTAGTGAAATCACCAGAAAGTGTAAGATCTGAGTTAGCAGTTATAGTTAGACTACCTCCACTATCAACCTGTAGATCTTTTACAGCAGAATCAACAGAATTTATTGTTGTTGATTGACCATTTTTTATTGTAACAAGGGTACTTGAAGTTGGAACACTTGATTTTGTCCAATTTGTTGCTGTAGACCATTCTCCATCACTTGAACCATTTGTAAAATTATGTGTTCCACCGGTCATTTGTACTTTTGTTACACGAAGTTTTGTAAGACTACCTACGTTAGCATTTTTAAAATTATCACTTTTAAGGTATCCATATAATCCAGTAGTTGCAGCACTGAAAACATTAGTATCGATATTAGTATAACTTCCAACATTTGAAACTTCGGAGGTTGTGAGGTTTATTAATTTGGCTGAAAAAGTTGAGCTTGCTGCATCTGCTCCAAGTGTTAAGGTTAGTTCAGCTGCAAATTCGTCATTGTCATTAGGGTGTGAAACTCTTACAGGAACTGTTAAGCCGCTACTTCCTGTTGTAGTGCTTAAGTAAATTTTTTCATCCCAACCAGATGCTCTAAGATAAATCCATTCGGCGGTTGGATTTGCATTTTGGACATTATTTGTAGTTGAAAAACCAATTTGTAAAAGCGCAGCATTTGGAAAATCGGCATTGTATGAGCCAACAAAATTTAATTCAACTCTAAATGTGATTTCATCACCCGTAGTTCCGTGATAAAATTCTTGACCCCATGCGACACGAGCATACTCATGATCTGAGTATATGTTCTCATTTGCGGTGTCGGCAAACCACGTTGATCCTGAATAACTTGAACTCCATCCAGTCTGGTTATACATTGGAATATTATTAGTAAAACCTTCAGAAGCAGTAAAGTTTATACTTGTTTGAGAAAGTAAAAATCCATAACTAATAAAAGACAATAAAAGAGTGATTGAGTTCTTCATAATTTTATAAATTAAAATTTAAGATAAAATTATTGGTGTTTTTTGATTACCTAAATATTGTTTCACCAATAAGTTCAAAATTAAAATAAATAAGAATAAGAAATTATCACTAATGTTCGTTTATCTACAATATATATTCAATTTTAAGTAGTTAATGTTATCAAATTAAGTCCCGTAGTCTTTTGGCTGCTTGTTCTGCTGTAATATCTCGTTGAGGTGAACCAAACATTTCATATCCAACCATAAATTTTTTAACCGTTGCACTTCTTAATAATGGAGGATAAAAACTCATGTGCCAATGCCAATAATCATTAATTTTTCCATTTGTAGGAGATTGATGAATTCCACTTGAATAAGGAAACGAACAATCAAATAATTTGTCGTAAGCTTTAGTTATTTTAGAAATCGCGTCAGCAAAGTTTAAACTTTCTTGTTCAGAAATTTTTGTGATGTTTGCAAATTGATTTTTAGGAACTATCATAGTTTCAAAAGGCCAAACTGCCCAAAAAGGGGTGAGTACCACAAAATCATCATTCTGATAAATGGTGCGCTCATTTGCTTCTAGTTCTTGCTTTAAGTAATCTCCTAATAAACTACTATTGTTCTTACCGAAATATGCCCTTTGTTGTTGATCTTTTTTATCTACTTCATTTGGTAATGTAGATTGACTCCATATTTGCCCGTGTGGATGCGGATTACTACACCCCATTATAGCGCCTTTATTTTCAAAAATCTGAACGTAGTTAATCATGTTGTTAGAACCTAACTCAGTATATTCATTTTGCCAAGTCTTAACTACTTTATGGATATTTTCAACAGACATATCGGCTAAACTTTTTGAGTGGTCTGGACTAAAGCATATTACTTTACAAATGCCCTGCTCACTTTCAGCTTTAAATAAACCTTCGTTTATAGCAAACTTTGGTGATGTGGTTTGTAAGGCTGCAAAATCGTTTGTAAATACAAGGACGTCATTATACTTAGGGTTTTTTTCGCCATTAACCCTAGTATTTCCTGAACATAAATAACAATTTGGATCGTGTGTTGGACGTTTTTCATTAGAAATCTCCTCATTTTGTCCTTGCCAAGGTCTTTTAGCTCTATGTGGTGAGACTAAAACCCATTCTCCTGTAAGTATATTAAATCGCTTGTGCGAGTAGTCCTGAAAATTTGTATTCATCTTAGATTTTCTTATTTTTAATGATTTGTGTTCCTCTAGAGAGTTTTACACTATACACATCACAATCATATTCAAATGCTGCCTTAAATTTTTTAGAGACTTCTTTTTTAAAGGTTTTAAACTCGTCTTTTTTAACAAGGTTAATAGTACAGCCACCAAAGCCTCCTCCCATCATACGAGAACCTAAAACATTAGGATTTTCTTTTGCTTTTTCCACAAGAAAATCTAATTCTTTGCAACTGACTTTATACTTAGTGCTTAACCCTTCATGGGATTGGTACATCAAATCTCCTAGAGCTTCGATGTTATTGTTTTTTATAGCTTCAGAAAACTGTTTTACACGATTATTTTCATTAATCACGTAGAGCGTTTTTTGATAATCTTCTTCTGAAATATCACTTTTTACACGATCTAAATCTTCTTTAGAAGCATCTCTCAAAGCATCAAGATGTAATAAAGCCGATACCTTTTCGCATACTTCACGTCTATCATTATATTCACTTTCAGATAAATCGTGCTTTACATTGGTGTTAATAAGCATCCATTTATAATCCTTAAAATCTATTTTGTAAGGTTGAGATTCTATAGTTCTGCAATCTAATAGAAGCGCACTCTTTTTTAGACCAAACATACTTGCGTATTGATCCATAATACCACATTTTACACCAGCAAAATTATGTTCCGCTTTTTGTGAGACTAAAATCATTTCGTGTTTAGTTAAACCTAAATTAAATAATTCATTTAAACCAAAAACAAAACTGTTCTCTAAAGCAGCTGAAGATGACATGCCTGCGCCTTCAGGAATATTTCCAGCGAAAACAGCATTAAAGTTTCCAACTTGTTTTCCTAACAGTTGTAATTGCGCTACAACACCAAGCATATAATTTCTCCAACCTCCATCTTTTAAAGGTTTTATGATTTCTGTATTAAAGTTGTAAATCTCATTCTTATTTAAAGCACAAGCGGTACTAATTTTGGTGTAACTTTTGCTTATCGAAAGTGCAATCCCTTTATTAATTGCTGCAGGAAAAGCAAAACCGTCATTATAATCAGTATGCTCACCAATAAGGTTGATTCTTCCGGGGGAAAACACAACAAGAGGTTTTGTTTTAAATTGCTCTTTAAAACTTCGCTTTACTTGTTTAACTAATTTTTTGTTCATAATTATTATGCAAAATAAACATAGACACCTATTACAATAGTGCAGATTATTATACTAGCATGATTTATATATTTCCAAGGCGTAATATCTACCTGTTTTGTGTATTGTTGTACAAAAGGCTCCTCATTTGGTTTTATTTTTCCTATAATGAGCATAATCACTACGTTGAGGATGAATAGAATTGCCATTACATCTAAGAAGTGAGGATAAGCTTGCACTTCTACTAGAGTTAAAGCTGCTTTATCAGTTATTCCTGATGCTTTTGCTGTTTCTAATGCTTTATTTATAAAATAATCTTTCATAAAGAATTGACTAATGATGTACAGTAAGCAACCAGAAACTAAGCCGATTTTTGCTGCAATAGCAGGAACACGTTTTGTTAAATAACCAACAACTATTATAGTTAATATAGGAATACTATAGATTCCATTTATTTCTTGTAGATAGTCAAACAGACTTCCTGCATTTGCAATAAGTGGTGCAATAAACATAGAAGCTATTGCTAAAATAACACCAAAGGTTTTACCATATTTTACAATCGTTTTTTCGTCTGCATTTTTATTGATATGTTCTTTGTATACGTCAATTCCAAATAAGGTTACAGAACTATTTAAAACACTATTAAACGAACTTAAAATAGCTCCAAACAATACAGCCGCAAAGAAACCAACCCAAGCACCAGGCAATACTTTTTTTACCAACATAGGGTAAGCACTATCTGCACTTTCTAAATTTCCTTGAAATAAGTGAAATGCAATAATACCAGGTAATACCACAATTAACGGTCCTAATATTTTTATAAACGAAGCCAATAACAAACCTTTTTGTCCTTCTTTTAAATCCTTAGCTCCAAGTGCTCTTTGAATAATTTGTTGGTTTGTTCCCCAATAAAATAATTGTACTAACATCATACCTGTAAAGATGGTATAGAATGGTACTGGATCTGTTGGTCCTCCCATAGATTTAAATTTATCAGGATTTTCAGTTGTTAGTGTAGAAAGGCCATCTAAAATACTACCATCACCAATCATCATTAATCCAAATATTGGAATTAAAACCCCACCAATTAACAGGCCTATCGCGTTAATAGAATCGGAAACTGCAACGGCTTTTAGTCCACCAAAAACAGCATAAATAGAACCAATGATTCCAATTCCCCAAACGCATATCCAGATGGATTGTGTATGTGTTACACCAAGTAATTCTGGCACATCAAACATGCCGCTAATGGCTAAAGAACCTGAGTATAAAATTACAGGAAGTAAAACCACAACATAACCAGTTAGAAATAAAACAGAGGTTAATGTTTTTGTAGTGACATCAAAACGGGTTGCTAAAAACCCAGGTACTGTTGTTAATCCGCCTTTTAAATATCTAGGCAGTAAAAACATAGCAGTGACTACCATTGCTATTGCGGCTAAAGTCTCCCAAACCATGACTGATAAACCACTTGCGTAAGAAGCCCCATTTAATCCAACAATTTGCTCGGTAGATAAGTTGGTTAACAATAGAGATCCGGCAATTACACCAGCGGTAAGGCTACGGCCACCGAGGAAGTAACCATCTGAAGACGATTCTTCAGTATTTCTTGTTTTGTAAAAGGATATTATAGCAACAAATGCTGTAAACCCGATGAATGTTAAGAATTGCATAGTTTATCAATTAGATGGTTAGTATTTAGTTTAGTAATAGAAGTTTCAATTGCCATATTCCATTTCACAAGGTAAGTGTCATCTGGTTGCAGTGTTTGTAACCCTATTTTATTATTAAAATTATCCGCAGCACCAGTCATTGGTTCAATAGCAATAACATTGGGCTGAACTGGAGTGTAGAGTTGCAGAAAGTTTTCTTTTGATGTAGAACTTATATTAAAATCATATTCTGGTGTTGAAAAATCAATTTCGTTGGTTTCAAGTGGATAACCATCATCTAATTTCACATCTTTTAGTTTAAATGGCATTTGAAGATTTAAAGCTGTTGTACCTGAAATAATTTGTTGATTATCAAATACATATTTTTTATCGCTTTTAAAATTTATTGTGCTCTTATTTAAATTAGTACTATAAAAATAAGGATGCCACCCTATAGAAAAAGGGAAGGTCTTTTTGTCTTTATTTTTAACTTTGATGGCTAAAGTGATTCCGTTTTTACTTAATGTGTAAGTTAATTCTATATGGAACTTAAATGGAAAGCCTTTATCCTTACCGTAATTTTTATATTGCAAGGATACAGAAGCGAAATCTGATGTTAACTTTTTATTAATAAGAACAAATGTTTTGTTATAAACTAAGCCGTGTATGGCATTGTTTTTGTCCGTTTCATTGCAGTTTAATTTATGTTTTGAATCCTTAAAAGTGTATTCGCCGTCTTTGATTCTGTTAGCAAAAGGAAAAAGAATAGCAGATGCGTAATTGTCTTTATAGGTTGAAGAATCGAATTCTTTAACAATTTGAGTGTTTTCAAATGAAAAATCACTTAATCGTCCACCTTGGTTAAGGCAAATTTGTGCTGTTGATTCTCCATTAGAACTTACCAGTTCAAGGTAGTATAATTCGTTAGTTTCTATTTCTTTTAGTGTATACAAGTTCCTATAGTGATTTTCTAAGAATTAAACGGTTAGGGTTTTCAACTTGAGCGAATTCACTATTTAAAATCATTTCGGCCAAGCGTTCTCCCATTAAGTTAAAATTGGTTGATATGGTTGTAATTCCCCCTTCTACAATCTCTTTTAAAAGTGTATCGTTGTATGAAATAATGCCAATATCTTTTGCAAGAATTAAATGCTCATCCTTAATTCTCTTTATGATTCGGATTAAATTTTTATCATCTAA
>CAJVXR010000078.1 GCA_913009535.1 uncultured Flavobacteriales bacterium | reverse complement strand
AAACAGAAGAGTAGATAGAGATTTAATTGAAAGAGGAAGAAAAAAAGAAAATACAGTTAAGTTATTTAGGGAGTTACTTCATCCTATGCACAAATTACATATTAGTCCAGTGAAAAAATATTGTGATATAGTTTTAGATAATAATGAAATAGATAGTGCTTGTGATAAAACAATTATTAATTTTATAAAAAAAAAATTATCTGATGAAGCTTAAAATCCCATCTTATTTAAAAAACACTTATGTGATAATTTTATTGTTTTTTATTGTTTGGATGGTGTTTTTTGATAGTAATTCAACACTTGTTCATCTTGAACTAAATGAGCAAATCAACGATCTGAAAAAAGAAACACAGTATTTTAAAAATGAGATAAAAAAAGACAATAAAGAATTATCTAAAATTCAATCTGACAGTGGTTTAGAAAAATATGCTAGGGAGGAATTATTTATGAAAAGAGATAACGAAGATATTTTTATTATTGAGTTTGACAGTAGTAATGTAAAAAAATAAAAATGACTGCTAATATGTTTAAAGAATTTGAATTAGTTTCAGAAAAAAACTGGAAGCAGCAAATTCAATTTGATTTAGACGGCAAGGATTATAACAAAGAGGTCAATTGGGTTTCTAATGAAGGTATTAATATTAAACCTTTTTTTACAGACAAATATAAATCACTTAACAATGTCTACATTCCTGAGTACTGGAATATCTGTCAAAATATCTATCTAAAACACGAGTCCGTTTCAAACAAAGAAATCAAAAAACTAATAAATCAAGAGGTTTATGACTTAACTATTCACATTAATAAAGACTCTATCAATCTTGAATTACTATTTGAGGAGATAGACTTAACATATATAAATATCTATTTTAAAATAGATGAGTATAAGGATGATTTATTCGAAAGTTTAAACAGTTATGCAAAAGAAAATAAAACTCTATTTCATCTAGACTACGATTTATTGGGTAATTATCTATCTACCGGGAATTGGAAATCTAATTATAGTAAGGGCACAAAAGAGTTTAAAAATATAATTAAAAAATTAACTCATTTTAAATCTGTTGTTCAACTAAAATCTTCTAACTATCAAAACTCAGGAGCTAATATTGTTCAAGAGCTTGCCTATTCAATGTGCCAAGCAAATGAATATATTAAACTTTTTGGAGGTAATATTATTAATCAACTTAACTTTCAGATTGCTATAGGATCAAATTATTTTTTTGAGATAGCAAAAATTCAAGCTTATAGGATTTTATGGAAAACGATAAGTAAATCTTACCAGTATCCAATTAATGATGTACATATTATAGCAACTCCATCTTCTAGAAATAAAACAATTTACGATTACAATAATAATATAGTACGATCTACTTCTGAATGTATGGCTGCTATTTTAGGAGGTGCAAATTCCATCAAAAATTTTAATTACGATTCTATTTATAAAAATGAAAACGAATTTTCTAGTAGAATTTCTAGAAATCAATTGCTAATACTTAAGCATGAGTGTCTAATAGATAAAGTTAAAAATCCAATTTCTGGATCATATTACATTAGTTATTTAATAGATGAATTAACAAAAAAATCATTTGAGTTATTTAAAGAATTAGATTCTAAATCGAGCTTTTTAAATCTATTAAAAAATGGAACTCTTCAAAGAAAAATTAAAGAAAGTGCACAAAAAGAGCAAGATAAATTTGATTCTAAATCAGAAATTTTAGTTGGGTCTAATCTTTACATAAACAAGCATGAGAAAATGAAAGGGCAATTAGAAGTTAACCCCTTCCCTACTAGAAAATCTGAAAAAACATTAATAGAGCCATTAATAAAAAAAAGATTAGCTAGGGACACTGAAAAAAAACGATTAGAAAATGAGTAGAGATAGATTTAAAAATATTGAGCTCGAACAGTTAACTAGTTTAAATGAAAAATTAGATAAATTTGAGACGTCTGAGGGTATTTTACTAAAATCAAGCTATAATATTACTGATTTAGATCCAGTAGAACATATAGGCTTTGCGGCGGGGATTGAACCTTTTTTAAGGGGTCCATATTCTAGTATGTATACAACTAAGCCATGGACTATTAGGCAGTACGCCGGGTTCTCTACTGCCGAGGAAAGTAACGCATTTTATCAAAAAAATTTGAAATCGGGTCAAAAAGGATTATCTGTCGCTTTTGACTTAGCTACTCACAGAGGTTATGATTCTGACCATGAAAGAGTTTCTGGTGATGTTGGTAAGGCTGGAGTTGCAATTGATTCTGTAGAGGATATGAAAATTCTCTTCAATGAGATACCTCTAGACAAAATGAGTGTATCAATGACAATGAACGGAGCTGTATTACCGATAATGGCATTTTATATAGTTGCTGCTCAAGAACAAGGAGTAAATATTACTGATTTAAAAGGAACTATTCAAAATGATATCCTAAAAGAGTATATGGTAAGAAATACCTATATATACCCTCCAAAAGAATCCATGAGAATAATTTCCGATATTTTCAAATTCACATCTGAAAAAATGCCAAAATTTAATAGTATCAGTATCTCAGGATACCATATGCAAGAAGCAGGAGCTACAAATGACATTGAACTAGCGTACACTCTTTGTAACGGAATAGAGTATGTTAAAAATGGTATTGAAGCTGGATTAAGCATTGATGATTTTGCTCCAAGACTATCTTTTTTCTGGGGCATAGGAATGAATCATTTTATGGAAATTGCTAAACTAAGAGCTGGAAGGTTGCTGTGGAGTAAATTAATTAAAAAATTTAACCCCAAACTAAAAAAGTCTTTAATGCTTAGAGCTCACTGTCAAACTAGTGGATGGAGTCTAACAGAGCAAGATCCTTTTAATAATATAACTAGAACATGCACTGAAGCAAGTGCTGCGATATTTGGAGGAACGCAGAGCTTACATACAAATTCATTAGACGAAGCAATAGCTTTACCTACTGAGTTTTCTGCTAGAATCGCAAGAAACACACAGCTATACCTTCAACATGAAACAAAAATTACTAAAACAGTTGACCCTTGGGGCGGTAGTTATTACCTGGAAAATTTAACTAATAGTTTAGTTAAAAAAGCATGGGTACATATTGAAGAGATTGAAAGTTATGGAGGAATGACTAAAGCCATTGAAAAAGGTATTCCTAAAATGAGAATTGAACAATCAGCTACAAAAAAACAAGCGAAAATTGATTCTAAAAAAGAAGTAATTGTCGGGGTGAATGATTTTAAGGTAGATTATGATGAAGAGATCCAATATTTAGAAATTAATAATAAAAAAGTAAAAAATCTACAGCTTAGTAGACTTAAACATGTTAAAGAAAATAGAGATAATAAAAAAGTACAAGTCTCTTTAGAGAATTTAACTAAAGGGGCCAGTAGTAATGAAAATTTATTAGCTTTGGCAGTAGAAGCAGCTAAAAACAGAGCTACAATTGGCGAGATCAGTACTGCTTTAGAAAAAGTTTTTTCAAGATATAAAGCTAAAATAAATACATTTACCGGCGTGTATAGTAAAGAAATAAAAAACGACAGTACATTTCAAGAAGCTATTGACTTAGCAAATGAGTTTTCTAACCTAGATGGAAGAAGACCTAGAATCCTGATTGCTAAAATGGGACAAGATGGTCATGATCGTGGTGCAAAAGTTATAGCAACTAGTTATGCAGATTTAGGTTTCGATGTGGATATAGGACCTTTGTTTCAAACCCCACAAGAAGCTGCAAAGCAAGCTATTGAAAATGATGTTCATATTTTAGGTATCTCATCTCTTGCTGGAGGTCATAAAACATTAGTTCCAGAGGTTATTGAAGAACTGAAAAAATACAAAAGAGAGGATATAATGGTCATCCTTGGTGGAGTAGTTCCAAAACAAGACTATAGCTTTTTGAAAGACCAAGGAGTTTCAGCAATTTTTGGACCTGGCACAAAAATTAGCGAAACAGCTAAAACTATACTTTCTATATTGATGAATAAATAGTATTTACTCATTATTCATCTTGATTTCTCCCTGATATAATGTTAACAAGTTAAATTTTAAATATACCTAATTAGTTGTATTTTTATTTTTTCATATATACCATTATAAATGACTAAAATTATTGCAATTTCTAATCAAAAAGGCGGTGTTGGGAAAACCACTACATCCGTTAACTTAGCTGCTTCATTAGGAGTTTTAGAAAAAAAAGTGTTGCTTATAGATGCTGACCCCCAGGCTAACGCAACATCATCTCTTGGTATAGATACTGAAACAGTTGAAAATGGCACCTACCAGGTACTTGAGCACACGAAAAAAATAAGTGATTGTGTTTTAAAAACAGATGTTCCAAACCTAGACATTATACCATCACACATAGACTTAGTGGCTATTGAGATAGAATTAGTAGATACACCAAATAGGGAGTATATGTTAAAAAAAGCTATCCAAGAATGTGAAGTACATTATGATTATATAATTATTGATTGTGCTCCTTCGCTAGGGTTAATCACATTAAATGCATTAACCGCTTCTAATTCTGTTTTAATACCAATTCAGTGCGAGTATCTAGCATTAGAAGGATTAGTGAAATTGCTAAATACAATAAAGAATATTCAGAAAATACACAATTCAGGTCTTGAGATAGAAGGAATGTTGTTAACAATGTATGACTCAAGACTAAAGCTTGCTAATCAAATTGTATCAGAGGTTAATAACCATTTTGGGGAAATGGTCTTTAAAACAATCATCCAGCGAAATGTTAAACTTGGAGAGGCTCCTAGCTATGGAGAAAGCATAATCAATTATGATGTTGGAAGTAAGGGGGCAGAAAATTATTTGAGTCTAGCAAGAGAATTAATTTCTAAAAATTAACTAAAAATGGCTAATAAAAAACAAGTATTAGGCAGAGGCTTATCTGCAATGTTGAGTTCAGAAAAAATAGATACTAATACCTCCAACATTAATGAAGTTCAAGTAAATGAAATTTCTGTTAACCCATTTCAACCTAGATCGAATTTTAGTAATAATTCCTTAAAAGAGCTAAGTGTTTCCATTAAAAATATTGGAATAATTCAGCCTATAACAGTTAGAAAAATTGGAACTAATAATTATCAGCTTATTTCTGGAGAAAGACGACTAAGAGCTTGTAAAGAAATTGGTTTAAGAAAAATACCTGCCTTTATAAGGGAAGCTAATGATCAAGATTCATTAGAAATGGCTCTTGTTGAAAATATACATAGACAAGATTTAGATGCTATCGAAATAGCAATATCATACCAAAGATTAATTGAAGAGATTAGCTTAACCCAAGACGAGCTAAGTGATAAGATTGGTAAAAACAGAACCACTATTAGCAATTATCTGAGATTATTAAAATTAGATCCAATAATTCAAAGTGGAATTAGAGATGGGTTTATTTCAATGGGACATGGTAGAGCGTTGATAAATATAAATTCTAATCAAGATCAACTAGATATTTACAAAAAAATAATTTCTAAAAACCTATCTGTTAGAAATACAGAACTTCTTGTTAGGGATCTTAAGAGCGAAACTGTAAAATCAACTAAGAAAATAAAAACAAAATTCAAGAGTTCTTTACTTAGTACAGATGTCAATGTTACCAAAGAAAAAAACGGTAAAGGAAATTTTGTTATAAATTTTGAAAACGAAATTGAATTTAATAGAATCAATAAATTATTAAATGAATAATAGTAGGCTAATTTTATTTTTAATTACTTTAATTATATCTCAGAGTATATTCTCTCAGGAGGTGGATCAAAAAGAGGAAAATGAAAAAATATTAGCCCCTTCAAAAGCAGCGTTTTTTTCTGCTATTTTACCTGGGCTAGGACAGGCTTATAATAAAAAATACTGGAAAATACCTATTGTATATGGGGCTATTGGAACAGGTATTTATTTCCATAACGAAAATAACAAGAGCTATAAAAAATATAGAGGTGCATATAAAAGAAGACTAGCTGGTTTTACGGATGATGAGTTTTGGGGAACTGGCCTTACACCAAATATCTCAAATGACGGCCTTGTAAGAGCTCAAAAGCAATTAAAAAGAAACAAAGAGATGTCTATTCTAGTAACTATCGGTCTTTATGCACTGAATATAATTGATGCGAATGTAGACGCACATTTAATGCAGTACAACATTGATGACAATCTATCGCTATCACCAGTTTATAACTTTAATGAAATTAACTCAACATCAGACCTTTCTCTGAGCTTAAAATTATCCTTATGAGAATTGGTTTAATTGGATATGGGAAAATGGGAAAAGCAATAGAAAAAGTTGCTATGGACAGGGGGCATACAATAAGTTTTAAAACAGATAATTGTACTGTAAACTTAATTAAAGATATTGATATTGCTATTGAATTCAGTACTCCAGAATCAGCATTTACAAATATTAAAAATTGTTTAAACAATAGCATTCCGATTGTAACAGGTACTACAGGGTGGTTAGATGATTTAGATAATATTAAAGAGTTATGCGAGCATAGAAATGGCAGTTTTTTATACGCATCCAACTTTAGTCTTGGAGCCAATATTTTTTTCGAATTAAATAAAAAGTTGGCTCTTCTAATGTCCGATAAAAATCAATATAAAGCTTCAATAGATGAAACTCATCATATACATAAAGTAGATAAACCTAGCGGAAC
>CAJVXR010000077.1 GCA_913009535.1 uncultured Flavobacteriales bacterium | reverse complement strand
TATCAGGCAAATCAAGTTTAGTTGCTAATTCCCAATTTTTATTTTCTACTGCTAATCTAGATGGAACTGCAATTAAAGCATATGCTGATGCAAAGTGATCCGAAGGAAACACCTCTTTTATTGCTTTCATTTTATCCATTTCTGATTGTGCTTTAGCGTTATCACCTAATTGAAGATATGCATATACTAAATAGTCTAATGCATGTATTTCACTTACCCAACTTGCTTCAGGGTTTACTGATTCAGCATAACATACTGCAGAATTTGCAGAATCTATATTTGATTTGATTGATTCTTCCCAAAGTCCTAAACGCGTAAATATGTGTGAAGGCATATGTTGAGCATGCGCTGAAGCAGGTGCAATAACTGCATATTGACGTGCAGTTGAAAGTGCTAAATTAGCAAGCTCAGGAGAATCATAATTATGTATAATATAATGTGCAATTCCCGGATGATTTGGATTTGTTTTGAATAAATCTTCTAATATTTTACCTGATTTTTTTTGCTTACTATATGTTTTATCATTTAAATCCGCAGTAGCTAAAATAGCTAGAGAATAAAAAACAGCAGTTTCTACGTCTTCTGGGTACTTATTGTATAACTCTTCCATTTTATCTTCATACTTACCTTTTCTAGTTTTAGTATCTAAATTTTGCCAATCTTTAAAGTAAATACTAACAGCATCAATATAATCCTTCTCTTTTTCGTTATTTGGAGTTAATGTCTTAGCTATTTCAAGAAGTGCTTCTCCACGCTTAAGTGATTCTGGATTTTGTTTAAGAGATAATGGATGATTTAAAATACTCATAGCTGTTCCCCAATAAGCCATCAAGCATTCAGAGTCTTGATCTAAAATACTTACAAATGCTTTTTCAGCTTCGGCATATTCAAATGAGTGTATTAACGACAGGCCTAAGTTAAAAGTTTCACGAAGATCGTACCTGCATGACAATGAAAAACTTACTTCTCCAAAATTTGGGTCTCCACACAGTAATAGATCACCTCTATTTAGTTCTAAATCAGCAAATGTTAGTATTGTAGTAGTTTTTTTATTTTCACAAGATGAAAAAAATAAAAAGACCGCAAGTAATAAAACAATCTTATTAAAATGAGTCATAGTTTTTTTTTATAAATTTAAATAAAATAAATCATTTCTTAAAATGCTTATTTAAATTCAAAATTATAGCAATAGACTACTCTATTAGACTTAAATCATAGGTGTCTGTTTCTGAAATATGAAAGTATCCTAATGGAAAATTTTCACTATTTGTAATATTTACAATATTTCCCAGTAACGAAGATGGAATGGTTTGAAAAGGACCACCAGAACTTTGTCCACTTTGTCCAGAGAGTACCCTGAAATATGTTAAATAATCTTTAGAAACACCAGACATTTTTATGGAAACATCTGAAGGTAATTCAATCTCGTCTTTTTGATAAAAAAACGAGAAATTATAGATTGAACCATTAAAAAACCGGTCTTCAATTGGGAGGTATAAATTATTTGAAAAGTCAAATAAATAGTAATTTTCTGAATTTACATCATCAATAAAAGTAACATTTATTTCAATTTCTTCTCCAGAAAAAAGGGTATTCTCACCTTGAAATGCATCTGTAAAACCAGATGTTAAGATTTTACTAGCAACTCCTTTATAAACCTCTTGATTGTAATATATATTAAGCTCATACTCGATGTTACTTTGAGGTATAAATGGTGTAGTAGGCTCATAATTTCCATCTAAATTTTCATCTAAAAATATAATCTCTATATTATTTGTCAGATCCTTTAGTAGTACTGTAGCAGTAGTTACAATTGGTATTTGCTCTTCAAAATAATCCGTTGATTCTCTAAGTTTAACAATAGTTGTGGCAGTTACAGGAGATTGGTTATAGTAAACTTCAAAAAAAGCGTCGACAATTAGTTTTGGTTCACCTGATGGAACATCTATTTCAATTACATCCTCACACCCAAAAAATAAAAATATACTGAACAATACTAATACAATTTTTTTCATTTTTTTAAAATTTAAAATTATGTGTTATTGATGGAACTATGCCAAATATTGATGTTTTTATTGCTTGATTTGTAGATGTCTCTGTGTTTCTTGAAAAAGCTATCGATGCTGCATTTTTACGATTATAAACATTATATATTCCAAACACCCATTCTCCTTGCCATTTTCTTTTTTTATTCTTTAATGGTGTGAGAGTCCCAGAAATATCTAATCTATGATAAGCAGGAAGTCTATCTGCATTTCTTAGATTATCATTATAAATAGGTACATTTAGTCCCTGTAATTCGTATTGACCAACAGGGTAGTTGGTCGGCTGCCCAGTTTGTAATAAAAAGTTTGTGCTAAATTTCCATTTTGAACTAAATTCATAACTAGCGTTTATTGATAAGTCATGTGTTTTGTCATATGGAGTATTATACCAATTACTATTATTTATTCCTGGCTCATTACTGTTTCTACCCGATGTTAATTGTTCTGATTTGGATAAAGTATAGGCTAGCCATCCATTTAATTTACCTTCACTTTTTCTGAACATAAACTCTAATCCGTATGCTCTAGATTTGCCATTTAAAATTACTGTTTCAATTTCATTGTTAGCTACTAAGTTTGCACCATTTATGTAGTCTATTCTATTTTTAATATCCTTATAAAATAACTCTGCCTCTAGAGAGTAATCTCCTTCTTTGATTCTTTTAAAGTAACCAATTGCATACTGGTCTAAAAGCTGTGGTTTTATAAATGGTCCACTAGGTACCCAGATATCTAATGGAGTGGGTGAGGAGGTATTTGATAATAGATGTAAATACTGTGACATTCTGTTGTAGCTAGCTTTTAAAGAACTATCAGAATTTAATAAATATGAAAATGATATTCGAGGTTCAAAATTATTAAAACTTGCTAGTATATCGCTTCTTTCATAATTTACTACTCCGTTGGGATTTGCAGGCTCATACTTTTGAAATTGTTGATTGTAAATAACTGGTTTATCATTTTCATATTTATTAAATTCATCTTGCCCTAATCGACTAAAATTACTAAACCTAAAGCCATATTTTAGAGTGAAATTGTCTGAAATAGTATGATCTGCCTCTAAGTAAATAGCAAACTCATTTGCGTATTTTTCAGTTAATTTAAAGGGTATTATTCCTGAGTCATCTCTATTTGGAAATATTTCACCAGCGTTAAATTTTGTATAAATATTATTGACTCCATAACTTAATTTTAAGTTGTCTTTTAAATAATGATTAAAATCATATTTAAAATTTATGTTTGTAATACCAGAGTCCCACTCAAATCCAACAAAGTCTAGAGTAAGTCCGTAAAAATAATCTGAATAAATTATAGATAGGTTAGAGAATAATTTGTCATTAAAAAGATGATTCCAACGAAGATTTGTAACAGCATTTCCGTACTTATTTATAAAACTATCATTTACACTAAATACATCTTTTCCAAAATACGCTGAGAAAAAGATATTATTGTTTTTGTTAAGTCGGTAATTAAATTTAGTATTTAAGTCATAAAAATATGCTTCATTATTATTATCTATTAATGGTAAGAATAAGTGAGCATAGGAAGATCTGCCTCCAATTAAAAATGAACTCTTTCCTTTTTTAAGAGGCCCTTCAGCTAAGATCCTACTAGAAATTAATCCGATACCGCCTGTTAACTTAAATTCTTTATTATTTCCCTCTTTTTGATATATATCAAGTACAGAGGATAGTCTGCCTCCATATTTTGATGGAATCCCACCTTTATATAGCTTAACGTCTTTTATTACGTCTGGATTAAAAACAGAAAAAAATCCAAACACATGAGAAGAATTAAACACTATTGCTTCATCTAAAAGAATTAAGTTTTGATCAGCTGCACCGCCTCTTACATTAAAACCTGATGCACCTTCACCAGCTGAAGTAACTCCTGGCAATAGAATAATTGATTTAATAATATCTGCTTCTCCTAATACTACAGGGATTTGTTTTATAGTTTTTGAACTTAGTTTATTAATACTCATTTGAGCTGTCCTAATATTGACTTTTTCAATATTATTTTGAACTATAATTTCATCTAAACTCTCGGAACTTTCTAACAAATAAAAATCTTTAGATATTCTATCTGTTAAAATAATTGACTCATTTTTTGTTTTATATCCTAGGTAACTAAGTGATATTTCATGAGTACCTTTAGTAATAGTGACTGAATAAAAGCCATATTCGTTTGAAATGGTACCAACATTTAAATTTGGGAAATATATAGTTGCTCCTATTAATGTTTCGTTGCTACTTTTATCATATATAGTGCCACTAATTGTGTATTTATCCTGACCTAAAATAGATAGATGAAAGAAAAAAATAAGTATAATTTTTATAAGTAGATTCATTGTTGTTTTATCAAGCACAAAAGTATACTAATACTTAAAGGATTAGAAATTCAAACTAATAATTATATGTTAATTTTATTCTATTATGTTGATGAGAGAACTACCTACAGGAGAATTTTTTTTCTAGATTTTAATAACAGATTATTCAATAATCTCGTAATCTATGTTTAGCTTTCTTAAAGCTCTTAGTGCTGAACCAGAGTTTTTATCTTCAATTTCAATATCTACTGGATCCCCCTCTAAAATTATGGATGTGAGTTCACTAGATAAGGGTTCATTTATGTTAGTTGAAATCTCCACTATACATTTAGATATAGCTCTTTTATCTGGCCTTTGGGCATTACAAGACAATAAATTTATTTTCATATCTATAAATATATAAAAACAATCCCAAAAATAAATAGATATTCTTGGGAATAATTTATTGACCAACTGAATGATAAATTAAACTTATTTAATATTTACTAGATGATAAATTCTTTGTCTTTTTTAATTGTTACAACTTCATTGCTCATTAAAGATTCTGCTAATGAAATTGTTTTAGGAATTTCATATTTAAAATAAAATTTCATCGTATGTATTTTACTTTCATAAAACGTCTTAGAATATTTACTGTTAGGACTATTTAATTCGTTATTAGCATCTACAGCCATTTCTAGCCATAGCCAACCTAAAACTACAATACTCATATATTCCATAAACAAGTTAGCATCTGCTAAATAACGTTCGTAATTTCCTTTTGCTGCAAATGGCATTAAATAATCTAATACTTTATTAGAAAGTTGTAATTTTTCTTGTAAAACAGCAGCATAATCTTTTAACCTATCATCTTTTGATGCCAATTTAATAGTTTGCATTATCTCAGCAGCCAACAACTTCAAAGCTTTTCCATTTTGCATGGTTACTTTTCTTCCCAATAAATCTTGTGATTGAATTCCAGTAGTGCCTTCGTATAAAGCAGAAATTCTTATATCTCGATAATATTGTTGTAAAGAAAAGTCTGTACAAAAACCATAACCTCCTAAAACTTGTAATCCATTATTTACCGATTCTGATCCTGCTTCAGATGGGTATGTTTTTACAATTGGAATAATCATTTCTAAAAGCAAATTATATTTTTCTTTTTCTTCTTGAGAATTTGTTGAGTGAATTATATCGTGATATTTTGATGCTAAAAACACTAAACTAAGTGATCCTTCTGCAATTGATTTTTGTAATAATAACATCCTCCTAACATCTGGATGCTCTATAATTAAGCTTTGTTTTTCTAATGGATTTTTCTTTCCGTCAGAAGTTAATTTTCTTCCTTGTGCTCGTTCGTTTGCATATTGTAAAGATGTCCTGTATGCTGCCATAGCAATAGCGGCTGCACCTCTACCAACTGCAATTCTTGCGCCATTCATCATTAAAAACATTTGATTTAATCCTTTATGTTCCTCACCAACCAACCAACCTCTACAATCATCTTTGTCTCCAAAGCCCAGGTGTGTTGTACAATAACCACGTTGTCCCATTTTTTGAAAATCAGCTACAGTCATTACATCATTGTATTCTAAATCCCCATCTTTTTTTGGTCTGTTTTTAGGAACAACAAAAAGAGAAATCCCTTTCGTTCCTTTTGGTGCACCTTCTATTCTTGCTAAAACTAAATGCACGATATTTTTTGCAAATTGATGGTCACCACCAGAAATAAATATTTTTTGTCCGCTAATTTTATAATATCCATTATTAGTAGGGGTTGCTTTTGTAGTAATGTCAGATAAAGAACTTCCAGCTTCAGGTTCTGTTAAACACATTGTTCCTCCCCAAATTCCAGATAACATATTAGGAACATAGAGATCTTTTAAAGTTTTACTTCCAAACTCTATAATTAGTTCTGCTGCCCCTTGTGTTAAGCCTGTATAACCAGGTAAATGATTATTTGCCGCTTCCATAATATAAACTGCTGCTTGCAATGCGCAAAAAGGAATTTGTAACCCTCCGTCTTCATAATTAAAAGCAGCCGCAATTATGCCCATTTCTCCAGACTGATGCATAACTGTTTCTACTTGTTTGTGAACAATTACGGTTCCATCTTTGTGATATGCTGGTGTTTCATCCATTTCTTTAAAAAAAGGATATAATTCTCTATCAGAAAATTCTTTTACAGAATCAATGAAAAGATTTAAAGATTCTAAATCATGCTCTTGAAATCGTTCTCTGGTTAATAAATTTTCTAATTTATGAATATCGTAAAGAATGTATTTAAGAGTTTCTAGGTCTACATACTTTTTTGGCATAGTTGAGATTTTATAGTTAATTTTTACAGATATGTAATGTAAGACAAAAAAAAATATTCCCAAAAATAAATTTTATTTTTAGGAATAATGCTTGGATTCAAAGATAGTGAGATCGAACTATTTTGGTGAGGATTTGTATAAAATAAAAAACCCACTCAATTGAGTGGGTTTTTTATTGGTGGAGCCGCCGAGAATCGAACTCGGGTCCAAACAAGCTACAAAATAGCTTTCTA
>CAJVXR010000076.1 GCA_913009535.1 uncultured Flavobacteriales bacterium | reverse complement strand
CTCGAACCAGTGACCTTCGGGTTATGAGCCCGACGAGCTACCTACTGCTCTATCCTCTAAAACAGAGACTTAACTAACAGCTCTTAACTTCTGCCAGTAAACACTGCCATAAAATATATATGATAAAAATTTAACAAAAAAGATAATTTTTTAAAAAATTAATTTTTGTCTTTACAAAAAATTAAAACTACTATTGCATTGTTAAATCCTTTGTTTTATGTTATATTTTCTATACTTCCTAAGTGTAATTACATCCTTAAATAACAACTTTGTTATTAAAAAGATTCATGATGATAAAGTCTTTTACAACTTTGTATCATATGAAAATGAATTATATGTAAGTTCTAATAAGGGTATTTTTAAAATTAATTCTATTGGAGATCTAGCACTTTTTGATCAGTCAATCACAGGTCCAATAAATTCACTTTTTGAAAAAAATAATAATTTTACGATACGATTTGAAAAAACTCCAGAACTATATCCAGAAATATATTCTAATTCAGTAACTGATTTCGCATACTTAGAAGACAATCTAGTTATAATAACTAGAGGGAAATTATTGGTTTATAATAACCTCTCATACACATTTAATCCTGTTGGAAGTGTTAGATCAATAAGTCAAAACGCAATTGGCACATATGGAGGTGTTTATATTAATGGAAATAAATTAAATAAAATATCCTATACCGATGGGCAAATTAAAGAATTTGATGATTTAATTTTCGTATGCTACAATGGTCTTTTGAGCTATAATAACAATCAAGAAACTTTATTGTACAATAATGATAATTCAATAAGAACAAAAGGAGAATACGGCATTATTTCAGAAATATATAGTATAAACAATTCTAACTATCTAGTAATTTCTGATAATGGTATTTATAGATATGATTATAAATTAAATACTTTTCAATTAATATATACGATTCAAAATAAAATTATCCCAATTAGAAATAAGATAAAATCTAGAATTAATGATCGGGCTGAATTTCACTTTATTGACAATAAAAAATATGTTTCATTAAATGTTAATACCAATAATATTGAGATTATAGACAACAATATCAGTTATGAAATAAATGATATTTTAGAAAGTGATATTAATGGAAATGATTTTTATGCTATTTCAAAAAACCAATTATTACACTTAAAAAGAACAACAAATGGTTTAAAATTAAGTAAAAAATTTCCTGTTAAATCTACACCACACACAATATCAGATTATAATAATCTGATATTTTTAGCAGGAAATGATGGATTATCTATTTTTGACAAGACAAAGCAAAGGGTTATCGAAAATTATATTGTAGATGAATTCAACTCAAGTGCTGTTTTTAAAAACATGAATAGCATAAGTTTTGGCAGTATTCATGGGGTTTATACAATAGATAATGCGTCAGATTTAGAAAGAAAATTAATTTTCAGAGATTTTAAAATTAGTGATCCTTTACGGTACATATATTTAGGTGTATTAATTTTCATTATTATTATTTTGATATTATTTAGAAAAAAGTATAAAAAAACAAATGTCACGGACGAGCAAATGATTGTCAATATAAAGCGTTTTATTAATAAAAACTTAGGTAATGCAACTTTGAAAATGTTAGAATCTGAATTTCAATTAGATTACAATGAAATGAATAATTTAAGTAAAGAATTTAAACCCGCTAAGTATATCAAAGAATCAAGGATAGAGTTAACAAAAAAAATGATTCTAAGTGATAATTCTATTTCAGAAATATCACACAAAACAGGCTATTCTGAAACATACCTCATAAAGAATAAATATAAATTTTTGAAGTAATAAATATTTATTGAAGTTATTGCTGCACCTGCTTTAAATAAAACATCTACACAATTTTATAGCGAAAATATAATAGGTGTTTTCTAGAAAGGTAAACTCGATTTGTTAAGATATTATTAAACAACCTATGTTCATCTGTAGAAAGGATATTTTTTGAAAATTAGGACAATAATTTTTAAAAAATAATATTTATCACAGCATCAAATAAATTGTAATTATGCACAATAAACATAAATACATTTTTTTTTGCATCTTAAATACTATAAAAATTTAGCATTTGTATTACTGTCTCTAGTTAGCTGTTCTACCAATAAGATATTATTCAAAGATATACCTGAGAATACTTCAATAAAAATCCCAGAAGCTGTCATAACTTATGGTGATTTGATTGATGTAAATATTTCGTCTTTAAATAATCAAAGTACTTCGATTTTTTCGGCACAACAATCTATGGATAAAATTGGAACGATTAGAAATGCAGAAGCAAGAAAATTAGATGGCTATTTGGTGGATAGCTCAGGGAATGTAGATATTCCAATTCTAGGTATTGTAAAAGCTTCAGGAATGACATGTTCTTCACTTTCCGAATCTATAAAAAAAGACATAAAAGAATATGTTCTTAACCCTAATGTAAGAATAAAGATTTTAAATTTTAGAGTTTCAATATTAGGACAAGTAGCTAAGCCAGGTACAATTGAAGTAATAAATCAAAATATTTCTTTCACAGAATTAATTAGCAGAGCTGGAGACCTTAAAAAAAATGCAGACCCAACTAAAGTAATGTTACTAAGAAACGTAGATAACAAAGTTCAAACAAAATATTTAGACCTTACTTCAAATGAATTTTTAAATTCAGAATACTATTATCTAAAGCAAAATGATGTAGTATACGTAAGACCAGATAATGCTTCTTTAGCATTTGATTTTGGGATTTTACGAAATACTGCAGCATATTCATTATTAATCTCCATAGTTATATTATTAACTAGATAATGAATCCTAATAATCCACATATCCAAGAAGAAGATGCTATTGATGTAATGGCGTTGTTTTTTGCAGTTTTATCTCACAGATGGATTATTATTACATCCATAACAATATTCTCGATTATTGGAATTGCATTTAATTCTTATCGACGAGACATATTTCAAACAAACGCAACAATAATGGTTAGTGAAGATCAATCTGATCCTTCATCTTTTATTAATAATAATGAATACCAATTTTTATATAACAATAAACTTGAGAGTGAAGATCATGCTAGTATTTTTAAATCAACATTGATATTAAAACAAGTAGTTGAGAAATTAGATCTTAATTATAGGTTTCAAAAAAAATATACTTGGAAATCAAATAAGGTATTAACAAAAGAATCATTGCCATTTGAAATTGTTTTTAAGGATGAAACCTCTCAAAAACAATGCATCATTAAATATCAAAAAGAAAATGTAATTATTGAAATAAATGACAACACATTTTCATTTTCCAAAAAAGAAAGTATAATTGAGAATTCAATATTTAAGTACAAGAGAAAAATCTTAAATAATATAATTCAGGGTACCTATATCATTGATCAATTTACTGTCAATCAAACGATTAATGAACTAAAGACCAAATATGAGGTTAATCAACCGAAAAAATCAAATGTTTATGGAATATCTTATTCTGGTCCTAACAGAGAAATAAACTCTTTTGTGTTAAATGGAATTATTGATGAGATTACAAATAATAATGTTAGAGAGAAAAAAAGTGTATATAAACTATCCATTGATTTTATTGATAAGAGAATATTCGATTTAAAAATAAAAATTGATTCGCTGAACTCTGTGATTTCTAAATTTAAAGTCACAAATGGTGTGTATATGCCAGGAACTCAGACCAATTCAGTGTTAAATAACATAAACGAAATTGAACAAAAAATATTTGCGAATTCAATACAAAGTGAGCTATCACTTAAATTAATAAATGAAGTTGAAAAACAAAATTCATTTGATCTATTACCAACTGATATTGGAATTGAAAATGAAAATATAAATCAAATGGTTTCACAGTTTAACAAAATTATTTTAGAAAAGAATAATTTACTGGTTGAGGCTACAGAAAAGAACCCACTTGTTATACAATCACAAAACCAACTGGTTGATTTAAGATCTAATATTCTTAATAGTTTAAATATTTATACTAATAAACTAAAAATGAAATTAAATAAATATGATGACTTTAAACAAAAAAGCGATTTAATGATTGGAGTTATTCCACTTAGAGAAGCCGAGTTAAGTAATCTAGAGAAAGATCTTTTACTTGTAAATAATTTATATTCATATTTATCCCAAAAGAAAGAAGAAGCGTTAATCAATTTATCCTCTTTAGAACCAAATATAAAAATGATTAATGAAGTTGACTACACTGTAATTTCAAAAACCAATTCGAAAAAAACTTTTGCAATGTTTTTATTTGCCGGATTTTTTCTTCCAGTTGGTTTTACATTAGGTTTATTTTTTCTTAGAGCATTCTACGTTGATATAGAATATTTAAAACTAAAACTTCAGGATATTGATTTTTTAGGTGTCATAAAATTAACAAAAGATAAGACATCTAATGAGGTTAAATCAATACAATATGAACTTATGAAAAGAATTTACCATAATATTAATATGGTAATTCCTAAATCCAAAGATGGATTGTCAATCATGGTTACATCATGTGTTAAAAATGAAGGAAAAACATATACTGCCTATAATTTTTCAAATTTCTTAGCAAAAACGGGCAATAAGGTAATTCTCATTGGAACTGATTTAGGAAATCCTGATTTATCAAAATTATTTGACAATAAAAATGTCAAATTAAAGCCAAAAGGGCTCACAGATATTATTTATGATGATGAAAATGATTTTAAAGAGCTTTTTGAACAATATAAAATAAAAGAAAATCAACTAGATACTCTTTTTGTTGGAACAAATAGTTTTGGTCATAATGTTTTTGAGCATGATAAATTTAATGTATTAATAACTTATTTAAAGCAAAAATATGATTACGTAGTTTTTGATACTGCGCCAGTGATGATGATGGTTGATGCATTAAAATTAACACAAAAGTCAGACTTTGTTATTCATGTCTTTAGAAAGTATTTCTCATCAAAAAAGTTAGTGAATTTTCTATTAGAATATAATGAAAAATACAAGCCAAAAAACATAGGCTATGTTATTACTGATGACACCAAACCTGATAAATTTATTGATAAATATGGATACGGTTACGGTTACGGATACGGATACGGATACGGAACCACATAAAACAATACAATTGAATATTTCTAACAAAAATAAATCATGAAAAAAGTACTTACCATCGTAGGATTATTTATCGGAATTAATGCCACTGCACAAGTAGCTACTAGTGGCACAAATAATAGTGGAACTAATGCTTCTGCAATTGGTTATCAATCCTCTGCAACCAATACAGTATCTACAGCAATTGGAAGAGAAACATTAGCAAGTGGAATAACGTCTACAGCAATGGGTTATCAAACCTCTGCAACAAATACTGCTTCTACTGCAATTGGAAATAACAGTACTGCTAGTGGAGTAACATCTACTGCAATTGGTAATAACAGTACAGCTAGTGGAGAAACATCTATCGCAATGGGTTTTGAAACAGAAGCTACTCATAGCGCATCAATAGCAATGGGATATCAAACTACATCTACCCAGGGTGCCTCTACTGCAATGGGATTTAAAACAACTGCAAGCGGTTTTGGATCTACATCTATTGGATATCAAACAACAGCAAGCGGTTATGGTTCTACATCCATTGGATATCAAACAACAGCAAGCGGAAATTCTTCTACAGCAATAGGGAAAAACACAATAGCTAGTGATTTTGGTTCTTTAGTAATTGGACAATACAATTTAAGCGGCTCAACGGTTACCAATAGCGCAACGGAAGCTAACTATGCAAATACTGCCTTTGTAATTGGTAATGGCACTGCTTCTAATGCAAAATCTGATGCTTTTAAAGTAATGGTTAATGGCAATACTACTGTTGGTAATGATCTAACAGTAAGTGGCGATATTGTGGTTTCATCAGATGCAAGACTCAAAGCAAATATAGTATCTCTAGGTGCCACTCTTGCAAAACTACTCTTAATTGATGGAAAGACCTACACAATGAAAAAAGACGGCAAACAAAAGATAGGCGTATTGGCTCAAGATATTCAAAAAGTATTTCCAGAACTAGTTACAACTGATGATAAAGACATGTTGGCGGTAAACTATCAAGGGCTTGTACCCGTGCTTATTAATGCGCTTAAAGAACAACAATCAGAAATAGACGAATTAAAAGAAATGTTCAAAGAATTAATTATCAAACAAGAATAATATCACAATTTACTATGAAAAAATCACTTACACTTATAGCATTAACGATCACAATTAGTATGAATGCACAATTCAATACTAATTATGGAGATACAGCTCTTAATAACATTACTTCAGGAACCTACAATACTGCATTTGGATATAAATCTCTCTTTTCCAATACCGAAGGAAAATACAATACTGCACATGGATCACTATCTTTAGAAGATAACACCACAGGGGAAACTAATATTGCATTCGGTTATGGGGTTTTGAAGAATAACACTACGGGAGACGCAAACACAGCAATTGGTAACCGATCTATGGAAACGAACACCACTACGGGTGGCCATACTGCTATTGGCTATCAGGCTTTACGGGATAACAATGCTGGATCATCAAATACTGGAGTGGGTTATCAGGTTTTAGCATATAACAACTCAGGGAATAAGAATGTCGCAACTGGACATACAGCTATGAGAAATAACACTTCAGGAGGCAACAATACTGCAACTGGGTGGAGGGCTTTATATTCTAACACCACAGCGTCGGGCAATACCGCACATGGGTATAAATCTTTATATAATAACACCACAGGAGGTAACAATACTGCATTTGGTTATAATGCAATGGCAAGCACCGATAATGCTACTAATCAAACCATTATTGGATATGAGGCTACTGGGCAAGCAGATAATTCTGTAGTTCTTGGAAATGATGATGTAACCGCAGTTTATATGGGAGAAGATTCTGGAGCTAAAGTGTACGCAGGAGAAGGTAGTT
>CAJVXR010000075.1 GCA_913009535.1 uncultured Flavobacteriales bacterium | reverse complement strand
ATAAAAGTATGTCTTTTGGTTTGCTCTAAGATTCCTTTTCTTGCATCAATTAAAATTATTGCCAAATTTGCCGTCGAAGCACCAGTTATCATGTTTCTAGTATATTGAACATGACCAGGGGAGTCTGCAATTATAAATTTTCTTTTTGGAGTTGAAAAATATCTATAAGCAACATCTATGGTAATTCCTTGCTCTCTCTCTGACTTCAACCCATCGGTAAGAAGAGATAGATCAACATAATCAAATCCCATTTTTTTACTAGAATTTTCAATAGACTCCAGCTGATCTTTATAAAGGGATTTAGAATCCAACAAAAGTCTACCTATTAGCGTGCTCTTTCCATCATCAACGCTACCAGCAGTTGTAAATCGTAAAATTTGACTTTCTTTTTCCATAACTAAAAATATCCAGTTGTTTTTCTGTCTTCCATCGCAGACTCACTTCTTTTATCATCTGCTCTGGTTCCTCTTTCTGTAGTATTGATTAGACTGATTTCAGTAATTACTTCATCAACATTACTGGCACTAGATTCAATAGCTCCTGTTATTGTCATATCACCACAAGTTCTATAACGTACAGTCATTTCTTTAATTTCTTCGGAACTTTTTAAGTTTAAATAATTAGAATTTGCCAATATCATATTATCTCTTATCACACACTCTCTTTTATGAGAATAATAAAGGTTAGGCAATTGTAAATTTTCTCTCTTAATATAATTCCACACATCTAGTTCTGTCCAATTAGAAAGTGGAAAAACTCTAAAATGTTCTCCATAATTTTTATTAGAATTAAAGAGACTCCAAAGTTCAGGTCGTTGATTTTTAGGATCCCATTGACCAAACTCATTTCTATGTGAAAAAAAACGCTCCTTTGCTCTTGACTTCTCCTCATCTCTTCTGGCTCCACCTATAGCTACATCTACTTGGTGTTTTTCTATCATTTCTAAAAGAGTGATAGTTTGAATTGAATTTCTAGACGCATTAGCGCCTGTCTCTTCAATTGAGGGGTCTTTATTAATATTATCTTGGACTAAACCTATAATTAAATCCAATCCCAAATTTGAAATCAAATCATCCCTAAAACTTAATGTTTCTGGAAAATTATGGCCAGTATCAATATGTAAGAATTTAAACGGAATTTGAGCCGGAAAGAAAGCTTTCTTCGCTAAATGAGTTAAGACAATAGAGTCTTTACCACCAGAAAACAATAAGACAGGATTATCAAATTTACACGCGACTTCTCTTAAAATAAAAATCGCTTCAGATTCTAGCTCTTCAATGTGATTTAAATAATACTTATTAATCATTAAGTTTTAATTTATTTTCTATTAAATTAAATATCATTTTAACCGACTGATCAAGCTCGAAATTTTCTTTGATTTCAATCATAGGTGATTTAGGTGCTTCATAAATAGAGTTAATACCAGTCATATCATTTAATTCACCTGATTTAGATTTAGCATATAGGCCTTTAACATCTCTATGTATACAAGTTTCTAAACTGGTGTTTATAAATATTTCCAAAAAATTATTATCACCAATTATTTCTCTAGCTAAATTTCTATCTTTTTCAAAAGGAGAAATAAATGAAGTTAAGACTACTACACCAGCATCAATGAATAATTTTGAAACCTCCGCTACTCTTCTAATATTCTCAGACCTATCCTCATTAGAGAAACTTAAATCTTTATTTAAACCATTTCGAACACTATCTCCATCAAGAGTAAAAGTATTTACTCCCCTTTTATTTAATTTTACCTCTAAACTATTACAAATAGTAGATTTCCCAGAACCTGAAAGTCCCGTAAACCAAACAACAAAAGAGTCGTGTTTATTTAAATTATTTCTAGACTTTTTATCTATTGTAAAATTGTATTCTTTTAAGTTTTTCAAGATTGAATTTAATTAGAAATCACGAATATAATAAACAAACGAGATAATCTATCAAAAAGTATTTATTGAAGAGAATAATTATTTATTTTTTTCCCATATCCAAGCAGTCTTTAATGCAGACTGAAAACTCATTAGTGGAAACCATTTAAGTTCTTTATTAATTTTAGTATTATCTGAATAGATTTCTTCTACATCTCCAGCTCTTCTTGGACCAATTTTATAAGAGATTTTTATATCATTAGTTTGTTCAAATGAGTCTACCACTTCTTGAACACTAACTCCCTTACCAACTCCAATATTATAAGCAGTTTTAATAGTTTTTGATTTTAAAATATGATCAAGTGCACTTACATGTGCTCTGGCTAAATCCACAACATGTATATAATCCCTTACACAGGTTCCATCAATTGTATTATAATCATTACCAAATATTTGCATAGTATTTCTTTTACCACTGGCTACTTCACATATGATCGGTACAAGATTATTTGGCTTATCTGCAGAGCAATCCCCAATTAAACAAGTTTCGTGAGAACCCACAGGGTTAAAATACCGAAGAGATATACTATTTAAATCTACTTCATCAATTAATTTTTCACACAATTGTTTGGTCTCACCATATGGAGATTCTGCTTTTTTAAAGGGTGCTAGTTCACTAACGGGTAAAATATCTGGACTCCCATATACTGTACAAGAGGATGAAAAAATAATATTACGGACCGTATACTTTTTCATAATTTTTAATAAAACCTGCAATGATCCAATATTATTTTCATAATATTTTTTTGGCTCCCTTACAGACTCTTCAACCGATTTAAATGCAGCAAAATGTATAACCCCTTCAATATTTATTTCCTTTTTAAAAAGCTCATTCATCTTCTCTTCATTAGTACAGTCAATCTTATAAAAAGAAATTTTATCCCCAATTATTTTTTCTATTCCGCTTATATTATTTAATGAAGTATTCGATAAGTCATCCACTATAATTGGCCTGTAACCAGAATTATATAACTCTACAATAGTATGAGAGCCAATATAACCTGCTCCCCCGGTAACTAAAATATCTTTTCTTTTCATTTAAAGAAATCTAACACTGTTTCAATAATAAAATCTTGAGAAGAGTTTTCAATTTCCGTATGTATGGGCAATGACAAACAAGTAGCTGATAATAAGTTTGTGTTGGGAAGATTACAATTTGAATCTACAATTTTTGAAAACACTTTTTGCTTATGTAAAGGAATTGGATAATAAATTCTGTTAGGAATTCCTTTTCCATTCAGATATGCTATTAAAGGATCTCTATAAAGTGGATGAATTCTCAAAGTATACTGATGGTAAACATGAGTAGAGTTTTTATTTAACGCAGGAGTATGTAATTGTTCAACAGCACTAAATGCTTTGTTATAATTCTCAGCCATTTGATTTCTAGCTTTATTATAGTTGTCTAAATACTTTAATTTGATATTTAATACTTCCGCCTGAATAGAATCTAATCTAGAATTACATCCAATAGTCTTGTGTTGATATTGTTTTGACTGTCCATGATTAGCAATCATTTTTATCCTTTTAGCTAACTTATCATTACTAGTGAAAATTGCCCCACCATCTCCATATGCACCTAAATTCTTAGTAGGATAAAAAGAGGTAGTACCGATATCCCCCATAGTACCTGTAAACATTTTATCTCCATTCGAAAAAGTATACTCACAACCTATTGCTTGAGCATTATCTTCAATTATTTTTAAATTATGTTTTTTTGCTAACTCAACTATCGGTTCCATATCACAGGACTGGCCATATAAATGAACAGGAACGATAGCTTTAGTTTTCTTATTTATTAATTGTTCAATATTTTTAGCTGTCATATTAAAAGTAGTCAAATCGACATCACAAAAAACGGGTTTAACTCCCAAAAGGCTAGCCGCTTCAGCAGTGGATATATAAGTCCATGACGGGCATATGATTTCATCTCCTGGTTTAAGACCTAAAGCCATGAACGCAATTTGAAGTGCATCCGTGCCATTAGCGCAGGGAATAACATGTTTAACATTTAAATATTTAGATAGGTTATTGCTAAATTCTTTAACTATGGAGCCGTTTATGAACTTACCGGTTTCTAAAGATTTAATAATACTTTGATCTATTTGGTCTTTAATTTTTTTATACTGACCAATCAAATCAACCATCGGAACCTTATTTTTACTCATCTTTTAACTTAAATTACTTCTAACCAAAATTGAGATGGTTTTGCCATCGGCTTTACCTGCTAACTTGCCAGAAACAACACCCATTACTTTACCCATATCTTTCATGCCTTCAGCTCCCAAACTGGCGATAGTTTCTTTAACAACAGACTCAATTTCAGATTCTGACATTGCAGCAGGTAAAAATTTACTAATAACTTCTACTTCTTCTAATTCTGGTTTAGCTAAATCTTCTCTATTTTGTTTACTAAATATATCGGCACTATCTCTTCTTTGCTTTACTAACTTTTGAAGTAACTTCATTTCGTCTTTATCGCTCATTTCAGAAGAACTTCCTACTTCTGTTTTTTGAATAATTAATGCAGACTTAACTGCTCTTAATGCTCTTAGTGCTACTTGATCCTTGGATCTCATAGCATCTTTCATAGCACTCATAATATCTTGTTCTAAACTCATAATGTAATTATTTTATAACTATTATTAATCTACGTTGTCATGTAAGAACGAATTATTCGTTCTTAATTGTATATCATCATTTTCATCTAAATTTAAAGTTAACCTAGATTCGTTATTTTCGGATGAATGACTTACCTCTTCTAAATCAATTCCTAACCTTTTATACGCTGGTTCTTTTTCAATATCATCAATTTTTGAGTTATTAAACTTATAGTTAAATTCCTTCATTTTAAGTCTTCTTTCTTTAGACCTTTGCAGCTGTAAATCAGCTATTGGGCTATTTAATGGATCAATTAGTTTTTCATCTTTTAAAGAAACTATTGTTTCATTCTCAACCTTATTATCTTTTTTTATTAATTCCATATTAGATTCCTCTTCAATCAGTACATCCATCTCAAAATCTTCGCTGTTTTCTTTTAAGAGTGGTTCTATAACAATGTGGTCACTTAATTCATGGATCACTTCTCCCTCTGAATTTGACTCTTCTGTGCTAACTAGTTCAATATAATCAACTACCTCAATTTCATTTACGTCAATAATTGGCTCCTCTTTTATTTCAGATTCTATTAACTCTTCACTATTTTCTACTTCTGTTGTTGATGTATCATCAAATAAAGACCAATCAAATGTTGGAGAAAAATCCTCCTGATTATCTTCTTCAACTTCATTTTGAATTAAACTCGTCTCTTCTTCATTTATAGCTACCTCATTTGTGATAATCTCATAGGATTCCACTTCAATACTTTTTATATTATCATTAGTAACTAGTATATCTTCATTAATGATTAATTCATCTTCTTCTAAGACATGAACAATTTTTTCGTCAGATTTGTTTTCTAATTTAATTTCATTTTTTTCTTGCGGTATACTTTTTTGACTGAAGAGACCATTATCCTCTTCTAGAGTATGAATTACTTTCTTTGCTTCCGTATTCGATATTTCATCTTGTTGATCGATATTAAAACCAGTTGCAATAATTGTTACAGAGATAGAATCTTCCAGTAAACTATCATCTCCAACACCCATTATAATATTTGCTCCATAACCAGCCTGTTCTTGAATATGATCATTTATTTCTCCAATTTCATCAATTGTAATTTCTTCATTTCCAGAAACAATCAAAAGAAGAACATTTTTAGCTCCAGTTATTTTATTATCATTTAAAAGCGGAGAATCTAAAGCTTTCATTATTGCTTCTTGTGCTCTATTACTCCCCGACGATGTTGCAGAGCCCATAATAGCAGTACCACTATTACTAAGGACTGTTTTAGCATCACGTAAATCTATGTTTTGAGTATAATGATGTGTTATTACTTCAGCTATCCCTTTAGATGCAGTAGATAATACTTCATCTGCTTTAGCAAAACCTGCTTTAAAACCTAGGTTTCCATAAACATCACGTAATTTATTGTTGTTAATTACTACAAGAGAATCCACATGTTCTCTAAGGGTTTCGATACCAATCTGAGCTTGATCATTTCTTATCTTACCTTCAAAACTAAATGGCATTGTAACTATCCCAACGGTTAGTATATCCATTTCTTTGGCCATTTGTGCTATTACAGGAGCAGCTCCAGTACCGGTTCCACCACCCATTCCAGCAGTTATAAAAACCATTTTAGTATTTACATTTAACATGTTTTTAATATCCTCCGCACTTTCAATAGCTGCTTTAGATCCGATTTCAGGATTGGCACCTGCTCCTAATCCTTCTGTTAAATTAATACCAAGTTGAATTTTATTTGGAACTCCACTAGTATTAAGAGCCTGTGCATCTGTGTTACAGATGACAAAATCTACTCCTTTAATTCCTTGCTTGTGCATATGGTTTATGGCATTACTTCCACCTCCACCAACTCCAATAACCTTAATTACATTAGATTGATTTTTCGGTAAATCAAATGCTATTCCTAAGTCTAAATTATCGTTCATTTTTTTAATTTTTTTATTATTCTGCGTTATCTAAAAAGTCTTTTAATCTATCTGTCAAATCATCTAAAAATGATTTTTTTGGTATCTTGGGTTTTGGAGGTTTTTTAATCTCAGATTCTTTATTTTCAATATTATCTGATATACCATCTTCAATAGATTCCTCATCGATATTTTCTTGGTTTTGCTTTTCTATTCTTTGTAATCCATCCATTACTAATCCTACTGAAGTTGCAAATAGCGGGCTAGTGATTTCTTTATCACTATCTCCTGCTAAATGTTCATTTGGATATCCAACTCTAGTATCCATTCCTGTGATATATTCCACCAATTGCTTCAAGTGCTTTAATTGACTTCCTCCACCTGTTAATACAATCCCAGCAATTAATTTTTTCTTCTGCTCTTCATGTCCGTAGTTTTTTATTTCTACATAAACCTGCTCAATTATCTCTACTACTCGTGCATGAATAATTTTAGAAAGATTTTTGAGCGTTATTTCTTTAGGATCACGACCTCTTAAACCCGGAATAGACACTATCTCATTATCTTTGTTTTCTCCTGGCCATGCTGATCCGAATTTGATTTTTA
>CAJVXR010000074.1 GCA_913009535.1 uncultured Flavobacteriales bacterium | reverse complement strand
ATCTTGTTCCAGAACTTTATGAAATTAGAGGAGATTGGGTGATGGCATTAACACCCGGTGGGGTAGACCAAGATTTAGGACAATTAAAGTTCAAAAGAATTAAACGACCAATGTTTCCATTTGATAAAGATATGTCTAACCCTGATCTAAGTGCACGATTAATAGAGTTATCAAATGATTAATAAAAAGTTGTTTATAGTACTTGTTTTTATCGGCAATTTTTTACATGCTAACAATTCGTTAGATAGTTTGTATATAGAATTAGAAAGAACAATGCAGAGTAGCTCTAATTATGATAATGATAAGGAGCGTAGGATTAACATACTCATTGCTGAACTAGCTATTGATGAGATCTCTTTTGAAAATGAATTAATTATAAGAAACAAGCTAATTGAAGAATATGAATACTATAATTTAAATAAAGCCTTTAAATATATTGAAGAGAACTTATCCTTATCCAAAAAGACAAAGAACAATGATTTAGAAACAAAAATATTATTGAAATTCACGGAGCTCTTAATTTCATCAGGTAGCTATAAAGAATCTATTGATTTGTTAAACGAAATAGATCCAAAAAGTATATCAGGACATAATAAAATCGAATATTATACTAACTATGCCAGAGGATACTCTAGACTTAGTTACAACACTGTAGCTAATGTAAGTAAAAAACAGTATTCTAAATTATACAATACGTATAAAGACACCCTGAGCACTTATTTTCAAGTAGATTCTGAACCATATTTAAGTCTTAAAGAAAAAGAATTAAGAGATGCTGGTCAAGTAGAAAAAGCCCTACAAGTAAATAATAAAAGATTAGAATTAACAAAAAAGTACTCTAGAGCTTATTCAATAATAAGGTTTGAAAGATCACTTTTAAGATTAAGTGTTAAGAGTGATTTAATTAATGATTATAATCAAAAAAAGAATCTTATACTTTCAGCTATTTCTGACATAAGATTATCTATAAAAGATAATGCCTCCCTTACCGATTTAGCAAAAATATTGTATCAAGAAAATGATATAGAAAGAGCCCACCTCTATATAAATTATGCATATGAAGATGCTGAGTTTTATAATTCATTACACAGAAAAACTATTGTTTCTAATACATTGCCACTGATTACTAAGGCATATGAATACAGAAGCTCAAAACAAAAGACTGACTTAGAAGTACTGCTAGTTATAAGTAGTCTATTAGCACTGATCTTATTTATAACTATAATATATATATATAAACAAGTAAAAATAGTGTCTACCACCAGTTCTAAATTAAAAATTGCCAATCAAGATTTGAATAAGATTTATCAAAAATTATCAAGTTCAGATAGAGTGAAAGAGCATTATTTAGGTACTTTTCTGAATTTGTATTCTGACTATATTAATCACTTAGATATGTATAGAAAAATGGTTAGAAATCATATTACTTCTAATAAATACAATGCTTTATTAGAGCTAACAAAATCCAAACAATTAAAGGATAATGAACTTAAAATATTTTACAAAAATTTTGATGAAGCTTTTTTGAAAATATATCCTAATTTTATTGATGAATTTAAGGAACTTGTAAAAGAGGAATACAGGCTTGAGATAACAAATAGTAAAGAACTAAATACGGAGTTGAGAATATTTGCTCTAATAAGACTTGGTATAACTAATAGCTCAAAAATATCTAAAATTTTAAGGTATTCAGTTAACACAATCTATAATTACAGAGCAACAGTTAAGAATAATTCAATTGACAGAGATAATTTTGAGGATTTAATAAAGAAAATTGAATAAAGTCATTAATCAACTATTTTTTAAATTAAAAATCCACTTCTTTAATTATACTAAATAAATTTAAAATACTAATAATCAATAGATTAAACTTATATTTTACTTTTATAAGTCCACTTTTTTTTCTGCTAACTATAATAATCTGATGATTATAGTTATTTTTATGTGATTATTAAGAGATCTTTGATTGTATAAAGTTTAAATAAAAAGCTATTATATCTTATCTTTGATTCTTTAAAAAAGTGAAGAATTATTCGTTTTAATCTTGTAGCATGTTAAAAAAAATTAATCTAAAAAAAGGTCTTTATTTTATTATCCTTTTTTCTAATATTATTTATGCACAAAGCATACTAGTAACAGGTAAAGTTGTTGACAAGCAAGGCCAGCCTTTGCCTGGAGTTACAATACAAATTGAAGGTACTAGTTCAGGTACTTCTACAACGTTTGAGGGAAATTATGCTCTAAAAGCAAATGATAAAAATGATGTATTAAAGTTTTCTTATATAGGTTTTGAATCTCAAAATATCACTATTTCTGATCAAAGTATAGTGAATATTATCATGCAAGAGAATTTGGAGTCTTTAGATGAGGTGCAAGTTGTAGCTTTTCAAAAACAAAAGAAAAATAGTGTAATAGGATCTATAAATACTATAAATCCTTCTGAATTAAAAATTCCGTCATCGAATTTAACAAACTCTCTAGCTGGAAGAATGGCAGGTATGATTTCTTATCAAACATCTGGCGAGCCTGGTGCTGATAATGCTCAGTTTTTTATTAGAGGTGTGACTTCTTTCGGATATGCGAATAATCCACTAATTCTAATTGACGGATTAGAAGTTTCTACCGATGATCTAGCAAGAATGGAGCCTGATAACATAGCTAGTTTTTCTATAATGAAGGATGCGACTGCTACCGCATTGTATGGAGCTAGAGGTGCAAATGGTGTTATTTTAGTTACAACTAAAGAAGGTAAAAAAGGTAAAGCTAGAGTTTCTTTCAGATATGAGAATTCATTTTCAGCACCAACTCAAACTAATGAATTTTTAGGCGGGGTTGAGTACATGAATATGTATAACCAAGCAACTAGATCAAGAGATCCATCTGCTCCACTTTTATATTCTATCAATAAAATATTTGGAACTATAAATTCTCAAGATCCAAATATTTATCCAAATGTAAATTGGTACGATGAATTATTTAAAGATTACACTTTAAATAGAAAAGCAAATCTTAACGTTAATGGAGGAGGAGATATTGCACAGTATTATTTATCCATTTCCCATAATAACGATACTGGGTTGTTAAAAGTAGATCCATTAAATAACTTTAATAATAATATTGATATTAACAGATCAAACTTAAGAGCTAACATCAATATAAATGTATCAGAAACTACTAAAATTGCAGTAAAGTTTTATTCTTTATTTGAAAGATATAATGGTCCAAGTAGTAGTGCCAATGATATCTTTGGAAATGTAATGCAAGCTAATCCTGTGAATTTCCCAAAATATTATCAATTTGAGAATAATCTTGGTTATAACCATACACTATTTGGTAATAAAGGTAATGGTGGATTTCCTAATCCATATGCTGATATGGTTAAAGGTTACAAAGATAGATTTACAAACACAATTTTATCTCAAGTTCAGTTACAACAAGATTTAGGTTTTATTACAGAAGGTTTAAAGTTTAGAGGAATGGCATCAGTTAGAACATATGCTGAAAATGAAAATTCTAGAAATTATAATCCATTCTATTATGGAATGGCTGAAATTGAAACAGAAGAAGGTTTACTTAATTACTTATACCAAATCCAAGAGGGTACGGAGTATTTGAATAGTCCATCTATAAATAATTATAGTAATAGTAATTTTTATTATGAATTTACCACAGAGTATAATAGAATATTTGAAGAAAAGCATGAAGTTGGAGGATTATTAGTATTTAATTTTAGTGAATCTTTAAATACGATTAGTGGAAGTAGTGATTTTGCATCATTGCCATCTAGAAATATGGGTATCTCAGGAAGATTTTCTTATAATTATGATGCAAGATATTTTACTGAATTTAATTTTGGTTATAATGGATCTGAAAAATTTGCTGAAGATAACAGATACGGTTTTTTTCCATCTGTTGGATTTGGATGGATTGTCTCAAACGAAAAATGGTTTGAAGACATGTCATCTAGTATCAATTTATTAAAACTTAAATTCACTCATGGAAAAGTTGGTAATGATGGAATATCAAGTGCAAATGATAGATTTTTCTATTTATCAGATGTTAATTTAAATGATGGAGGTACAGGTTATTCTTGGGGATTAGATTATGGTAATTATAGTAATGGTTATTTAATTTACAGATATTCTAATCCAAATGTAACTTGGGAAGTTGCAGAAAAAACGAATTTCGGATTAGAGCTAGAAATTAATAAAGCACTTAATCTTCAAGTTGATTATTTTAAAGAACATAGAACCCAAATATATATGCAAAGGGACTACATTCCTGAATCAATGGGTCTTACTACTGGTATTAGTAGTAATCTAGGTGAAGTTAAGTCAAAAGGTGTTGATGCTTCATTGGATTATAATCAAGCATTCTCTTCAGGGTTATATCTTTCGGGAAGAGCTAATTTTACATATGCAACTAATGAGGTTTTAGTTAATGGGGAACCTAATTATGAGTTTGATAATTTAAGTGGAATTGGACATCCTGTTAATCAGCCTTTTGGGCTAATAGCAGAAAGATTATTTATTGATGCCGAAGATATCGCTAATTCCCCAGAGCAATTTAATGGGTTCTCATCATCTGGAAACGCATATTTACCAGGAGATATAAAATATACAGATTTAAATGGTGATGGGGTTGTAAATGAAAATGATAGAACCGCTATAGGTTCACCTCAAGTTCCAGAAATTATTTATGGTTTTGGTATTTCTGCTGGTTATAGAGATTTTGATTTATCTGTTTTCATGCAAGGAGCAGCAAAAGTATCCTTTTTTATAAATCCAAATGATATATCTCCTTTTGTAAATGAAAGAAATGCTTTAAGTGTAATTGCAGACAATTATTGGTCTGAAAATAATCCTAATCCAAATGCTTTTTGGCCACGATTATCTACCTATGAAATAAGTAATAATCAACAGCAATCGACTTGGTGGCAGCGTAATGGAGATTTTCTTCGTTTGAAAAATGTTGAATTCGGATACACTTTACCTGAAAAATCAACTGGTATTTTTAGTGGACTTAATACAAGAATATACTTTACAGGATTAAATTTACTGACTTTTAGCAAATTTGATCTTTGGGATACAGAAATGGGAGGAAATGGATTAGGCTATCCTCCACAAAAAATATACAACTTAGGGTTACAAGTTAAATTTTAAGAAAAAAATTATGAAAAAATATATATTATATTCCCTACTTATTTTGCTCACACTAACTAGTTGTGATGAATATTTAGATATTGTTCCTGATCAAACTCAAGAACTTGATTTGCTTTTCGATCGTGAAGAATCCGCTTACACGGCCCTTGCTACCTGTTATAGCTATTTACCGAAAAATGATGATTTATATAGCTCTTATGTAACAGCAACAGATGCTTTAACTACCCCAATTGCTAAGGAAACAGCTGGTATAAGATTAATGAAAGGACTTCAATCATCATCTGATCCACTAATGAGTTATTGGTCAGGATATGAACGACACGGGTCATTATGGAGAGGTATTAGAAGTTGTAATACATTAATCGAAAACATGGATAATGTTGTAGATATGACTCAAGAAGAGAAAGATGCATGGAAAGCTGAGGCGCAGTTTTTAAAGGCTTACTATCATTTCACTTTATTACAATATTACGGCCCAATTCCTATTACTGATGAGAATCTTCCTATTTCATCCAGTGATGAACAGGTAAGAGTTAAAAGAAATACGATTGATGAGTGTGTTAGTTATATTACTCAGACAATTGACTCTGCAATCACCAATCTACCATTAAGAGTACTTAATAATAATGACCTAGGTAGGGTAGATCAAGTAATTGCTAAAGCTATAAAATCACGAGTTTTATTGTTTGCTGCAAGTCCACTATTTAATGGTAATAGTGAGTTTTACTCTGGGTTTGTGAATGATCAAGGACAGCACTTTTTTAATCAAAACTATGATCAGAGCAAATGGCAGTTAGCTATGGATGCTTCCTTAGACGCTCTTGATACAGCTATTGCTCAGGGTGCTAGTTTATATCAGTTTATAGATACCCCGCCAACATTTGACGAAGAAAATTATGAAGACGAACTCGTCAAAAAGCAATACGATATCAGATACTCAATTGTGGATAGATGGAATAATGAACTTCTTTGGGGTCACTCAAACCCTGTTGGTACTAATTGGTGGCAACTTCAGGCAGGATCTCTAATGAAAAGTCCAACTTCTTCGTCTGTAGAAGCAGCTTGGCAATGGGTTGCTCCTACATTAAGATCAGTTGAAATGTATTACACGAAAAATGGTTTACCTATTAACGAAGATTTAAGTTTTGATTATAATAATAGATATGAAGTTTCTTCGATTAACAGTGATCAAAACTTGTATGCTCAATACGCCCAAGAAACGGCAAACCTTCATTTGAATAGAGAGCCTAGATTTTATGCATCAATTGGATTTGACAGAGGATATAATAGAACTTGGGGAAGTATATGGAATCTGAAAATGAGAAAAGGGGAAACTCATGGTAGAATTGCTAATACTAGTGATTATTTAATTACCGGTTATGCACTTAAGAAAATAGTACATCCTGATTCAGAAGGAGATGGATACGATAAAATTGTACAATACGCTTGGCCATTAATTAGATTAGCAGAGCTTTATTTAAATTATGCAGAAGCTGCAAATGAATTTAATGGACCAACACAAGAAATTTATACAATGTTAAATTCAATAAGAGAAAGAGCGGGAATACAAAGCGTTCAAGATGCCTGGAGTGATCCATCAATTGCTGTGACTGTAAATAAACATACTACAAAACAAGGATTGAGAGATATTATTCAGCAAGAAAGACTAATAGAGTTTGCTTTTGAAGGGCATCGATATAATGATTTAAGAAGATGGAAATTAGCCGATAATTATTTAAACTCACCTGTAAGAGGATGGTCAGTAGATGAGTCAGCATTAGATGATTTCTATACTCTAAGAGATGTCGGAAGTAGATCTTTCTCTAGCCCTAGAGATTATTTGCAGCCAATAAGTATCGATGAGCTTACTATAAATACTAATTTAATTCAAAATCCAGGTTGGTAAAAATTAAATAATATGAAAAAATTAT
>CAJVXR010000073.1 GCA_913009535.1 uncultured Flavobacteriales bacterium | reverse complement strand
AGATGGAACTCAAGGTGGTTATCAGTTTGGTTCATCATGGGGTGTAGCTGATCTTAAGACTACATTAAATGTAGATACACCTAATATTGTCTTAGAACCTAACTTTAATACTTATGCTGATAATATTGGAGATGCATACTGGGATAATGGTGAAGGTTATGGAAACAAATTTATGGAAGCTACAACTCAAATTGAGTCTACGGAAACATATAATGGTGCAGATTTAACTTTTACTGGTTCTGTTGATGAAAACACACTTGTAGATGGATACAATGCTGTATACTTCATTAAATGTTTAGATCCAGATGCTGGTTATTCTGACATGCTTGAAGGAGCTTATGTGTTCCCTATTGAAGCTGGTGAATTTAGTGTAACTGTAGATGGTAGTATGTTACCTGAAGGTAAGCTAGTTCAGTTTGGATTCACTGTATATGGACCTAATGCTAATGCAGAAAATGATTATCATGGACGTGTTGTAATAGGCTCACCGGAAGCCTCTACAGTAATTACTGGTCCTTGGTGTGAAGCTTTTGAAGGAGGAACAGTTCCTCCTGCTGATTGGACATCTTACATAGGTACTAATGGTGCTGGAACTGGATCGAACTGGGAAGCATCAACTATTTCTACTGATGGTGGAACAGGAGCTTTCGTTGGTTATGAAAATTCTGGTGATGTTAATGAAGATTGGTTAGTAACTCCAATGTTTACGCCTGGTGAAGATTCTGATTGGTTGACTTACTATGAAGCTGATTCATATACTTCTGATTATAATTCTTCTTATAGCATAAGAGTGTCAACATCAAGTCAAACAGATCATGCTAGTTTTGTAACAATCTCTGAATATGGAGAGATGAATATTGGTAATATTAGTGGAACCAATGGATTTCAATATAATGAGGCTGATTTAAGTGCATACATTGGTACGCCAATTTATGTTGCTTTTGTTTTAACTAACAATGATGGTGATGGCTGGTATTTAGATGAAATTTGTGTTGGTGGAGCTGGATTATCTGTTTCAGATAACACTTTACTAGATATGAGAATCTATCCAAACCCTTCTAACGGAAGTTATGTAACAATACAAACTCCAGTAAATGGAGTGAAGTATGTTGAGGTATTTGATATCACTGGAAAGCGATTGATAAACACTTCATTAAGTGCAGATACTTTAGATGTTAGTTCAATAAGTTCAGGAATGTACTTAGTGAAAGTAACAATTGAAGGACAAAGTAAAACATCTAAATTAATTATTAGATAAGTTAACTTTAACTAATAAAAAAGCCGCTCTATTTATTTAGAGCGGCTTTTTTTTGTTTAAATAATTAATTCAAAGATTATCTTTTGCTTATTCTGTTTCCACTTATAGCTTTTTGTCTGCTACATTTAAATCTATTGATTTCAGGATTTCTTTTCTTTAAGTGTTTTTGACTTACTCCACTGTTTACTCTTTTTCTCCATCTTTTAAAGCTAGATTCTTTTAAGGTACTTCTCATTAGCTTTATTACATCTTTTTCAGCAAGTTTAAATTGAAATAATATAGCCTCAAAAGGAGTACGATCCTCCCAAGCCATTTCAATTATTCTATCTAACTCTACTTCAGAAAAATCAAATTTCATTTTTTTAATTTTTTTCAAATTTAGTAAATAAATTATATACATTTAATTAAGTTATTAATAATAGTGGTTTATTTGCATTATGAAAAAAGATGTGATTGTTATTGGAGGTGGTGCAGCAGGCTTTTTCTCAGCTATAAATATTGCTGTACTTAACCCAGAACTAAGTGTCTTAATCCTAGAACGTGGTAGTGAAGGATTACAAAAGGTGAAAATTTCAGGTGGAGGACGTTGTAATGTAACTCATGCTCAATTTATACCATCGGAACTAACCACTAATTACCCACGTGGAGAAAAGGAACTCTTAGGTCCTTTCCACCAATACATGACTGGAGATACCATGAAATGGTTTGAAGATAGAGGTATAGAATTAAAAATTGAAGATGATGGTAGAGTATTTCCCGTTTCAAATACATCACAAACAATTATTGATTGTTTTATAAATGAGGCGAATCGATTAAATATTCAAATCTTATATAATCATTCTGTTAAATCTATCTCTAAAAAGGGAGATAATTGGTTAGTAAATACGGACAATAGTGACTTTTGTTGTAGTAAAATTTTAGTAACAACAGGAAGTAACCCAAAGATCTGGAATCTAATGGATCAATTAAACCATACAATAATTAAGCCGGTACCCTCACTTTTTAGTTTTGATATTAAGGATGATAGAATTAATTCTATCCCAGGAGTTGTGGTGGAAGATGTTGAAGTTTCTGTAGTTAACTCTAAATTAAGTACAGATGGTCCACTTTTAATTACTCATAAAGGCCTCAGTGCTCCATCAATTTTAAAACTTTCAGCTTTTGGAGCTTTAGAACTAGCGGCTATGGATTACCAATTTAATATTTCTATTAATTTCATTAAAACTTCCTATAATGAATGTTTGTCACAACTTAAAGTTGTCAAAAGTGACCTGTCAAAAAAAATGGTAGTTAATCATTCTTTATTTGAAATACCGAAACGACTGTGGAAAGAATTGGTCGTTTACTCTGGTATTGAAACTAATACTACTTGGGCAGATATAAATAAAAGTCAACTCAATGAATTATCTATCCAATTAACTTCTTCAATTTTTAAAGTTAAAGGAAAGAGTACTTTTAAAGAAGAATTTGTTACTGCAGGAGGAGTTGATTTGAAAGAAATTAATTTCAAAACCTTTGAAAGTAAAATTAATCCTAATTTATTTTTTGCTGGTGAAATTCTTAATATTGATGCAGTTACTGGTGGTTTTAATTTTCAGAATGCTTGGACGGGTGCATATATAGCATCTAAATCTATTTCAGATTTTTCTTAGTATCTTTTTCGTAATTTAATTACTTAATTATACGTTTATGAAATCTATACTTTTATCTTTGGCAGCTCTTTTAATATTTTCTTGTAATAATAAATCTAGTAACAAACTTATGTCAGATTTCAACCAACCACCACTAGCAAATAAAATTCCAAAGGAATTAAAAATTCATGGTGATGTAAGAGTAGATGAATTTTATTGGTTAAATGATCGTGAGAACCCAGAAGTTATTGATTATCTAAATAAAGAAAATGATTATTATAAACAAGAAACAAAGCATACAAAAAAATTCCAAGAAGATTTATTTGAGGAAATGAAATCAAGAATTAAAAAAGATGATAGCTCAGTTCCTTATAAATACAATGGATATTGGTACATAACTAAATATGAAAAAGGAAAAGACTATCCTATTTATACAAGGAAAAAAGAAAGTTTAGACTCCAAAGAAGAACTTCTATTTGATTGTAATATAATGGCAAAAGATCATTCATACTTTAGATTAGTAGGGCTTAATATTAGTCCAAATAATCAATTTATTTCTTATGGATTAGATACAACAGGAAGAAGACAATATAATCTTCGAATTAAAGATCTTAAATCCAATAAAGTTTTTAAAGAAGAAATATGGAATACAACAGGAAGTAGTACTTGGGCTAATGATAATAAGACTTTGTTTTATTCCCTCAAAGATGAAACAACTCTAAGGTCTGAGGCTATTTATAAGCACCGTTTAAATACTAACCCAGAGAATGATGAATTAGTTTTTGAAGAAAAGGATGATACATTTGGAGTAGGAGTTTATAAAACAAAATCTCAAAAGTATTTAGTAATATCTAGTTATAGTACATTAACTACTGAATACCAGATATTAAATGCTAATAACCCAGATGGAATCTTTAAAGTATTTCAAGCTAGAACAAGGGGTTTAGAATATAGTATATCACATTTTGAGAACTATTTTTATATAGTTTCAAATATTGATAATGCACAAAATTTTAAACTCTCTAAAACTTCAGAAAACAATACTGAAAAAGCAAATTGGGTTGATGTTATTTCTCACCGGGAAGATGTATTATTAGAAGGAGTTGATATATTCAAAGATTTCCTAGTTGTTTCTGAGCGTGAAAATGGTTTGAATAAAATAAAAATATCTACCTGGGATAATTCAACTAGTTATTACCTTCCATTTAATAGTGAAACATATACTGCGTATACAACCTCAAATATTGACTTTGAAACTACTAAATTACGTTACGGTTATCAATCACTTGTAACTCCTTCTTCTGTAATCGAGTTTGATATGATTACCAAAGAAAAGAGTATTTTAAAAGAACAAGAAGTTTTAGATGTTGATTTTAATAAAGAAAAGTATACTTCAAAACGTTTGTGGGCTGATGCTTCAGATGGATCCAAAATACCTATTTCTTTAGTGCATCATGTGGATACAGAAATAAATTCAAATACTCCATTATTATTATATGCTTATGGTTCTTATGGATCTACAATAGATCCTTATTTTTCAACAGTCCGTCTGAGTTTGCTAAATAGAGGTTTTGTTTATGCGATTGCACATATTAGAGGTGGAGAGTATATGGGGCGTCAATGGTACGAAGATGGTAAGCTATTTAAAAAGAGAAATACTTTTACTGATTTTATAGATAGTTCTAAGTTTTTAATTAATAATAATTATACCAGCCCTGAGCATCTTTATGCTATGGGAGGAAGTGCAGGAGGCTTGCTGATGGGTGCGGTTATAAATATGGCTCCAGAGCTTTATAATGGAGTAGTAGCTCAAGTACCTTTTGTGGATGTTATAACCACAATGTTGGATGACACTATCCCTTTAACTACAGGTGAGTATGATGAGTGGGGGAACCCTAACGATAAAGAGTATTATGATTATATTAAAACCTATTCTCCTTATGACAATATAACTAATAAAATGTATCCTAATTTACTTGTTACTACAGGACTTCACGATTCACAAGTTCAATATTGGGAGCCTGCAAAATGGGTAGCTCGTTTAAGAGATTTAGATAAAAATACTTCTAAGCTATATTTAGACACAAATATGGATGCTGGTCATGGTGGTTCTTCAGGTCGTTTTGAGTCACTTAAAGAGATAGCTTCTGTTTATGCATTTTTATTTGATTTGGAATCAATCAATAAATAACTATTTTTTGTTTCTCTTATTATAATTTTTGTCTCCGCGGGTTTTAGGTTTTTTATATTTCGCAGCCATTTTAAACTTGTATGACCCACCTTTATTTTCCTTGCTGTTTTTTTTAGACTTTTCGTGTGTGTTCCCTGATTTTGATTTCATGATATATAAAAATAGTTGTTATAATAGATAGTAATTTATTACATTTGTTGTTCGGATTGCCAAACCCGAATAATCGGTTGTTAGTTTTTCTTTTAAGAAATCTATCAACCTTTTATTATTTATACATTTTAATTGCTGCTTCTGCACAACGTTCTCCATCCATAGCTGCAGATACAATCCCACCTGCATAACCACCTCCTTCACCACATGGAAATAGTCCTTTAATATGTATATGTTCTAAATTTTCATTTCTAGGAATATTTATTGGAGATGATGTTCTAGATTCTACCCCAATTATATTAGCTTCCTCGCTGTAATAGCCATTCATTTTTTTACCAAATGCCATAAACCCTTTTCTTAATCTACTTCCTATTGTTTTCGGTAATAGTGAGTGTAGTGGGGCAGACTTTAATCCTGGTTGGTAAGAGGTGTCATTTAAACTAGAGGATAATCTACCTTCAACGAAATCAGTTACACGTTGCGCTGGGGCAGTTTGAGATCTTCCTCCTGCATAAAAAGAGATTTTTTCTAAATCTTTTTGGAATTCTAACCCTTTCAATGGTCCGTATTCTTCATATTTTTTAAAATCTTTATCTATATCTAATTCTACAACAATACCTGAATTAGCAAATTTATTATTTCTTTTAGATGGAGACATCCCATTAACTACAACTTCTCCTGCAGCTGTTGCGGCTGGAACAATAAATCCACCTGGACACATGCAAAATGAATAAACTCCTCTATCATTTACTTGATTTACTAAACTATATGCAGCAGCAGGTAGTAATGAATCTCTATCAGCATCACAATTATATTGAATTTGATCAATAATTTGTTGTGGATGCTCAATTCTAACCCCCATAGCAAATGATTTAGCTTTGATAGATATGTTTTTTTTGTGTAGTAAGTTGTAAATATCTCTTGCAGAATGTCCAGTAGCTAGTATTACCGAGTGGACATTTAGTTCGTCGTTATTTTCTAACCTAATCGCTCTTAAAGTATTGTTAGTTACTACAAAATCAACAACCTTAGTATTAAAATAAATTTCTCCCCCAAACTTTATAATTGTATCACGAATCTTTTGTATTATTTTAGGGAGTTTATTAGTTCCAATATGAGGGTGAGCATCAATTAAAATTTGTTCAGTAGCTCCATAATAAACAAAACTTTCAAATATTTTTCTAACATCTCCTCTTTTCAATGATCTTGTATATAATTTACCATCAGAGTAGGTTCCAGCTCCTCCTTCTCCAAAACAATAGTTAGAATTTTCATTGACGATGTGTTCTTGATTAATGGCACGTATATCACGACGCCTTTCTTGTACATTTTTACCACGTTCTAACACGATTGGTTTATATCCTAATTCAATACAACGAAGAGCTGCATACATACCAGCTGGGCCAAAACCTATAATGTGTACTTCCTTTGCACTTGACACATCTTTGTAGTCAAAGTTATATTCAGATTTATCGCTGATTTCTTCGTTTATATAAACAGCTACTTTGTAATTAAAAATGATCTCTTTTTTACGTGCGTCGATAGATTTTCGTAAAATTTTGACTCCAGAAATTTCATTTTTGTTAAGGTTTAATTTTTTAGAGGACTTATATAGTAGAATATCTTCTTTGCGCTCCTCAACAAGATTTATACGTAGCTGTATCTCTTTAACCATTATGCTAAAGTATGTAAATTAAAAATTTAATATGTTAATATAGTTTATTAATTAATCCTCAATAATCACATTGAATTCCTCAAATATTTCAAGTTTCATTTTAATTTCATTTTTAAGTTTTCTTATCTTGCAAAAGATTATATAATATGATTTATAAAATACTTTTAATTAATTTCTTTTTAGTTTTTAGCTCTTATTCTAATGACATTCATGATTCTTTAGAAAATTTTGTTGTTGGAGCTACATTAAATTTAAATGAGCTAAATACTCAAAAATCAAATTTATTTTTAAAAGACTTTACTTATTTAACTCCT